>NZ_CP016809.1:942000-1256000 GCF_002741055.1 Paenibacillus ihbetae | reverse complement strand
TTTCTGTGCACCCCGGATACGGTTGAAATCCAGGGCTCCATCTCAGAGATATTGGCTGACGAGCATGACTATACGAGAATGAGGTGACCTAGACTTTGTCCATAGAAATTTTCCAAATTGTACGTACGCTGTTCCAAATCTATTTTTATATGATTTTGATCTATGTGTTAATGTCCTGGCTTCCGAATGTGAGGGAGAGCTTTGTCGGGGAGCTCCTGGGCAAGCTGGTGGAGCCTTATCTGTCCCCGTTTCGCCGGTTTATCCCGCCGATCATGGGCATGATCGACATTTCCCCGATCATTGCATTGTTCGTCCTGCAGCTAGCCGAGCGGGGAGTTTATGCTATTCTGGAATTCATTCTAGGGTGACGAACGATGAAGCCGGACATCTATGAGCATTTTCACCAAGACGAGCGCGAGTTCGTCGATCGGGCTTGGGAATGGGTCGTCAACGCAGGACAGTATCATGAGGTGAAGCTGACGGACTTTCTCGACCCCCGCCAACGCTTCATTCTCGAGACGCTGGTGAACCGGCACCCTGACGTCCACGCCGCTTTTGAAGGCGGCTACGCGGATGCCGAGCGGGTACGCGCCATCATCGCGCCCGATTACCGCGATCTTGAAGGCGAAGACTTCAAAATCAAGGTGCTCAGCATCACGTCGGGAGACCAGAAGCTTCTGGAGCTCGAGCACGGGGATTATATGGGCTCGATTCTCGGCCTCGGCATCAAGCGATCGAAGCTCGGAGATATTCACGTGATCGAAAGCGGATGCCATGCCGTCGTATCGGAAGAGATCGGCGCATTCCTGAACCTGAACCTGAGCCAGGTGCACAGGGTGCATGTGATGACTGAGCTTCTGCCGATGGACAAGCTGCAGGCAGCCGAGACGAAGCTGGATACGATGGACATTACCGTGGCCTCGCTTAGACTCGACGGCATTGCCAGTGATGCACACCGGATCAGCCGGACAAAGATCGTTGTTCCGATCAAGGCTGGACGATGCCGGGTGAACTGGAAGGTAGAAGAGGATCCGTCAACCAATTTAAAAGAGGGCGATGTCGTCTCCATCCAGGGAATGGGCAGATTTGCCGTGCTGGAGATCGGCGGCCTGACGAAGAAAGGGCGGTACCGTGTCAAGGTTGGTAAATATGTCTGACCTTTGAAGGAATTGCCGTTTTTTTGTCGAAATCATTTAGGACGTACATTTAAAATGCGGAATGAATTGCCGATAAATCAGAATGACCGCTATTGTCCTCAGGGACGGGTGGTCTGGCTTATACAGCGGATAACCGTCTTGTGAGGCCCATATATTTAGGAGGTGCACACCATGCCATTGACACCGCTTGATATACATAACAAAGAATTTGCCCGTCGAATTCGCGGTTATGATGAGGACGAGGTCAACGAGTTTTTGGACCAGGTCATTAAAGATTACGAGAGCGTCATTCGGGAGAATAAAGAGCTCGGTAATCAGCTGATGGCGATGCAGGAGAAGCTGGATCATTTCGCCAACATCGAGGAAACCTTGTCCAAGACGATCATCGTAGCCCAAGAGGCTGCCGATGAGGTGAAGAATAATGCGAAGAAGGAAGCGCAGCTTATCGTGAAGGAAGCGGAGAAGAACGCGGACCGGATCATTAACGAGGCGCTCGGGAAATCCCGTAAGATTGCGCTGGAAGTGGAAGAGCTCAAGAAGCAGGCATCAATCTACCGGACCCGGTTCCGTTCTCTTGTAGAGGCGCAGCTGGAGCTGCTGAAGCAGGACGGATGGGAGTCCTTAGAAAGCCGTGAACCGAGCCTGGAGCCTAAAGAGGTGTATTAGGCCGGGGCGGCCTTGACTTTTCCCTTGAAGTCGTCTATAACTAATATCATATTATTGATTAAGACGAAAATTTGTTGATGGGAACAGTAGGCAGAGGAATTGTCCTTCAGAGAGCCGGCATTTGCTGAGAGTCGGCGGTCAGTCCTGAGCTGAAGATCATCCCGGAGAAGCGAAGCTGAAGCGTTATCGTTACGTGCGTAAGCTGAGCCGTCGGCCGAACGTTATATCGGACCATGCCGGTAGTTATAGGCATGGATATGAGGTGTCGCCCGGTACAGTCGTTCACGGCTGGATTTGCGGGCGGAATTAGGGTGGTAGCGCGAGAACAGGTTCTCGTCCCTTTCGGGATGAGGGCCTTTTTTTATTCCCTTGGGGAATTTTACTCACATTGGTGAAAGGAAGATCTGCAATGAACAGAGTTGACGTGAAAGAGAAGGCGCGGGCCAGAGAGCTTCGCATCCTCGACAAATGGAATAAGGAGAACACCTTCAAGAAGTCGATCGAGCTCCGGGCGGGCAAGCCGAACTATGTCTTTTATGAAGGGCCGCCGACAGCTAACGGCGCACCGCATATCGGTCATGTGTTAGGCCGGGTAATCAAGGATTTCGTAGGCCGTTACCAGACGATGAAGGGCTACCATGTTGTCCGCAAAGCGGGCTGGGACACGCACGGGCTTCCGGTTGAATTGGGCGTCGAGAAGCAGCTCGGCATTTCCGGCAAGCAGGAGATCGAGAATTACGGCGTGGAGGCGTTCATCAAGAAATGTAAGGCCAGCGTGTTCGAATATGAGCATAAGTGGCGCGAGCTGACCGAAGCGATTGCCTACTGGACCGATCTGGACCATCCTTATATCACGCTGGAGAACAACTATATCGAGAGCGTATGGAACATTTTGGCGACGATTCATGACAAGGGGCTGCTGTACCGCGGACATCGCGTCAGCCCGTACTGCCCTTGCTGCCAGACGACGCTGAGCTCCCACGAAGTGGCCCAAGGCTACGAAGATGTAAAGGATTTGAGTGCAACGGCGAAGTTCAAGCTGCATGACAGCGGTGAGTACATCCTTGCATGGACGACCACCCCATGGACGCTGCCATCGCACGTTGCGCTTGCGGTGAACCCGAATATGGAATATGCCCGTGTCCAGCAGGAGGACGGCATCTACATCGTGGCGAAAAACCTGGTGGAAGACGTCATGAAGGGCGAGTACACCGTCCTGTCCACGCTTCAAGGCTCCGAGCTGGTGGGCAAATCTTACACGCCTCCTTTCACATATGTGAAGGCCGAGAAGGCGAATATCGTTGTCGGAGCATCGTTTGTTACGGATGCAAGCGGTACGGGGATCGTGCACATGGCTCCGGCCCACGGGGAAGACGACTACCGCGTATGCCGCGAGAACGGCATCAGCTTCGTAAGCGTCGTAAACGGTCAGGGACGGTATACGGACGAGGTCACGGATTTTGCCGGACGCTTCGTGAAGGATTGCGATCTGGATATCGTGAAGACCCTTTCGGAGAAGGGACTGCTGTACAGCAAAGAGAAATACGAGCACAGCTATCCGTTCTGCTGGCGCTGCAAATCGCCGCTGCTCTACTATGCTATGGAAAGCTGGTTTATCGAAACGACCGCGGTCAAGGATCAGCTCATCGCCAACAACAACGAGGTGACCTGGTATCCTGGCCATGTGCGCGAAGGCCGCTTTGGCAAGTTCCTTGAGGATCTGGTGGATTGGAATATCAGCCGGAACCGGTATTGGGGAACGCCGCTGAATGTATGGGTGTGCGGAACATGCGACGGGCAATTTGCGCCGCACAGCATCGCCGAGCTTCGCGCTCAAGCGGTAAGCGAGGTCTCCGAGGATCTGGAGCTGCATAAGCCGTACGTGGATGAAGTCAAGGTGAAATGTCCGCATTGCGACGGCGGAGTCATGGAACGGACCTCTGAAGTGATCGACGTCTGGTTTGACAGCGGATCGATGCCGTTCGCGCAGTACCATTATCCGTTCGAGGATAACGAGAAATTCGCGCAGCAGTTCCCAGCCGATATGATCTGCGAAGGGATTGACCAAACACGGGGCTGGTTCTACAGCTTGCTCGCGGTATCGACGCTGTTTACGGGCAAGGCGCCATATAAGGCGGTTATGGCTACGGGACATATCCTGGACGAGAACGGGCAAAAAATGTCCAAATCCAAAGGAAACGTCATCGATCCTTGGGAAATCATCGAAGAATACGGCACCGACGCGTTCCGCTGGGCGCTGCTTGCCGACAGTGCGCCTTGGAACAGCAAACGCTTCTCCAAGGGCATCGTAGGCGAAGCCAAGTCGAAGGTGATCGATACCCTTGTAAACACCCATGCTTTCCTGACGTTATATGCCGGAATCGACGGCTACAATCCGGCGGAGCACCCATTCAAGGGCTCGGACAACAAGCTCGACCGCTGGATTCTGTCCCGACTGAACAGCTTGATTCAAGTCGTGGACAAAGGGCTGTCGGTGAACGACTTCTTGAATGCGGCGAAAGCGATTGAAGCTTTTGTCGATGAGCTGAGCAACTGGTATATCCGTCGTTCGCGGGACCGCTTCTGGGGCAGCGGCCTCGGAGAAGATAAGCTGGCCGCCTACGGAACGCTGACCCATGTGCTGCTGACCGTTGCCAAACTGATGGCTCCGTTTACGCCGATGCTGTCAGAGGATATCTTCGTAAACCTCGGCGGCGGAGAGAGCGTGCATTTGGCCGACTTCCCTGAAGCGGACGAAGCGCTGATCGACAAGTCGCTGGAGCAGGACATGGAGACGGCAAGACAGATCGTCGAGCTTGCGCGCAATGTCCGCAACGAGACGGGCATCAAGACGCGTCAACCGCTCTCCGAGCTGATTATCTCGATGGATCGTCAATTTGATCTTGCCGGGTATGAGGCGATCATCAAGGACGAAATCAATGTGAAGTCGATCATCGTGGAAACAAGCGACAGCGGCTTTGTTGATTTCACCTTGAAGATGAACCTGAAGGTGGCGGGTAAAAAGTACGGTAAAAATATCGGCTTCCTGCAGGGCTTCCTGAAGGGCATGAGCAGCGACGAAACCCGTGCGGTCGTACAGAACGGCGGCGTGAACGTCACTTCGCCGGAAGGGGAAGAGCTGCAGATTACGTCGGAAGAGCTGCTGATCGAGAAGAAAGCGAAGGAAGGCTTCGCCTCCGCGTCCGGTTATGGATTGACGGTTGCCCTCAACACCGACATTACGCCTGAGCTTGAGCAGGAAGGCTGGGTGCGCGAGGTTGTGCGGGCGGTGCAGGACACCCGGAAGAAGCTGGACCTCGCCATCGAGAAGCGTGTCGATCTGACTCTTGATACGGATGAGGAACTGAAAGCCGCGATTACGGCATTCGAACAAGTGCTGCGCGAGAATGTACTCGTAAATGAGCTGCATTTCGGCAAAGCAGGCGATATGGAACGTGTTGAGCTCGGTGGAAAGACAATCGGGATTTCCATTGCTTAAATCGGGATTATTGCGAAAGTTCGGATGATCGCGAAAAGCCGGACGATTGCGAAACCTCGGACAAAAATCGGGATGATTGCTTTAATTCGGATGAGTTAGACAGGGCAGTATCTCCCATAGCTTATAATCCTGAACACAAATCTTTGCTTAGAACGACAAGACCATGGAGCGGTAAAGCGGCTTCCATGGTCTTTTTTGTTGGCAGCCAAAGGGACTTGTTCCGGCAATCGAGGGCAGTTGCAGCCGCCGATCTCGGGAGAATGATATGATCGCAGCGGATGCATACTATCCATGTATTTTTTGTAGAACACGGCGAGCGTGTTATGCACGATTTCGGAAAAAGGGGATCGGCCCAGCCCGCATTGCCGAGGCTGTCCAGTGTACAAGGAGGTAGCGGTGCCATGGCGGAACGCACGGATACGAAGGATCCAGCGGAGCATGCGAAAATGAACGAGGAGGAGCGCTTGAACGCCATCCACCGGATGCTTACGGATATCGCACAGCAGCTTGAAAAGTCCAGGATTGCGGATTATACGCAGCTTCTGAATCGCCCATGGCGGCTGATCGGAACCAACTTGCTGGCGGGGACGGCGCGCGGCGTGGGAATTGCGCTCGGATTTACATTTTTCGCCGCAACGATTATTTATGTGCTTCAAGCTCTGGGAGCGCTCAATCTCCCCATTATCGGAGACTATATTGCCGATATCGTGCGTATCGTGCAGCGGCAGCTGGAGCTTCGGTAAGGCCCCGGGCAACTAAGCCGGTGGGAGTATGACTATGAGTATGAGTATGAGTATGAGTATGAGTATGAGTATGAGGTATGTAGAGGCCGGCAGCCTAGAGGATCCCCAAGCTTGCTGCCGGTCCCGCTCACGAGCAAATTAGATAAGCGAATCGTCGTCGGACTCCGCATGAGGATCCAGCAGGTAGCTTCCTTCTCCCCGATTCAGGTAGTCGATGTACTGCGGGCTGCGGACGATGAACACTTCCGACCCGTCGATGTTGGTGGCCACGAAGTTTTCATACACTTCAACAAAACCGCCCAAATCATCCTCGTGCTCGATATCCATTTCGTTATAGCTGTCAATATTATTCGGTTCCGCTAAAGCAGGTGAATTGGAGTTCCCCCAGCTCTCAACGATCTGCCAGGCATCCTCGCCGTCGAAGGCCGCATACTCATGCTCGTCCATGCTGGATTTGCCGAAGGCGGGAGCCAGCACCTCTTCTTCAACCGGGCGGTCTCTGGAAATTTCCGTTTTCGGCGTATGCTCAACGCAATATTTGGTATCGGGAAGGACTTCAAGCCGTTCATACGGAATCGGCTGACCGCAGGTCTCGCATACACCGTATCGCCCGTGGTGGATGGCTTCAAGCGCGAAAATGACGCGCTGCAGCTCAAGATCCACCCTGTCTTGGAGCGCAAGATCCTTCCCTCTTTCATAAACCTCGGTACCCAAGTCTCCGGGATGGTTGTCGATATGGGATAACTCGCCTGTATTATCCCGCTCCGATTCGCCGAGCCCGTGCTGGTCGTTGTGTACCATCCGTGATTCGAGCTCAGCCTTCCGTTCCATCAGTTTCTGCTGCAGGGTACTTAGTTGTTCCTGAGTAAGATGCGACATGTTAGGCTCCTCTCCGGTCCGAAGTTGACCTTCTTGTTCTTACCTATATAGTGCACTGTGCGGGTTTGTTTTACTGACGGAAAATGTTCACCTCATTGGAGAGGAATGGACGTTGTCGGAGCCCCTGTGCTACAATAAGACGAGTTACTGTCCGGCCTTCGAGGAGCTTGCCGACTCGGGGACGAACCGACAGATGTAAAGATCGGAGTGACATAAACGAGTGGTATATTATTTGATTGCATTGGTGATGTTTCTTATCGATCAGGGCACCAAATTTCTGATCGCCTCGAGGCTGGAGCTTCATGAGCAAATCCCGGTCATCGGCAATTTTTTCTTGATTACATCGAGCAGGAATCGGGGAGCCGCATTCGGTATTCTACAAGACCAGCTGTGGTTCTTTATCGTCGTAACGATTGCTGTCGTGGCCGGTATTGTATGGTATCTGCGCAAAATGACGAAGGAAGGCCGCAAATTGCTGCCGACAGCGCTGGCGCTGGTGCTTGGCGGTGCGCTGGGGAATTTTATCGACCGTTTGCTGATGGGCGAGGTTGTCGATTTTCTTCAATTCAATTTCGGCAACTACACCTTCCCGATATTCAACATTGCCGATTCCTGTATCGTGATTGGCGTTGGCCTGATCATATTGGACACCATTCTGGATGGAAGACGGGAGAAGCTCCATTCATCAAGAGAAGTTTCTGGAACGGAAGGGAATGAGTAATGTTGCAGGACGAGCAGCGTACAGATCATGTGATGGATTCG
The DNA here is from genome assembly GCF_002741055.1 of Paenibacillus ihbetae. Taxonomy (NCBI): domain Bacteria; kingdom Bacillati; phylum Bacillota; class Bacilli; order Caryophanales; family Paenibacillaceae; genus Paenibacillus; species Paenibacillus ihbetae. The sequence goes on along the minus strand of NZ_CP016809.1, from coordinate 1,248,294 downwards.
GACGAGCAGGAGCAGGACACTCAAGAGTGGGTCGTCGACGCCGAGTCCGCCAAGACCCGAATTGATAAATATATCACCGAAGGACTCGATGAGGATGTATCTCGCTCACAGGTCCAGCTGTGGATCGCCGATGGGCATGTCCTAGTAAACGATTCGCCGGTGAAGGCCAATTACAAGGTAAGCCAGGGAGACCGAATCTCGCTGGCTATACCAGCCCCATCGGTCGTCGAAATTGTTCCGGAGGATATTCCGCTCGACATTGCGTTTGAAGACCGTGACGTAATCGTGGTCAACAAACCAAGAGGGATGGTGGTTCATCCGGCCCCCGGCCATGTATCCGGGACTTTGGTGAATGCGCTGATGCACCACTGCAAGGATTTGTCCGGCATTAACGGCGAACTCCGTCCGGGGATCGTCCATCGGATCGATAAGGACACCACAGGGCTGATCATGGCCGCCAAGAATGATAAGGCGCACGCGTCTCTGGCCGCACAGCTGAAGGAGCATAGCGTGAACCGGCGCTATCTCGCATTGGTGCATGGCAGCATCAGCCACGATCAGGGAACGATCGATGCGCCGATCGGCCGGGATCCGCAGGATCGCAAAATGTATACGGTCACGGACCGGAACAGCAAGCATGCGGTGACGCACTTTACCGTTGTGGAGCGATTCGGCGATTACAGCCTGCTCGAGCTGAAGCTGGAGACCGGCAGAACGCACCAAATCCGGGTGCATATGAAATATATCGGCCATCCCCTTGTCGGAGATCCGGTATATGGCAAGAGCAAAGGGATCAAGCTGAACGGACAAGCGCTGCATGCAGCCGTCCTCGGCTTCGTCCACCCAGCCACCGGACAATATTTGGAGTTCTCGGCACCTATGCCGGACGATATGGAAGAACTGCTGACGATTTTAAAGAGCCGTTAGCGGTTCTTTTTTTTAGGATATCTGGCGTTCTTCTAAAGGATTACATGGCCTAATGTCGGCACTCTACGCTGCCTAGGTCCGGGTGCAGGCTTCTGCTTGTTGCCCGCAAGCGTCGTCGCTGATCATCGTGCAGCAGTCATCATTACACCGCCCTTTTGCGGCAGCCGTCCATCTGCAGACTTGCGAATTCATTTGGCAATATGGTATATTGTCGATAACTTGAATGAAGGAGGTGAGGCAGGATGAATATCGAGATGGTGAACGACCGTATTAGCCAGCTGCCTATGGCAATTGCTGGCATTGTTCATGCTTTTTCCTACAACGGGAGAGGTCTGTCCATTTTTAAGCATACGGAATTTACCATCGAGAAGTCACCTGCCTGCCTGAACGGATGAAGCCTGATTAATGGGGCTGTTTAGTAATCCTTAAGGTCTCGCGGAGCTTGCTCTGCGGGATCTTTTTTTATTCCGGGCGAGGTCTTCTCCAAAATACGGATTCGGCATGGGCTTTTATGATTATCGTCATGCCGTACAGGAGGAAGCCTAGAATGAATATAATTGATGCACAACAGTTAACGTATTACCATGGCGCCAATCTGGTGCTGGACCATATATCGTTTGAAGTACGCGAAGGCGATAAAACGGCGCTGATCGGACGAAACGGCAGCGGAAAGACGACCCTGATGCGGCTTCTAGCCGGTATCGAGCAGCCGAGTGAAGGGCGATTGGCAATCAAGAAGGATGCAAAGGTCGGATACCTGGAGCAAATTCCGATAGATACGGAGGATTGGACGGTATGGGAGGTACTGTCCTACGGCTTGCGGCCTTTGAAGGAATGCAGGTCGGCGATGGCCGAGCTGGAGTCCCGGATGAGCGATCCGGTAACTGCGGGGAATGCCGATGAGTTGGAGAGGCTGCTCCGCCGGTATGCCGTACTCCAGGAACAGTTCGAACGCGGGGGCGGCTATGAGATGGAGGCCGGCATTGACAGGATCGCATCCGGACTCGACATTTCCAAGTCGGTTTATGACCTTCCTTTCAGTGCCTTATCGGGCGGAGAGAAGACCCGGGTGATGCTGGCTTCCCAGCTGATCGTGAAGCCGGATTTGCTCCTGCTCGACGAGCCGACCAATCACCTGGATTTGCGGCGTACCGAATGGCTGGAGTCATTTTTGCTTGATTATTCCGGCACCTGTATTATCATCTCGCATGATCGGTACTTTTTGGACCGGGTGGCGACGCGGACCATAGAGCTGGAGGACGGGGAGGCCTTTACGGCCGACGGCGGCTATACGGCTTATATGGAAGCTAAGGAGGCAAGGCTGCTCCAGCAGTTCGAGCAGTACCAAGAGCAGCAAAAGGTCGTCAAAAAGATGAAGGAGTCGATACGCCAGCTGGAGGAGTGGGGGAGGATCGGCGGAAACGAGAAGTTCTTCAAGCGGGCGGCCTCGATGCGAAAGGCGCTGGAGCGGATGGAGCAGGTCAAGCAGCCGGTGCTGCAGCGAAGATCGGCCGATTTTGACCTGAACCCGGAGGATCGGGCGGGACGTCGGGTGGTGAGCTTTGAGCAGGTTGTCCATGCTTATGGTGATGAGTCTGTGCTTCAAGGCGTCTCGGGGCTGCTTGAATATGGGGAGAAAATCGTGCTCATGGGGGCGAACGGCAGCGGAAAAACAACGCTGTTCCAGGTGCTGCTCGGCAAACTCACGCCTGCCGCGGGCTCCGTCCAGTGGGGCGCCCGCGTGGATGCCGGTTATCTCGCCCAGGAAGAGAAGCCGGAGAACCCGCAGGAAACCGTCCTCGAATACTTCCGGAAGCATGCCGGGATCGGCGAAGGGGAGGCACGCGGGAAGCTGGCCCGTTTCCTGTTCTACGGTCCGGCGGTTTTCAAGGCGGTGGGCCAGTTATCCGGCGGGGAATGGACGAGGCTGAGGCTGGCTGTGCTGATCCATCGAAAGCCGAATTTGCTGCTCTTGGATGAACCGACCAACCACCTCGACATCGAATCCCGGGAGGCGCTGGAGGATGCACTGCAGGAATTCTCGGGCACCGTGTTTGCCATCTCCCACGACCGGTACTTCGTCAATCGGATCGGCGAGAAAATCTGGGAGCTGGATAATGGCCGCCTGACTGCCTACTTAGGAAGCTACGACGATTTCCGTGCCAAGAAGGAACAGCTTGCTGTGGCTAAAGCAGAGAGAACCGGCAAGACGGAGTCAGCCGATCCGGTGATGATGCCGGCTCAGCAGCTGTCCGCCGAGGATCGGGATAGAAAAAAAGCTTCATCTGCAGCTTCCATCATAGAGCCGCCTGCTAAGGACCGGATGAAGCGGTTGGAGAAGGAAATCGCAGAGCTCGAAACGCGGATCCAGCGCCTGGATGAAGCGATTGAAGGAGAAGCTCATCCGGAGAACGAGGCAGACTTCGCACGGCTCCAGGAGCACTGGAAGGAACGGGAAGCTTTATCGGCAAAGCATGACAGTTTGCTGGCAGAATGGCTTGAGCTCTCGTGAGATTGACGGATTCTCCCAACTAGAAAAAGTACAAATCATCTGATATAAAATACATGGCTCCAGCAGTCCATTTGCGGCATATTTAAATTAAAAATTGGATTGTAAGAGCAGGAGATGAGTACAAACGATGAGTATCGATAAATATCAGGAAACGTACATTCAACAGAACTTTGCCGACCGAATCGGCGGTGCGAACTACGGAAAAGACACAGCCATTTATAAATTCGAGAAGATCAAAAGAGCCAAAGCTGCCGCCAAGCTGGAGCATCCCGATACGGAGCTGATCGATATGGGCGTCGGCGAACCGGACGAGATGGCTGACGCCGGGATCGTTGCGAAGCTGGCCGAAGAAGCGGCTAAGCCGGAAAATCGCGGTTATGCCGATAACGGAATTGCCGAGTTTAAGGAAGCCGCTGTCCGCTATTTGAAAAACGTGTTCGGTGTGCAAGGGATTGACCCGGCCACAGAGGTGCTGCATTCCATCGGCTCCAAGCCGGCGCTTGCCATGCTGCCGTCATGCTTTATCAATCCCGGCGACGTCACGATTATGACCGTTCCGGGATACCCTGTGCTCGGTACGCATACTAAATATTTGGGCGGCGAAGTATATAATGTAGAGCTGAAGAAGGAGAATGATTTCCTGCCGGACCTCAGCTCCATACCGGAAAATATCGCACGCCGGGCGAAGCTGCTGTATCTGAATTACCCGAATAATCCGACGGGAGCAAGCGCAACCTATGAATTTTTCGCCGAGGTCGTTGAGTGGGCCCGCAAATACGGCGTCGTTGTTGTGCATGATGCTCCGTATGCTGCGCTGACCTTCGATGGCTTGAAGCCGCTCAGCTTCTTGTCCGTCCCTGGGGCGAAGGATGTCGGCGTGGAACTGCATTCCCTGTCCAAATCCTATAACATGACCGGCTGGCGCATCGGCTTTGTTGCCGGGAACCCGCTTGTCGTCAAAGCGTTCGGCGACGTAAAAGACAACAACGACTCCGGACAGTTCATCGCAATCCAGAAGGCTGCCGCTTACGGCCTGGACAATCCGCAGATTACGGAGAAGATTGCGGAGAAGTATTCCCGCCGCCACGATATGCTGGTGGAGATGCTGAATGAGCTCGGTTTTACGGCCGAGAAGCCGAAGGGATCCTTCTTCCTATATGTTGAAGCTCCTAAAGGCATTAAAGGCGGACGACGTTTTGAATCCGGCGAGGACTTCTCCCAGTATTTGATCCGCGAGAAGCTGATTTCAACCGTACCCTGGGATGATGCCGGCCATTTCGTTCGGTTTTCCGTAACCTTTATTGCGAACGGGGAAGAGGAAGAACGGCGCGTCATCTCTGAGATTCGCAGAAGGCTCAGCGACGTTGAGTTTGAATTCTAATTGGTAAAATTTTTAGGTTTGGTTCATGACAGCGTTCGACTTGATTACAGTTGACAACTCTTACTGGGTCTGTCATAATGGGATCAATCGAATAGCACCTTTAAATCAGTCCCGTGAGGCTGGCAAGGTAACGTGAACCGAGGTTCATTATTGTGGAGGCATAGCTCTGTCTGCGGACGGTTGCTGCTGCCTGCCTATCTCTGTGAGATCAACTCCTTGCCCAGCGGGCAAGGAGTTTTTTTGTTGTGTATGAATCTGGTCAATTTCCACAGATGGTTAAGGTCTAACCCACTGAAGAGGGGCTAATCCAAGAACGTGATAAGGAGGAAACAAGGATGAGCAGTGAACAGCATGTCATTATGGACGAGACGGCCATCCGCCGTGCGCTGACAAGAATTGCCCATGAAATATTGGAAAAGAACAAAGGAATTGAGGATTGCGTGCTGGTTGGCATCCGAACACGCGGGGTCTTCCTGGCGCAGCGAATCGCTGAGCGCATGAACGACATCGAAGGCACCCCGATTCCTTGGGGGGAGATCGACGTTACCTCTTACCGGGATGACCGTGACAGCAAGGGAGCAGCTGGAGGCGCAGGCGAAGGGGCCAAGCAAAGCCTGGCGCATCTGGACATTCACGACAAGAAAGTAATCCTGTTTGACGATGTGCTGTACACCGGACGGACGATCCGGGCGGCAATGGACGCCTTGATGGATTGCGGTCGTCCGAGAATGATCCAGCTGGCGGTGCTGGCAGACCGCGGACATCGCGAGCTGCCGATAAGACCGGATTATATCGGCAAGAATGTTCCGACCTCCAAGCAGGAGGAAATTACGGTGTCGCTGACCGAAATCGACGGCAAGGACGAAGTGACCATCAGCCACAGAGAGGAACGATAATATGATGACAACGGCCATTTCTTTGAAAGAACGCAGCCTGCTGGGATTAAAGGATATCAGCCGGGACGAGATCGCATCGATCCTGGACCGTGCAGCTTACTGGGAAGCGCAAACGGACAAGGTGATTCCGGTTCTCCAATCGAAATTTGCAGTGAATATGTTCTTCGAAAACAGCACGAGAACGAGATTTTCCTTCGAAATGGCCGAAAAGCGTCTCGGAGCCGAGGTTATGAACTTCGCGGCGGCTGCTTCGAGCGTCGAGAAAGGTGAATCCATCTACGACACGGTACGAACGCTGGAGTCGATGGGCGTTGACGCGGGCGTGATCCGGCTGAAGCCTGCAGGCGTTCTGCAGGAGCTGGCCGAGCGGGTCTCGATCCCGCTCGTGAATGCCGGCGACGGGAACAACGAGCATCCGACGCAGGCGCTGCTGGACCTGTATACGATGCGAAAATGTTTCGGGGAGCTCAGAGGGCTGACCGTATCGATCATCGGTGACATCAAGCACAGCCGGGTGGCCCGCTCCGATTTATGGGCTCTGCAAAAATTCGGCGCGAACGTACAGTTCTGCGCACCGGAATCGATGCAGGCTCCGGAGCTTGCGCAGTATGCGCCTTACGTTTCGATGGAAAAGGCGCTGAAGGCCGATGTGGTCATGATGCTCAGAGTTCAGCTGGAGCGTCACAATGAAGGGCTGTTCAAGTCAAGCAGCGAATACCGGGAGCAATACGGTCTGACGGAAGAGCGTGCCTCGCAGCTGGCCAGCCATACGGTGATCATGCACCCGGCACCGGTCAACCGGAATGTGGAGATCGACGATGCGGTGGTGGAAAGCCCGAAATCGATGATTTTCAAGCAGATGTCCAACGGAGTTCCGATCCGGATGGCGGTCATGGAACGTGCGATGAAAGGGTAAAGATAGCGTCATAAGAAGGAACTCAAATGAATCGATATTAATAAATATACACAAATATGAATTTTTATTATACAATATACAAAGAAGCGAATCGAAGCTTCGCTTTCGGAGGGGAATCTTAAGATGCAGATGCAAGTCATTAAAAATGCAAATGTGATCAATGAGCAGGGGCAGCTGGAACTTAAACATATCGTCATTGCAGGCGGGTTGATCGAAGCGGTGGTCAGTAAGCTGGAGGACCTGCCGCAAGATGACCGCGCACAAATCATCGATGCGGAGGGCAAGCTGGTCACGCCGGGATTCATCGATATGCATGTGCACTTAAGAGAGCCGGGCTACGAGCATAAGGAAACGATCGAAACCGGCAGCCGCTCGGCGGTTAAGGGCGGATTCACGACGATCGCCTGCATGCCGAATACAAGACCGGTAACCGATACGCCGGAGACGGTGAAGCTGATCCTCGATAAAGCGCGCGAAGCGAATCTGGCGAAGGTGCTGCCATACGCGGCCATCACGAAGAACGAGCTTGGACGCGAGCTGACGGATTTCGAAGCCTTGAAGGAAGCCGGGGCCATTGGATTTACGGATGACGGCGTCGGCGTACAGAATGCGCAAATGATGAAGGATGCGATGAGAAAGGCCAAGGCGCTCGGCATGCCGGTCATCGCCCACTGCGAGGATGACTCGCTGGTGAAAGGCGCTTGCGTAACCGAAGGAAAGTTCGCGGAGCGTCACGGTTTGAAGGGAATCCCGAACGAATCGGAAGCGATTCACGTCGGCCGCGACATTTTGCTGACGGAAGCTACGGGTGTGCACTACCATGTGTGCCATGTGAGCACGGAGCAGTCGGTCAGACTGATCCGCCAGGCGAAAGAGATCGGCATTTCCGTAACAGCCGAGGTCTGCCCGCACCATCTGGTGCTCTCGGATGAAGATATTCCGGGGCTTGACGCGAACTGGAAAATGAACCCCCCGCTGCGCTCCCCGCGCGATGTAGAGGCCTGCATCGAAGGGCTGCTGGATGGAACGCTGGACATGATCGTAACTGATCATGCACCGCACAGCGCCGAGGAGAAAGCGAAGGGGATGGAGCTGGCCCCGTTTGGCATCGTCGGATTCGAGACAGCCTTCCCGCTGCTCTACACGAAGTTCGTCGCAACGGGAAAATGGGATCTGTCGCTGCTGGTACGCCGGATGACCAGCGACCCGGCTCGCGTGTTCGGACTGGACAGCGGAGTGCTGAAGGCCGGCGCCGCTGCTGATCTGACCATGATCGATCTGAACGCGGAGAAGGAAGTGGACCCCGAAACGTTTGCGACGAAAGGCCGCAATACCCCGTTTGCCGGATGGAAGCTGAAGGGCTGGCCGGTGATGACGTGGGTCGACGGCGAAATCAAATGGTCCGAACAAGGCGGGTTTTAGTAACACTTAGGCAATTCACCTATACAATATATTACACATAGATGACAGGAGTGATTTGGGATGCAGGCAAGATTGTTACTGGAGGATGGAACGCTGTTCGTCGGGAAATCCTTCGGCGCGGATGCTGAAATGACCGGAGAGGTCGTGTTCAATACAGGAATTACAGGATATCAGGAGGTGCTGAGCGATCCTTCGTACTGCGGACAGATCGTAACGATGACGTACCCACTGATCGGAAACTACGGCATAACGCGGGATGACTTTGAATCCATTCGTCCGTTCGTGCACGGATTCGTCGTTCGCCGACATGAGCCTGTTCCCAGCAACTGGCGTGCAGAGTACAGCGTTGATTCTTTGCTTAAGGAATACGGCATTCCGGGGATCAGCGACATCGACACCCGGATGCTTACCCGGATTATCCGCCACCACGGTACGATGAAAGGGATTCTGACCACGTCGAGCAAACCGGTGGAAGAGCTTAAGGAAATGCTCGGCCTGACCACGATTGACGAGCTGCGGAATCAAGTTGCCAGAACATCCACGCCGCAAATGTTCTCGAGTCCGGGCTCCAAGGAGCGGATCGTCCTGGTAGATTTCGGGGCAAAAAGCGGGATCCTGCGCGAGCTGACCTCCCGCGGCTGCGATGTGATCGTGGTCCCTCATGACACGACAGCCGATGAGATCCGCAGACTGCATCCGGACGGCATTCAGCTGTCCAACGGTCCCGGGGACCCGAAAGACGTGCCTTACGCGGTGAACATGGTGAAAGAGCTGCTCGGCGAATATCCGATCTTCGGGATTTGCCTGGGTCACCAGCTGTTCGCGCTGGCTGCCGGAGCCGATACCGAGAAGCTGAAGTTCGGCCATCGCGGCGGCAACCACCCGGTAAAGGATCTTGCCAGCGGCCGCTGCTACATCACGTCCCAGAACCATGGCTACACGGTCAATGAGGAATCCGTCAAGAACACGGAGCTCGAAGTGACCCACATCAACAATAACGACAAGACGATCGAAGGCCTGAAGCATAAGAAATTCCCGGCTTTCTCCGTACAATATCACCCGGAAGCTGCACCTGGTCCTCACGACAGCAGCTACTTATTCGATCAGTTCCTTGAAATGATTCGAGAGCACAAGCAGAATGAAGTCCGGAAACCGCGCCAGGCGGTTCTGGCCGCAGCCGTGAAAGGAGCTCGCTAATATGCCAAAAAATGAATCCTTGAAAAAAATACTCGTCATCGGCTCCGGTCCGATCGTAATCGGTCAGGCCGCAGAATTCGACTATGCCGGCACGCAAGCCTGCCAGGCGTTGAAGGAAGAGGGCATCGAGGTTGTGCTGATTAACAGCAACCCGGCCACGATCATGACGGATACCAACATGGCGGATAAAGTATATATCGAACCGATTACGCTGGATTTTGTAACCCAAATCATTCGCCAAGAACGTCCGGACGGCCTTCTGCCAACGCTGGGCGGCCAGACCGGCCTTAACATGGCGGTGGAGCTTGCACGCGCCGGTATTTTGGAACAGGAGAACGTGAAGCTGCTCGGAACGCAGCTGGAATCGATCGAGAAAGCGGAGGACCGCGATCTGTTCCGCGAGCTGATGCGCGAGCTTGAGCAGCCCGTGCCGGAAAGCACGATCGTTACGACACTGGAAGAAGCGCTGGCATTTGCCGACGAGATCGGATACCCGGTCATCGTACGTCCGGCTTATACGCTGGGCGGCACGGGCGGCGGCATTTGCGCGAACGAGGAGGAGCTGCGGGAAACAGTTAGCTCCGGACTTCGGTACAGCCCGATCAGCCAGTGTCTGATCGAGAAGAGCATCGCCGGCATGAAGGAAGTGGAGTATGAGGTTATGCGCGACGCGAACGATAACTGCATCGTGGTCTGCAACATGGAGAACTTCGATCCGGTCGGCGTTCATACGGGAGACAGCATCGTTGTGGCGCCGAGCCAAACGCTGTCCGATCGCGAGTATCAAATGCTCAGATCCGCTTCGCTTAAAATCATCCGCGCCCTGAATATTGAAGGCGGATGTAACGTACAGTTCGCGCTTGACCCGAACAGCTACCAGTACTATGTCATCGAGGTTAACCCGCGGGTCAGCCGTTCCTCGGCGCTCGCTTCGAAAGCGACCGGTTATCCGATCGCGAAGATGGCGGCCAAGATTGCCATGGGTTATACGCTGGATGAAATCGTCAATCCGGTAACGGGACAAACCTATGCCTGCTTCGAGCCGACGCTGGACTACATCGTCAGCAAAATCCCGCGCTGGCCGTTCGATAAATTCACGCAAGCAAACCGGAAGCTCGGAACGCAGATGAAAGCAACGGGTGAAGTGATGGCAATCGGCCGTACCTTCGAAGAGTCGATTCATAAAGCGGTCCGCTCGCTTGAGATCGGCGTTCACCGTCTTTACCTGAAGGGTGCGGACGAGCTGAGCGACGAGGTCCTGAAGCAGCGTCTCGTGAAGGCCGATGATGAACGCATCTTCCTGATCGCCGAAGCGTTCCGCCGCGGCTACGGGCTGCAGGAAATTCAGGATCTGACCCATGTTGATTGGTGGTTCCTGGACAAAATCGAGCGCTTGATCCAATACGAAGACCATATCCGCCAGGAAGCTGCGCTGACCTACGAAACCTTGTACGAAGCGAAGCGTCTCGGCTTCACGGACCGCGCGATTGCGGAGCTCCGCGCCGAAGGCAAGGCGAGCACGCATACGACCGAGGAATCGATCCGCTTCCTGCGCCGTGAGCACGGGCTGCGTCCGGTATACAAAATGGTTGACACCTGCGCAGCCGAGTTTGAAGCATCGACACCGTACTATTACTCGACCTACGAGACGGAGAACGAAGTGATCGAATCCTCCAAAGAGAAGATTGTCGTTCTGGGCTCCGGACCGATCCGGATCGGCCAGGGCATCGAGTTTGACTACTCCACGGTGCACGCCGTCTGGGCGATCCAGAAGGCGGGTTATGAAGCCGTCATTATCAACAACAACCCGGAAACGGTATCCACGGACTTCAACACGTCCGACCGTCTCTACTTCGAGCCGCTCTTCTTCGAGGATGTCATGAATGTCATTGAGCAGGAGAAGCCGGTCGGCGTAATCGTGCAGTTCGGCGGACAAACGGCCATTAACCTGGCTGCACCGCTCGCGAAAGCCGGCGTGAAAATTCTCGGCACAAGCCTAGAGAGCATCGATGAGGCCGAGGACCGCAAAAAATTCGAGGCGCTGCTGTCCAGACTCAACATTGCCCAGCCGAAAGGCAGCACGGTGACGTCGGTGGATGAAGCTGTAGGAACCGCCCAATCCCTCGGATATCCGGTTCTGGTGCGCCCGTCGTATGTACTAGGGGGACGTGCGATGGAGATCGTCTACTCCGACAGCGAGCTGCTGAGCTACATGGAGCAGGCCGTGAAGATCAATCCGGAGCATCCGGTTCTGATCGACCGCTACATGCTGGGCAAGGAAGTCGAAGTGGACGCGATCTGCGACGGCGATACGGTACTCATTCCGGGAATCATGGAGCATGTGGAGCGCGCAGGCGTTCACTCCGGCGATTCGATCGCGGTGTACCCGCCGCAATATCTGACGCAGGAGCTGAAGGACAAGATTGCCGAAATTACGATCAAAATCGCTAAAGAATTAAAAACCCGCGGATTGGTGAACATCCAGTTCGTTATCTATAAGAACGAAGTGTACGTCATCGAAGTGAACCCGCGCTCTTCAAGAACAGTGCCATTCCTGAGCAAGGTCACCGGCATTCCGATGGCCAACCTCGCTACCCAGGCCATCCTGGGCGGCAAGCTGAAGGATCTTGGCTACGAGGAAGGCATGTGGCCGGAGAGCGAGCATGTATCCGTCAAGGTACCGGTCTTCTCCTTCGCGAAGCTGCGCCGGGTTGAACCTACGCTCGGTCCGGAGATGAAGTCGACCGGCGAGGTGATGGGCCGTGACGTGAAGTATGCCAAAGCGCTGTACAAAGGCTTGATCGGAGCCGGAATGAAGATTCCGTCCACCGGCGCAATCATTGCAACGATTGCAGACAAGGATAAGGCCGAAGCGGTAGATCTGCTCAAGGGCTTCCATAAGCTCGGATACAAGATTGTGGCTACCGGGGGTACGGCAGCCGCACTGAAGGATGCCGGACTTGATGTGACGACCATCAATAAGCTGTCCGAAGGCAATCCGAACATCCTTGACATGATCCGGACGGGCGAAGCGAACTTCGTCTTCAACACACTGACAAAAGGCAAGACGCCAGAGCGTGACGGATTCCGGATTCGCCGGGAAGCCGTTGAGAACGGCGTAGTATGCATGACCTCACTCGATACGGTTCGCGAGCTTCTGACGATGCTGGAGACAATCAACTTCTCCTCTGAAGCGATGCCGGTTTAAGTCGGGAGGAGGAAACAGATGAACGCCAGCTATCAAGAAATGGCGGGCCGCCTGATGGTGGCCCTGGATTTTCCGGATGCCGGCCGCGCGATGGAGCTGGTGCGCCGGTTAGAGGGTATTCCATGTTACATGAAAGTCGGCATGCAGCTCTTCTATGCTGCAGGTCCGGATTTCGTAAGAGAGCTGAAGGCAGCAGGGTACTCCGTGTTCCTGGATGTCAAGATGCATGATATTCCGAATACCGTAAAAGGCGGCTCGCACAGCGTTACCCGGCTTGGCGTGGACATGTTCAATGTCCACGCCGGCGGCGGGCTGGCGATGATGCAGGCGGCAATAGCCGGGGCGGAAGCCGCAGTGGCGGACACCCCGGGTCTTGCCATGCCTACGGTTATCGCGGTCACGCAATTAACGAGCACGAGCCGCCAGGTTATGAACGAAGAGATCGGTATCGCAGGTTCGGTGGAGGATACCGTCGTTCGATACGCATCGCTTGCCCGCCAAGCCGGACTTCACGGCGTTGTGGCTTCTTCGCTTGAAGTGGAGGCCATTGCCGCAGCCTGCGGGAAGGCGTTTAAGACCGTGATTCCGGGCATCCGGCCGGCAGGCTCGGATGTGGGCGATCAGAAGCGGGTGCTGACACCGGGAGAGGCGATCCGCAAGGGCAGCCATTATCTGGTTGTCGGCCGTCCGATTACGGCCGCTTCGGATCCGCGGCAAGCCGCCGAACAAATTATTGAGGAGATGATTCAAGCATGAGTACACTCGCGAATATTCCGCAACAGATCGCATCCTATTTGCTGAAGATCGAGGCGGTATCGCTTCGTCCGCACCAGCCGTTCACCTGGACATCGGGCATTAAATCCCCGATCTATTGCGACAACCGGCTGACGATGTCCTATCCAGAGATTCGCGAAACCATTGCTGAGTCATTCGCGGCGATCATCCGGGAGCAGTATCCGGAGGCGGAAGCGATCGCGGGAACCGCAACGGCAGGCATTCCTCACGCGGCATGGGTATCCCAGAAGCTGAATCTCCCCATGTCCTATATTCGCGACAAAGCGAAAGGCCATGGCAAGGAAAATTTGATCGAAGGCCTGATCAAGCCCGGCCAAAAGGTCGTTGTCATCGAAGACCTCATCTCCACCGGCGGCAGCTCGCTTAAAGCCGCGCAAGCGGTGAAAGATGCAGGCGCACAGCCGCTCGCCGTGCTGGCGATCTTCAGCTATCAGCTGGATAAAGCGGTACAAGCCTTCGCCGAGGCAGGCATTCCGATGCAGAGCTTATCCAACTATACGGCTCTGATTGACGTAGCGCTTAGCGAGAAACGGATCCTACAGGAGGATGTGGAGCTTCTCAAATCCTGGAGAGCGAATCCGTCGTCCTTCGGAGTATAAATGCATTCATAGATGCCTACTAAACTTAGAGGCTGTTCCAGGTTCAATAGACTTGGGACAGCCTCTTTTTTGCTTAGGGCCATACAGTGCCTTTCCAAACCATTTCCCCGCATTGATTGAAACCGAGGCGGTATTTAGAGATCCACAGAACGAAATTAGACTTTTAAACTCAAAATAGTATAAGAAAGTGGAAATATTTTTTATTAACCTAAATAATTTATACTATAATTAATGTAAAGGGTATAATTTAAGCGGGTGAGGGTGAGGGTGAGGGTGAGGGTGAGAGTGAGAGTGGGAGTGTGGGTGTGGATACGGATATGGAGGTGGGGAGTCTGAAGCTGTACGTCAAGGAAAGCGGCAATGAAGACGCTTCGCGGATGATGGTGTTCCTGCATGGGGGCGGCGTAAGCGGTTGGATGTGGAACAAACAGGTATCCTTTTTTAAGGACAGCTGGTGTTTGGTCCCCGATTTGCCCGGCCATGGCCGGAGCCCCGTAGAGCATGGCTCTTTTACCATACAAGGAACCGTTGAACAGTTATGTGAGCTTATTTCGGAAAAGGCGGACGGCAGGGAGGTTGTTGTTGTCGGCTTTTCATTAGGTGCGCAGATCCTTGTGGACATGCTGTGCCGGAATCCTGATCTTATCCATTATGCCGTCGTAAACAGTGCGCTGCTGCGTCCGATGCCGGCAGCTCTTCGGATGATCGCACCGTCGGTTCGTCTCAGTTTCCCATTAATGAGGAGAAAATGGTTTTCCAAGCTGCAGGCCGGCACGCTGTACGTTGGCGAGGACGATTTCGAGCAGTATTACGCCGAATCGCTTCAGATGAACCGGGAGCTGCTCGTTTCCGTGCTAACGGAGAATATGTCCTATTCGCTCTCGCCGAAGATTGCGGAATCGCATGCGAAGCTGCTGGTAACGGTCGGGGAGAAGGAGCGGGGAATCATGAGAAAATCGGCGGAGGATCTGGTAACGTGCTGCAGCGCTGCTGCCGGCATCGTGTTTCCGGGCGTCGGGCACGGCATACCGCTTGCCAGTCCCGAGCTGTTTAACCATACCGTTGACGGCTGGATTAAGACGGGGGGCGTCTCCTCAGATGTCAACTTGATCCGGGCGAATCCGCGGTAAGCGAAGCAGGAGGGGCCGGGTCCGCAGTGGTCGTCGCAAGGCGATAGGCACAGGGAATCTTATGGGCGCATAACGAAAGAGGAGGATACCCAACTTGATGAAGGCGAAGAAAGAAGCCGTGCTGGAGGCGGGGAAGCGGTTATTTTTAGAGCAGGGTATTATGCAGACGAGCATGGAGCAAATTGCCGAAGCCGTTCCGGTGTCCAAAATGACCCTCTATAACTATTACCGCAGCAAAGAGGGGCTTCTGAATCACGTCGTGGACCGGCTGATTGAGGAAATGATGACATTATACCGCGGCGTGATGGAGCAGGCGAAGGACCCGCTTGAGGCATTGACAAGCTTGTATAAGGATCAGGAGAAATTCCGGAAGATTGCCTCGCAGAAGTTTGTCACCGACCTGGCCAAATTCCCGGATCAAATGAAGAAGCTGAAGCAGTTTAATGACAAGCATGTTGTGCCGGAGTTTGAAAGGCTGATCTTTAAAGGCCAGCAGCTGGGGCAGTTCCGGAAGGATATTTCGCCGCAGGTGCTTGCAGCCTTTTTGGCCTTCATTAAGGAGTTCTCCGCCCGAACGGAGTGGTATGCAAGTCTTGGGAGCTTGAACGCGGTCAGCGAGCAGCTGATGACAATACTGTATTACGGTATCATTCAAAGAGAGGAACCGCCCGAAGAGTGAATATGCGAAGAACATTCCGGAGAGGATCTCTTCACCGGAATGTTTTTTTTGTATGGCTGGGGAAAAGAAACGTTTGAATACTGCCCGATTTGGGTATATGTTCCTATAAATTTAGTTCCGGAATTTGGTAGAGGCTATGAATCGTCCTACCCTATAATATTACTGATGCCGCATCCGGTCGTTCCTTGGCCCGATGCCTAAGCAGAAAGGAGGATGTGAGGCTTTGGACACCCAGAGCAGGATCAAGCTTACCGGCAAGGAGTTTTTTATATTGACCGGCATTGCCCGCGCAGAGGCTGTCATCGGGCTTGAGGATCCTTTTCGAGGGACGCTGTCGGAGGAAATGCCGTTTGAGATTGCCCGGGTGGAGCAGGCTTTGCAGGCCAAGGGCTGGATCCATACGGATCAAGGCGAGCCGGTTCTTGCAAGAGAACTGCTTGAATACATAGAATTATGCAGCCGGACGTTATTCACGATTCATATCAAGGCGATGGAAGCCGGAGGCGTTTGGCGGGAACGGTTTTTATATTTCAGCTCCTCGCTCGTCGTGCAAGCGGAGATTGCAGAAGAGGGCGGAGAACGTATATACCTGCTGGATCAACTGGGCAGCCCTTCAACCGCATGGATGAAGGTGATGTCGTATATGGAGCCGGCGCAGCGCGTTAACCGGAATACGGGGCAGCTGACACTTCCCGGCCGCTGGCTGGAGCAGTGGATGAGCAGGGAGCGCATGGACACGGATCCGAAGGAGCACCTGCTGGCAAACGGCTGCCCGGAAGCCGTTGCGTCCGAGCTGGCTCAAGCGGTCCAAGCGCCTGAGCGCTACGCTTCCTTTACGGTGTATTACCGCAAGGGTCGGGACTGGCGGATTGAAGGGATTCGGCTGCTGAGAGGGCGGGAGTCCCACTGGCTTGTCCGCGGCGAAGGGAATCGGGATCAGCTTCGCGGCGTCTCTGCTGCAGAAATCATTCGGGAGCTGGGCTCGGTCATTGAACGAGTAAAATGATATTTTCCATGGAGGATTGTCCGATATGACGAAAATACGTGTAGTGCCTGAATTTTTAAACCAGCAAGGAGCAGCGGTATCCGGCATCGCCCGAGAAGTTCAGCAGCTTCAGGAACGGATGCAGCATCGCATTCAGAGCATGGCTTGGGAAACCAAGCACCGTGCCCAAGTAGAGCAGCGGCTGTCACAGTGCCGGGCAGCATGCCAAGCAGTAGTCAGCCGGCTGGAACAAAACGGGAGCCAGCTCGTAAAAAAAGCGGGAGATTTCTCGCAGACGGATCAAACGCTGGGGAATCAGCTCGCTTTCGGCAAACAGGCGGTTGCGCATGTAAGCCCGCATCTGCTGCTGCAGACCAGCTTGGCCCAAGGAGGCAGCAATAAAAATGCTCCTCCCGTCACGGCAGCCGGCGTCGAATTCAATGCGCTGGCCCCATTCGGCGGCGGGGCCGATCAATGGTCCAGCAATCCGATTGCGGCAGCCGGCGTCCTGTTCGGAACGGCGACGGCGTCGGGGACGATGTATAAATATTGGGATATGTACCGCAAAGGCTTCGGCGTGTGGCTGGAGCGGGACCGCAGGGGGAACCTGCGTGCCAACGTCACGAACGGGATGCTTGCGAATATCCGTAAAAAATCATATGCGGAATACAATTGGCGGAATCATCCCCGTATACCAAAGTACGTGCTTGCCAGTGCTGCGGTAAAGGACTCGCTCAGCTGGAAGGGCGGAAAGCTGGGCTATGCAGGCATTGCCATGCAGACGGTCGGCAATCTGGCCACCAATATTCGCGAAAATAAGAGCGGCGCCAAAATTGCAGGGGATGCGGCCGTTGATATCGGCGTCGGGGTCGGTACAGTGGTTGCTTCGGCAGCGGCGGGAGCGAAGGCCGGCGCATTGATCGGGACGGCGGTCGGCGGTCCGATCGGAACACTGGCCGGCGCGGCCATCGGCTTTGGCGTATCGGTCGGGGCATCCTACGTCATGGATGGCATTAAATTCGCGGATTTTGACGGCGACGGGAAGAAGGATACCGTGACTGAAGGCTTGAAGATGGGGGCGGAGAAGATCGGTTCAACGATTGCCGGCTGGTTCAAATAACAAGGGGGAGTGGATGGGGCGATGAACATTACAGAGGAGGAACGGTTTCATTTTCGGCTCATTCCGGCGGAGCAGATTCGAGGGGGCGTCGTATGCTTTCTGTTCATTCTGCTAATTCCGGCTCTCGTCACACTGGCGTCGCCGATGATGTCGCCGTACTTCTATGCGGCTTGTGCGATCTGGGTCCTGATGCTCCTATGGGGAATCGGCATCGGGAGCAATCCTTACCGGTCGGAGGTCGCGTTTGTGCTTTTCATGGGCGTCTTCGGGTTGGCGCTGGCATTTACCTGTCAAATTGCGGTCCTTAAAATGATGTACGATTTGGCCGGACTGACCGGCATCGGTTACGGCGCAAGTTCCCTGGGGGTTATGGCGCTGCTGTTCGGCGTGTTCTATATGCTGCACTTCAGGGCCCTTCAGAAAGGCGCTTACCAATCGATGGAACGAAAGGGCGGAGCCGGCAAGGCGGGGAAAGCGGCTTTGCTGTGTGCGGGCATCGGCTATGCAGCTTACTATATAGCAGTCGCTGTGATCGGGGATATCGGCAGCTTTGTGATGGGAATGGCCGCCTTCACGGTGCTGCTGGTCCTCGGCATCTATATGGCGGTCGTCTTTATCCACCGCTATCTCTTTATCCGGCAGCATATGGATAAGCTGAAAGCCCATTACCCTGTGCTGGGCCTGCCGAAAGAGCAGCGAACGGCGGCGCATTTGACAAGGATGAACGGCGGAACCGGGCAGCAACAGGCCCAGCGAACCCGCAAAAAAAGGAGGGGATCGAGATGAAGGAGCAGACGCTGCTTCCGAACGGCTCTATCGTCATTTTAAAGGAAGGCGAGAAGAAGCTTGTCATTTATGGACGCAAGCAAATTCTGGCCCTCGATGAGCCGATCCTGTACGACTATTTGGCCTGTCCGTATCCGGAAGGGTATATCAGCCCGGAGTTTTCCTATGTGTTCAATCACGAGGACATTGCGGAAGTGATATTTACCGGATACACGGATGAGGAGGAAGAAAATTTCCAAGAAGTATTGGCTGAAGCTTAAGCCCAGATTTGCAGCAACGATTGCCAGAATGAATGAGGAGGTGGGTTCCTTCATGTCAGGACGGATTGATGTTTCTCCGGAGGAGCTGCGCCGCGCGGCTGCCGATATCCGCAGCGGGAGCGAATACGGCGGCGAACTGGTGGCGCGCCTGTCGCAAATCATCGAAACGCTGAACGCCGAATGGGAAGGCGTATCCCAGCAGCGCTTTCGGACGGAGGCGGAGGAAACGAAGGCGGAGCTGATGAATTTTATAGCGTTGATGCAGTCCGTGGAGCAGGAGCTGATGAGCATAGCAGCCCGGTTTGCCGAAGCTGACGGTCAGCGGTAATGTAAACGAACGAAACGGCCTGAATTGCAGCCGTCATCTAAATAACCGCTTGCGTGTCGCATGTGCAGCGGTTAATGGGATGATGGTTATTGCATGTGCCCCCGCTTTCGGCGGTACAATGGTTTTTTACAGGACAACTGGACATAATATACTTTGTCTAGATGATCTTGGGCAAAGGAGCAATTGTAGATGAACTGGGTATATTATGGAAAGCTCTACACGAGCAAATTTCAGGCCGGCTGCTTTGCCAAGCGGCTGGAGCAGGATGCATGGCTGTTCGGCTATAATGACCCCCGGATCGTTGAAGTCTACCGATCGAGAAAAGGCCGCTATGGGGTCCGCTTCCTCCCTTAATGAAAATTCCACCAAAACATACTTGACGAGCGCCAGTGAAATAGTGTATATTTATTCTTGTCGCTGTTTATGACAGCATTGTCGCGGGGTGGAGCAGTCCGGTAGCTCGTCGGGCTCATAACCCGAAGGCCGCAGGTTCAAATCCTGCCCCCGCAACCAATTTATAACCTTCGATGTATGACGTCCTTATGAATACGTGTACATGATTAATCAGGGCCCTTAGCTCAGTTGGTTAGAGCGGTCGGCTCATAACCGATTGGTCACAGGTTCGAGTCCTGTAGGGCCCACTCATGAAAGATCCTTGCCGAGCAAGGATCTTTTTCTTTTTTGCAGAGATAACGTTCATGGACCGACGTGTCGGCCTTGGCAGAATCTGATCAGGTGGGTGGGAGATAGACTTAGAACCAGCAAGCTTTAAGATGACAAGATTCTATTATAAATAGGATAGGTTAGTCCGTAATTAACAAACAACCAGGATTATTACGCTGGCCAAAATGCCGCTGCCCGCAATGAGATACAGCCAGCCCATCCTTTTCGTTCTTAGGATCATATGCTCAGCCCCTGTTTGCGAGCGGCCATGCTTCAGCTCCCATGCTTTATACATCGTGCTCCAGGCGGGACGGCATATGCATAACCAGCCACGAACGATAAAAAAGACAGCAAACACCACCATCGTGATGACGGACATGGTTCACCCCTCTATATAAAAGTTCAGTCTATGGCCTGCATCATGGAAAAACGAGACACACGCAATCTTTTATGTGAATTATACCATGATTTGGAAGGTTCTGTGCGGTGATTTCATGACGGCGGGACGTTTATGAATCGAAAACCCTGCGTCCCCATGAAACGGTTGTTCCTGGTGCTGCGTATTAACCATAACGAAGCCTGGAGGGGGAGTCTTAGATTCCCCCATTTGAAATTGTGGACAGCTTAAGTTACATTTTATAAGGGAAAATGGAAAATCATACATTGAACGGGACGGGGGATCAGGCGTGTCAGAATGGCTGCTTAATCAGTCGTGGGGACTGCCGGTATTGGCGGCATTCCTGGCGGTTGTGCTGGTGTTCGAGATAAGGAAGGCCGTCAAGGCCTTTAAGGAGCAGAAACGATTTGAGTTCGGTATGGCGCTTGTGTTTGCGGTTGTCGCAGGCCTGGCCTTGTTTGTATTATTTTATTTTTAGGTAGCTCGGTTGCCGAATAGTCCATATCGTTGCAAAAAAAAGCAAGCTGCCTGAGGATCGGTCCTCGGCAGCTTGCTATATTTTTGACGTTATTTGCTTGTGTCGCCAAGCTCCCGACAGGAAGCTGGATTTGGTCATCCCCGTTCCGGAACTGCGTTTTCCGTCGCCGTCCAGGCTCTTCCGGCTCTCATGGCAAGAATGAAGCATAGAATGAGGACAATCGATGCCGAAATATACGGATAATTAATATCAAGATCGAACAAATAACCTGCGACGAGCGGTCCTGCAATGTTGCCAAGACTGGTGTAGGCCGAGTTCAGACCGGCCACATAACCTTGCTGGTCGCCGGCCAGCTTCGACATCTGCGTACCGATGGCCGGACGCAAAATATCGATGGACAGGAAGACAAGGAACGTTACCAGGAAGATGAGCCAGTACTTGTGCACGAACAGCGTAAGCAGGATGCAAATTCCAGCCGTAATCAGACTGATCGTAATCACTCTCTTTTCGCCGAACCGGTTCAGAATCCAGCCGAAGATGGTCGCTTGGACAACGGCTCCGGAGATCGATCCGAATGTGATGATCATGGCGATATCCGTCGGCGTGAAGCCGAACTTATGGTCGACGAACAGTCCGAATACCGTTTCGTAGTTGGCAAGACCGAAAGACAGTACGAATACGATGATGAGACTCAGGAAATACGGCTCCCGATAGGAGCGGGCCAACTGGACCGCCAGGCTAGGCTGTTTTTGCCCAGGTGAGGCTTGTACCTGCTTCTGAGCGGCCGACTCCGGCAGCATCAGCAAAGTGATCAAGGCGGCAACCGCGCCTGCAACGGCAGCGGCATAGAACGGTACGCGAATACCGAATTCGGCAATAAAGCCGCCGATGCCGGGACCGATGATGAACCCGGTCGTAATGGCAGCGTTGATGAAGCCCATCCCCTTGGCTCGTTCTTCTTTCGATGTCACATCGGCGGTGTAAGCCATAACGGCAGGCATAATCAGCGCTGCCCCAATTCCCCCCAGCATTCTGGAAGCGAATAGCAATACAGGCGAACTTGCGACCCCGAACAGCCATTCCGAAACCGCGAACACGAGCATCCCGGCGATAATGATTCTTTTGCGGCCCATATTGTCCGACAGCCTTCCGGCAAGCGGTGAGAACAGCAGCTGGGTGAGCGAGAAGGCGGCGACGAGCATGCCTACCGTGCCTCCGCTGATGTGCAGCTCCGACATGTAGGTCGGCATGATCGGGATGACAAGCCCGATGCCGGTAAAAACAAGAAAGATGTTGAACATAAGGAGCAGAATGGCTCCATTATTACGAAGTAACAACGACATGATGACAATTCCTCCAAAAGTTGAAAATTCAAGTGTGCATAAAATGGTTCCATATCATATACTGACTGTTCGGTTTGTATGAATGTGTAACCGGGTGCCTGACATAAGCTGACCGACTATGCTTGCAAGAAACAAGGGAAGCAGGTCGCCTGTTTTACGGATCACCGCAGCGGCAGAACTATTTCTTGGCAATGCCGTGCAGGAATACATGCATCGCCGAGTGATATACCGGAAGCGCGTCGGACAGCTTGGTGATGCGGGTTAACTGGCACAAGCCGGCGAGCAGGCTTTCAAAAATGATGGACAGATGCTCGACATTATGTTTCTCGAACTCGCCTGACTCAATGCCCTGCAGCAGCAATTGTTGATTGAATTCCAGCCGCTTATTGAAAATATCGGAAATCTTCTGCTCAACGTCTTCGGTCGCTGCTTCATTATTCGTTATAAATTCATCGAGCGCCTTAGTAAAGGGATGGTTAAGGTCATCCTTCACCAGCTGCTCCGCCATTCGGAACAGTTTATCCATGGTGGTCGTGTACTGTTCTTCCGTGCTCATCCATTTCTGAAACCATTCCAAATCCCATTCCTCTATAAGATGAAGAAAGAGGCCTTCCTTGCTCTTGAAATGATAATAGATATTTCCTTTACTGCTTCCGGTCGCGTCAACAATATCCTCGATGGACGTGGATTTATATCCTTTTTGCATGAACAGGGCTTTTGCGGCTTCGGCAATCCGTCGCTTGGTATCTTCGCTTTGCTGCTGCTTTTTGTTCATTGGCGCCTCCCTGTATGAAAATTGAGTGATAGTTTTATTATACTGAACGTTCGTTCTGTATCTTATCACGAGGTACGTGGACATTCAAGAGAAAAGTGTGCGGCCAGCGTCCGGAATGTAAAAAACCGCCATCATGGATGGCAGTGGTTACGGTTAGCGGCATACGTAGTCGGAACTTAATCGTTTACCTCGATATGCTTATGCGATTTTTCGTGATAAGACAACAGCTCGGATACGGTAACGAACGAGAAGCCCCGTTCTTTAAGCTCCGGCAGGATCGTTTTGAGCGCTTCGACCGTCTGATCGCTGCCCGGTACGAAATCATGCATGAGCACGATGTCGCCATTTCGGGCGTTCTTCAAGACGGTCCGCACGATAGCATTAACGCCAGGCTTGCGCCAATCCAGCGTATCCTGGTGCCAGGACCACAGGACGGTGAGCATCCCGGTTTCCTTGCTCGCGCTGACGATTGCATCGTTATAGCGACCTCCGGGGGGGCGAAACAATACAGAGCGGATCCCCGCAGCTTGATAAATCGCATCCTGTGTCTTGGTCAATTCCTTCCTCAAGGCATCTGCCCCGATATTATAGAATGGAGGATGGGAGTAGGAGTGGTTGCCGATTTCATGCCCTTCATCCAGCGCCCGTGCTACGAGCTCGGGAAACTTCTCGACACGGCTACCCACCACGAAGAAAGTCGCTCTGGCATCATACTGTTGGAGCAGGTTAAGGATTTGTGCCGTGTGCTCCTTATGGGGGCCGTCGTCAAAGGTAAGGGCAATCACTTTATTATCGGTCGGCACTTCCCACACAATATCACCACGCTCCTCGTAGTAGCTCCTTTTCTTCGCCGAGGAAGGCATGGAATTGGCATCGGCATGTCCGTGAGCTGCGCCAAATGCCGTGATTAAGGTTAGAAGTAAAACAATGGCTTGTCTGTTCATAGGTCCCGTTTCCTTTTCTATGCATTATTCGTGGCATCCGGCAGCGGGTTGCAGTTCCTCTTTATCATTTGGCGAATGTGCTCAAAATATTCCGGCACCTGCCGCTAACCCGCGACAAAAAATCCCGAGCGGTGCTCGCCCCATCGGGTGATTCGGCATATGGTAATAGGAGAGAAGGAGTGATGACCGATGCAA
The DNA here is from genome assembly GCF_002741055.1 of Paenibacillus ihbetae. Classification (NCBI taxonomy): domain Bacteria; kingdom Bacillati; phylum Bacillota; class Bacilli; order Caryophanales; family Paenibacillaceae; genus Paenibacillus; species Paenibacillus ihbetae. The sequence continues at coordinate 1,224,358 of NZ_CP016809.1, read as the reverse complement.
TCCAGAAGCGTTTCGCACGCGCGGGGAATCGATGTAAGCCGGTGGCAGGGAAGCATTGATTGGAAGCAGGTTCGGGAAGCGGGGATATCCTTTGTTTTCATCAAGGCCTCTCAAGGGAGCGCGCTGGAGGACCCGAAATTTGTTGAGAATGCGCAGGGAGCTAAAGCCGCAGGCTTGCTGATCGGAGCCTATCATTTCCTAGCGGCGGCAAGCGTTGTGGGGGCAAGGCAGGAGGCAAAGCATTTTGTCGAGACCATGAAAAAAGCGGGCCCGCTTGCCTGGTTCGATCTCCCGCCGGCGCTTGATTATGAGAATAATCCGGCAGGGATCAGCCGCGCAGCCATCAATCAAGTTGCGGCTGCCTTCCTTGAAGAAGTGGAGCGATTGACTGGAAGGCAGCCGATTCTATATACCGGCAACGCGTTCGCGGCCAATTTCGATGAGTCCTTGGGCAAGTATGACCTGTGGATTGCAAGGTACAGTGAAACCCGGGTTCCGGATGACCGTCCGGCATGGACCACGTGGACCTTCTGGCAATACACCGATGCCGGACGGATTAACGGCATAACGGGAAAGGTGGATCTGAATGTTTATGCCGGCACCTTGCCAGATCTGAAAGCGTATGCCTCCCGGGGAAGCCGGGAAGACGGTGCGGCTGATCCGCCCGAAGGGACTCGCGATGTCAGTCCTTGGGCCGAAGCGAGCTGGCGGGAAGCGGTCGAGAACGGCTACCTCGATGATGCCCGTCCCGGTGCCCCGATGACGCGCGAAGAAGCGGCCGTCCTTGTGCACCGGCTGCTGCGCGAGCTGCGCCAGCTGATTGAGGACCAGGAGAGACGGATCGAGTCGCTTGAACGGGAACCGGACATTATATAAGAAGAAACCGTTGGAAAGCCGGGTGATGCGTAAAATAATAGAGTTCATATATTGACATCATATGGTTAGGCATGGTATTATCATTTTTGTCGCTGAGACGAAAAACTCGCACGAATGATGTATGAAACTTCCGTTGTTCGGCATGAATCCCATACGGTGATTCGGCATTAAGCGAAGTTAGTTCGCTTGACAGCGCAGCAATATTTGCCGGGGTGGCGGAATTGGCAGACGCACAGGACTTAAAATCCTGCGGTAGGTGACTACCGTACGGGTTCGACCCCCGTCCTCGGCATTATGACTCAACGCCCGAGTATTTATGAAGAATAAGTCGGCCCCCTGCAGGGTGCCGGCTTATTTTTTAAGATACCCATACACATATTTTCGAAGTCCAGCCCAGGGATGTAGGGAGAGTAGGAGCATGCGGTTGTTTAATAATGATTGGGACCTGATCCTGCAGGAAGAGACGGACAAGCCGTATTTCAAAGAACTGCTTGAACGGATCGACGAGGAGTATCGGCTGCATACGGTCTATCCGCCGAGGGATGAAGTTTTTCGTGCTCTTCAAGAGACGCCATATCAATCGACCAAGGTGGTCATTCTCGGACAAGATCCATACCACGGACGGGGACAGGCGCAAGGGCTCAGCTTTTCGGTCCAGCTTGGCGTTACAATCCCCCCGTCTCTGCGCAACATTTACAAAGAGCTGGCAGCCGATCTGGATGCACCGATACCGGATCATGGATCCCTGATCTCTTGGGCTAAGCAGGGGGTTCTATTGTTGAACGCCGTGCTTACCGTCAAGGAAGGCGAGCCCAACTCCCATAAAGGGCTGGGTTGGGAGCAGTTCACGGACGCGGTCATTTCGAAATTGAATGAACGGGAGCAGCCGACGGTCTTTATTCTTTGGGGAAGCTATGCGCAGAAGAAAGGGGCGTTTATCGACCGAAGCCGGCATCTCGTTCTGGAGAGCGCCCATCCCAGCCCCTTTGCTGCACGTAAAGGTTTTTTCGGTAGCCGTCCATTCTCAGCTTCAAACGCATATTTAATCCAGCACGGGATGGCCCCGGTCGATTGGGTCATTCCAAGCATCACGGACATTGGGGATGAATAATCCGTAAGAGATGAAGAGGTGACCTTCATGAAGCATTGGATTGGCCGTCATGTAGTCATTGAGCGTTTAGATGGGGGCAGAACGACGGTGGAAGGCATTCTGAAGGGGTGGGATCCGGTGCAGGAGAAGGCGATTCTCGGACCGGACGAGCTCGCGATTCCGTTTCGCGCCATTCACCGTATCATGCCCAAAACAGCTTATCCGGTGTTGAATTCCATCGGGTATTCGGTGCATCATACCATTCAATTCGATAATGCCGTATATTTCGGATCATGCGTCATGGTGTGGAGAGGGAACCGGCTCATCCATCCGAAGGCCGTTCTTGCTTCCCATGATGAGGAAACCGTGACGCTGACAAACGGACAGCGGCTCCGTAAGGACGAGCATCACTTTGTTGTCCGCTCTCTAAGGGGCAACGCATAAGCGGTACGCAGATTGCGAAATGAAACGAAAAGATGTCCCCAGGCCCTGATTTCCTAAGCGGAATGAGACCTGAGGACATCTTTTTTGCGTGTGCGGGGCTCTATAATTCATCCACTTTCTCGGCCAAGAACATTTCATAAATCCGCACCACAATGATCTTGATGATCATATAAGCTGGGATGGCGAGCAGAATGCCGAGGATGCCGAAGAAGTCGCCGCCGACGAGAATAAGAACAATGGTCGTCAGCGGATGGATATCAAGCTGCTTGCCATAGATCACCGGCGTCAAAATATTATCTTGAATCTGTTGAGCAATAATAATGACGACAAGGGACCATAGGGCAATGGAGGGCGATTCGATAAACCCGATAATAAGGACGGGAATGCTCGCAAGAACCGCGCCGATGTACGGAATGAAATTCAGGAAGAACGAAACGACCGTCAAGAGCAGCGAATACGGAAGGCCGATGATCAGAAATCCGATATACATCAGCACGCTCAGGATCAGATTCAAAATCACTTTGCCGATAATAAAGCTGCTAAGCGCATTGTCGATCTCTACGAGAACCTCCTGCCCGTCGCGCCGGTAGCGTCTTGGCAGCACGCTGAGCAGTTTAGGGGGGAGCTTTCCGCCTTCCTTCAGCATGTAGTACAGAATAATCGGAATCGTTGCAATGATCACGAGCACGCTGGACACAACCGTAATCAGATGATTGACAGAATTGCTGACCCACGTAACGATTCGGTTCATGTATTCGGTTAAGGATGTCGCGAGCTCCGATTCGGTCGGGATAAAGCGGGACCAATACGGCGTCTGCTGCAGCTGGTTAAGCTGATCCTGCATGTCCTCCACCAGAAAAGGCATATGGCTGATGAAATTCTCGATCTGTTCCCGCAATGTCGGCCATACAACGATGCCGAAGATGGCGATCAGGCCGGCGAATACGAAGTACAGCATGAGCACGCCGATCGATCGTTTGATTTTGCGCCGTTCCAAGTAGTCCACAATCGGTCTAAGCAGGTAATAGAAAAAGCCGGCGATTGCCACCGGAAAGATCAGCATGTTGAACATGGAAACGATGGGGCGGAACAGGAAGCTGACTTTAGAGCCTAAGTAGATGATCAAGAGCAGGGCGATTATACCGAGGCATGTACGAAAATATTTGCTCTGCATCATGGCAATCCCTCCATAACGGCAATAGTAGTTAAGATCAAGCACCGTTTAACAGTTGTATTTAACCCGTTTGGCGACATTTGAAAAGGATCGGAGGGCTGCCGTTTGTTTTTTGCAAACTATTTTCGGATGGTCACGCGGGTATGGAGAGGCACGAGTGAGGCGAGCTCAAGCACGTCTTTGTTATACATACGCACACAGCCGTGGGAAACCGATCTGCCGATGGACGAGGGATCGTTCGTCCCGTGGATGCCGTAATGCGGCTTGGACAAGCCGAGCCAGTAGGCGCCAAAAGGACCGCCGGGATTGGGCTGCTTGTTCACGATCGTATAATTGCCAGGGGGCGTCTGGGTTGCCAGCTTGCCGATCGCTACCGGATACGTATGCACGACAATATCTCCGTCCAGCAGATGCAGGCGGTAATCGGATAAATCCACAATAATGCGATATTTGGGCATCAGCATTCTCCTTTCTTCTGAACATGCTATGAAAGCAAGGGGGCATCCGCCCCTCTAAACCCCAAAATAGGCAAATGCTGACTTCACGGAATTGGTGAATATTTCAATTATTGCGCTTCCCCTGCCGATGTTATAGTAAGTACAGATAGTTGATGCACAAGGCGCTAATTTCACAGGAAGGGGATCCTCTTATGTCTCCTGCAGGGTTGTACCGGAAATATATTAAAAACAATATGTTTACCAAAATATTGCTGCTGATCGCCGTGATTGCGGTCATTACGATCGTGGCTTTATCTTATTTAATGTACTATTTTCTGTTTCAGTCTGCGGTCCGCAGCGAGCTGGACATTCAGCGAGGGGCTGTGGAGAGGGTCGAGCGATATGTCGATCAAAAATACGAGAACGTGCAGTCCTATGTCAATGAGCTGTACCGGAACAGCTCGCTCGGGCTGGACGCATCCTATTTCCTCATGAACTCGTTTAACGAGTACATGGTGAAGCGGATGGACCGGATCGTCGACAGCACCCAGTCCAATACCGACAGCGTGCTGGCGTACTTCAAGCAGAGGCTCGACGATGATCCGGACATCCAGAACATCATGCTGTACAGTGCCGAGGAGCAGTATGTATATGTGTACAAGCAGGGGAGCATGACCCGGCTGTATCAGGCTAACGCTACGCGCTCCTATATTCCCGATGTGATGGCGATGGAGACCCAGAGCGTTACGCTGCCGAATCTGTGGCTGCGGAAGCTGACCGGTGATGCCAGCGTGCCTTTGATATCCATTCGCAGTCCGATCAATGACATGACCACATACAAGAATCTGGGCCAGCTCCTCGTACTGTACCGGACGGAAGCGCTGGATAGGGTCCTGCGAAGCAATGAAACCGAAATGAAGGGCTATGTCATGATTCTGTCGGGGGACGGCCAGGTCATGTTTGACTCTTCGGGAAAATACTACGGACAGAAATATCCTTACACGGACCAACTGGGGAAAGTGAAGGATACCGCTGCGCTGGAAGAGGAATCGTATGTGACCACCGCCGTGCACAGTCAAGCCGGCTACACGGTCGTCGGCGTTACGCCCAAACGCGTCATTGCCGGCGCCTTCGAAGGGCTGCGGAACACGATCATTGCGACGGCGCTGCTGTGCATTGTAGTTGCGGTGTCCATTCCATCGCTCATGATCGTCAACTACTCGAAGCGGACCAATAACATCATCCGGTTCATGCGCAAGGTCGAGAAGGGGGATTTTGTGGCCCGGATCCAGGATGCGAAGGAGGATCAGCTCGGGCAGATTTCCAGCAGTTTCAACGAAATGCTCGACAAGCTGACGAGGTATATCGACCAGGTCTATAAAGCCGAGATCAACCAGAAGAACGCGGAGCTGTCCGCGCTGCAGGCGAGGATCAATCCGCATTTTCTATACAACACGCTTGAAGTGATCCGGATGAGGGCCTTGTCGCAAGGGGCTCAGGACGTCGGGGACATGATCTACAGCCTGTCCATGCTGTTCAAAAATATCGTTCAGCATAAAGCGAGATACACGCTGAAGGATGAGCTGGAGGCATGCCGGCTTTATCTGGAGCTGTTCCGCATTCGGTACAAGGACAAATACATTTATAAAATGTATTGTGACGAGCAGATCAAGGATGTGCCGATGATCAAAATGTCGCTGCAGCCGCTGATCGAGAATTATATCGTCCACGGCCTCCGGAGCGAGCGGGACGACAATGTGCTCTCGATAACCGCGGAGCTGAAGGATACAGAGATTTGGATCGAGATTCGGGATAACGGTAAAGGAATCGGGCCGGAGCAGCTCGAGGAGATCAGAGCCAGGCTTGCACTGGCCGAATCGAGCGGGGAGTCATTCGGTCTGCGGAGCGTGAACGAACGCATGAAGCTGACCTATGGACAAGCCTACGAATTGGACATCCAAAGCGAGCCGGACGAAGGTACGGTCGTAACGATCCGTATTCCGGTTACAGAAGAGGAGCTGAACCGAGTTGTATAAAGTATTTATCGTCGATGATGAACCGTTTATTATTGAAGGATTATATGATGTCGTGGATTGGTCCAAGTATGGAATTGAGATTGTAGGGCATGCCGAGAACGGGCGCCAGGCGCTGGACAAAATGATGATCATCCCGGTCGACATCCTCATTACGGACATATCCATGCCCGTTATGACCGGGCTTCAGCTCATCGAGGAGGCGAGAAAGCTCAATCGCAATCTGAAGGTCATCATCCTCAGCGGCTTTGACGATTTCGCTTACTTGAAGGAAGGGATGCGGCTCGGCATCGAAAACTACTTGCTGAAGCCGATCAATCTGAAGGAGCTGGAGGAGACGATCGCCAGCACGATCGACAAGATGAACAACGCCCGCAGGGAGATGCGGCTTGACGAATATGATATGAACATCCTGCGGAGCAATATATTGTACCGCTGGATTACGGATCGCATCGAGCCGGAGGAGCTGAACGAGCGGGCAACCCTGCTCGGCTTGAACCTGAATATGCCCTACCTGATGGTATCCATCCTAAGGGCGGATTTCCCCCCGCTCGAGACGATGCTCCGCGATTTGATGGAAAGGGAGCCGGGCGTGATGTACTTCCGCGACAATGACGGTGATCATGCCTTGATCTTCATGATGAGAGACCCGGATACGGAAAAGGCGAGAGCGGTTCGGCTGCTACAGCAGGTGCGGGAGCAATGCTACGACGAGGAAATCTGCATCTCGCTGGGCAGCGTGCAAAGCCTCGGCGCCAATTATCCGGACAGCTATCTCCATGCCAAGGAGGCGCAGGAGTACTATTTGCTGCTGGAGCAGCCGGCTTATGTGGATTACGTGGACGTCCAGCTGAAGAAAGGGGAGGCCTCCGAATCATATAATGTGCAGTGGCCGGATTATGCCAAGGGCATCGCGGCAAGGGATAAGGCTGCGCTGTTCCGGCTGATCGACACGGATTTCGAAGGGCTCCGCCACACGCAGGGAATGAATCCGGCAATTCTGAAGAGCATTGCTGTGGAAATGGTCATTCGGCTCAAGCTGGAGCTGAACGATATTCAATATACCGCCGCCCCCGATTTTGTGAAGAATACGGTCCATGAAATTATGGAGTCCATCTCGATTGATGATCTGATCGCGGCCGTCAAGGGCGGAGTCGGCGGTCTCGTCGATTCCCTTACGAATGATGTGAAGAGTCCGGTCATCCAGCAGATTCTCCATCATATCCAGCAGCGCTACAATGAGGATCTGTCCCTCAAGGTGCTCGGGGCCCAGTACCACATTCATCCCGTGTATTTGGGCCATCTGTTCCATAAGGAGACGGGCGACAGCTTTACCGAGTATATTAACCGGTTCCGGATCGACAGGGCCAAGGAGCTGCTGCGGACAACCCCGATGAAAGTCCAGGATATCGCGAAGCAGGTCGGTTATTGGGAAACCGGTTACTTCTATAAACAATTCAAAAAATTCGTTGGCGTATCGCCAAGAGATTTTAGAGGAATGCTCTGATTGATCGAATCAGAGCTTTTTCTTTATTTTCACCAGTAATCCTTTAATTTTTCGCCTATATGAAACTGCTTTCATCAGATAATCTTAATGGTGTAGAGATACTGAGATTCAAAAGGGAGGATTCACATGAGTAAATCGAAGAAAAAATGGCTCTTGCCGCTGACGCTTTTGTTATCTGCTTCGATGCTGCTGTCGGCATGCGGAGGCAAGAAAGAAGAAAGCGCTGGCAGCGCTGAAGGAACGGCTGAAAAGCCGGTTGAGCTGATCTGGTACACGATCGGAACTCCGCAGAAGGACGTCGACAAGGTTGAAGCTGAGATCAACAAATATACAGCTGAAAAAATCGGCGTTACGATCGACATGAAAATGATCGATTTCGGTGACTACAACCAGAAGATGCAGGTTATGGCTGCATCCGGCGAACCGATGGACATCCTGTTCACCAGCTCCTGGGCATTCGATTACGTGCAAAACGCGCGTAAAGGCGCATTCCTTGAGCTCGACGAGCTTCTGGAAACCCACGGCAAAGGCATCAAAGAAACGATCGACCCTGCGTTCCTGGAAGGCTCCAAGGTCGATGGCCACAACTACGCAATCCCTGCCAACAAAGAGCTTCCAGCACAAGAGGCATGGCGCTTCAACAAATCTTTGCTTGATAAATACAATCTCGATATCTCCAACGTAAGATCGATGGAAAGCCTTGAGCCGCTGCTCAAAACGATCAAGGAGAACGAGCCGAACGTCGTTCCGCTGGCGATCAGTAAAGACTTCGGACCATTGCTTCCATTCGACTACATCATCGAGAAAATGCCGATGGCCGTTTACCTGGATGACAAGGAAGAGCTGAAGGTTGTTAACTTCCTTGAAATGCCGGAAACATTGGAAACGCTCAAATTGATGAACAAGTACTACAAAGCGGGATATATCTCCCCTGAAGCAGCAACAACGACTTCTACGCAGGATCTGATGACTTCCGGAAACTGGTTCGCCGACCGCGCCGCTACACAGCCGTTCGCGGACAACCTGTGGAGCCAAAGCTACGGCTATCCGGTCGTATCGACGCCTGCCGGCGATGCAACGATCTTCAACTGGTCCGTAATGGGCTCCATGCAGGCGATCTCGGCCAACTCCGAGCATCCTGAGAAAGCGATGGAATTCCTGAACCTGCTCAACACCGACGTATATCTTCGCAACCTGGTGGATTCCGGTATTGAAGGCGTTCACTACAAGAAGCTCAGCGAGAACGTAATGGAGAACCTGCCGGAGTCGAAAAACTACGACATGCCGACCTTCTCCCTCGGTAACGTCATGCTGACGTACCTGAACCCTGAAGATCCTGAGAACAAATGGGAAGAGTTCAAGAAGTTCAACGAGTCCGGTAAGCCTGCACCGCTGCTTGGTTTCAACTTCGACCCAACCAAAGTGTCCACCGAGCTCGCTGCGGTCAACAACGTAAAAGAAGAGTTCTGGGCGCCGCTGATGACAGGTACGGTAAACCCTGAAGAGTACCTGCCTAAAGCGAACGAGAAGCTGAAAGCTGCGGGTCTGGATAAAATCATCGCCGAGGCGCAAAGCCAAATCGATGCGTGGAAAGCAAATAACAAGTAATAGAATTCCCTCGGCCTTCCGGCCTGCTGTTCGCCCCTTGATGGGCGGCAGGCCGGCCTTCAGGGCCGAAACACTGGACGGGGCGGCGGAATATGACCGCCCTTCTTTTGTCATTTCATACTTCACGAGGAGGGGTAAGCGTGAGAGCAATCGGACAGTTTTTCAAAAATCTTATGACAAACAAAGCCATGCTGTTCATGGTTTTGCCGGGGACGCTGTGGTTCCTCTTATTCTCATATTTGCCCATGTTCGGGACGATTATTGCGTTTAAAGAATACCGCTTCAGCCGGGACGGCTTCTGGGCCAGTATCGTAAACAGCGAATGGGTCGGATTCCAGAACTTTAAGTTTTTGTTCAGCACGAACGATGCGTACATTATTACGCGAAACACGGTGCTGTATAACTTTGTCTTTATCATTCTAGGGCTGCTCTTCTCGGTGGCGCTGGCCATCGTGCTGTCCGAAATCGTCAACAAGCGGCTGGCGAAGGTGTACCAGACCGGCATGTTCCTGCCCTACTTCCTGTCCTGGGTTATCGTAGGATACTTCGCGTTCAGCTTTCTGAGCATGGACAAAGGGATGCTCAACCAGATTCTCGGCTGGTTCGGCATGGAGCCGGTGCAATGGTACTCCGAGGCCAAGTATTGGCCGATCTTCCTGACGCTGATCAGCTTGTGGAAATCGGTAGGATATAACAGCGTTGTGTATCTTGCAGCGATCATGGGGATTGACAAGTCCCTGTACGAAGCGGCCATGATCGACGGCGCCAACAAGTGGCAGCAGATCAAGGCGATCACGATTCCGATGCTGAAGCCGCTGATGACCATTCTGACGCTTCTTGCGATCGGCAAAATATTCTACGCCGACTTCGGTCTGTTCTACCAGGTGCCGAGAGATTCCGGAACCTTGTATTCGGTAACGAACGTAATCGATACGTATGTATACCGCGGCCTGAAGACGACCGGAGAGATCGGAATGAGCACGGCTGCAGGTCTGTACCAGTCTGTTGTCGGATTCATCCTCGTCCTCGTATCCAACTATATCGTTCGGAAATATGACCGGGATAACGCATTGTTCTAAGACTCGCAGCTTTCTAAGAGGGAGGTATGTAATGTGTTAAAAGCAAGAAGCAAGATGAAGGATTTCCACCATCTGTCCACCGGATGGAACGTTGTGTTCAACCTGATCGCCGGCATCTTCTCGTTCCTGTGCGTGTTCCCGTTCTTGTTCGTCATGATCATTTCGTTCACGGATGAAGCATCGCTTGCGCGGAACGGTTATCAGATCTGGCCGGAAAAATGGAGCCTGGAAGCCTATAAGTACGTATTTCAGACAGGGGATACGCTGCTCCGTTCTTACGGCGTAACGATCTTCGTAACCGTCGTGGGCACCTTGATCAGCTTGTTCATTATTTCGCTCTATGCTTACGCCATTTCCCGCAAGAGCTTCAGATACCGTAATTTCTTCTCGTTCTTCGCATTTTTCACGATGCTGTTTAACGGCGGCCTGGTGCCGACCTACATCGTGGCGACCCAGCTGCTGAACCTGAAGGACACGATCTGGGCGCTGATTCTGCCGCTGGCGCTGAACGCCTTCTATATTATGATTCTCCGTACGTTCTACAGCACGAGCGTTCCGGACGCCATCATTGAATCCGGAAAAATTGACGGCGCAAGCGAGTTTAAAATATTCTATAAACTGGTGCTGCCGTTGTCCTTGCCGGGCTTGGCTACCATCGGCCTGTTCAGCACACTGGGCTATTGGAACGACTGGTTCAATGCGCTTCTGTATATCGATGACCCGAACCTGGTGCCGCTGCAATCGATGCTGATGCGGATCGAAACCAGCATGCAGTTCATTTTGCAAAATTCCCAAAATTCATCGCTGAGCATGGCTGCACTTCAGAGCATGCCGCAGGATACGTCGCGGATGGCGATGGTCGTTCTCGCCACGGGCCCGATCATTCTCGCCTATCCGTTCTTCCAGCGTTACTTCATTCAAGGTCTGACGATCGGCGCGGTGAAAGAGTAAACTACTGGACGCGAGCGGAGGAGATAAGATGAGTTATAAAGACCCCAGCAAGCCTATTGCCCAGCGGGTAGAGCATCTATTAAGCCTTATGACGGTGAAGGAAAAGGTCGGCCAGCTGGTCCAGCCCTTCGGCTGGAAAACGTATGAGTCGAAGGACGGCAAGATCACGCTGACCGAGTCGTTCAAGGAGCAGGTGAAGGAAGGAGGCGTCGGTTCCTTGTACGGCACGCTGCGTGCCGATCCATGGACCGGCGTCACGCTGGATACGGGCCTGTCCCCGCGTGAAGGAGCAGAGGCTGTGAATGAAATCCAGCGCTATGCGGTCGAGCATTCCCGGCTCGGCATTCCGATCCTGATCGGGGAAGAATGCTCGCATGGGCATATGGCGATCGGCGCGACGGTGTTCCCTGTTCCGCTGTCGCTCGGCAGCACGTGGAACACCGCGCTGTATCGCGAGATGTGCCGCGCCGTAGCGCTTGAAACGCGCAGCCAGGGCGGGGCGGTGACGTACTCGCCGGTGCTTGACGTCGTCCGTGATCCGAGATGGGGACGTACGGAGGAGTGCTTCGGCGAAGATCCGTATCTGATCGGGGAATTCGCTGCCGCATCGGTTGAAGGGCTGCAGGGCGAATCTCTTGATGGAGAGGCCAGCGTGGCGGCCACCCTGAAGCACTTCGTCGGCTACGGAAGCTCGGAAGGGGGCAGAAATGCCGGCCCTGTCCATATGGGAACGCGCGAGCTGATGGAAGTCGATATGTATCCGTTCAAGAAGGCTGTGGAAGCGGGCGCTGCTTCCATCATGCCGGCTTATAACGAAATTGACGGTGTGCCATGCACCGTGAACGAGGAACTGCTGGATGGCGTGCTCCGCAAAGAATGGGGCTTCGACGGCATGGTCATTACCGACTGCGGCGCGATCAATATGCTGGCCGCGGGGCATGACACGGCCGAGGACGGCATGGATGCCGCCGTTTCGGCGATATCGGCCGGCATCGATATGGAGATGTCCGGCGAGATGTTCGGATTGTATCTTGAGCGTGCGGTCGAAGAGAAGCGGCTGGATGTTTCGGTGCTGGATGAGGCCGTGCGCCGGGTGCTGACGCTGAAGTTCAAGCTTGGCTTGTTCGAGAATCCTTACGCCGACCCGGCGCGGGCGGAGCAGGTCATCGGCTGCTCCCGTCACCGGGAGATGGCCAGACAGCTCGCGGCCGAAGGAATCGTGCTGCTTAAAAATGAAGGCAGCACGCTGCCGCTGTCCAAAGAAGACGGCGTTATTGCCGTCATCGGACCGAATGCCGACCAGGGTTACAATCAGCTCGGTGATTATACTTCGCCTCAGCCTCCGTCCCGCGTCGTAACGGTGCTGGAGGGCATCCGCGCGAAACTTGGAGGGGACAAAGGGCGCGTGCTGTATGCGCCCGGCTGCCGGATCAACGGGGATTCCAGGGAAGGGTTCGAGCTTGCGCTTTCCTGCGCCGGGCAGGCCGATACGGTTGTATTGGTGCTCGGGGGCTCTAGCGCCCGCGATTTCGGCGAAGGCACCATCGATCTGCGGACAGGTGCCTCCAAGGTTACCGGCAATGACTGGAGCGATATGGACTGCGGGGAAGGCATCGACCGGATGACGCTCCAGCTGTCCGGCGTCCAGCTGGAGCTGGCCCGGGAGATCCACAAGCTCGGGAAGCGTCTGGTTGTCGTGTACATCAACGGACGGCCGATTGCGGAGCCGTGGATTGACCGGCATGCGGACGCCATTCTGGAGGCATGGTACCCGGGGCAGGAAGGCGGCCACGCGGTTGCCGACATTCTGTTCGGGGACGTGAACCCGTCCGGAAAGCTCACGATTTCGATTCCGAAGCATGTCGGGCAGCTTCCCGTGTACTATAACGGCAAGCGGTCCCGCGGCAAGCGATACCTTGAGGAGGATTCGCAGCCGCAATATCCGTTCGGCTACGGACTCAGCTATACGGAGTTCCGGTATTCCGATCTACAGGTGACCCCGCAAGCGATAAGAACGGGCGAAACCGCGGTCGTCACGGTGAATGTGGAGAACAGCGGCAGCGTAGCCGGAGCCGAAGTCGTGCAGCTATACATTAATGATGCGGCAAGCCGATTTACAAGACCGGCCAAGGAGCTCAAGGGCTTCCGTAAAATATACCTTGAACCCGGAGAGAAACAGCGAATCGAATTTACTGTCGGCCCCGAGCAGCTTCAGTATATCGGGCAAAATTATCAACCCGTCGTTGAGCCCGGCTTGTTCCGGGTCATGGTCGGAAAGCATGTGAACGACACGCTTAGCGCGGATTTGACCGTGCAGGAGGACTGATGCCCATGGAGAGAATCAGACGATTTATTCGCGAATTGTCGGAGCGGCAATGGCTGGAATCCGTTTCATTAAGAGATTGGAGCATCACCCGGTCCACCTACGTGGTGCCGGGGGTGTACGAGAATTCGGCGCCTTACACGGAAGGCGAGGACTTCAATCGGTTTCCGAGCAAGCAGGGAACGACGTATTTCTTCCGCCGCAGACTGGAGCTGCCGAAGGAGTGGCTGGAGGAAGCGGGAACGGTGGGGCTTATATTCGAGTCCGGCGGTGAGGGCCTGCTGCGCGTAAATGGAGCGTCCTATCACGGGTTGGACCGCAATCATACATTCGTCACCCTGGATCCCGAGCGGACGGGCACGCGGATGGAGCTCGAAATCGAGCTGTACGATCCGATTCCGGAGCCGGTTGACCCGCTGAATCAGCAGGCGGTTATCCAGCCGCCGATTACGCGCGTCTCAAGCCAGCTCGTAAAGGTGAACCGGCCGGTCCAAAGCTTGATGTACACCGTTATCATCGTGAGAGATTCGCTCAGGCTGCTGCCGGAGTCCGATATGCGGCGCATCCGGCTTATGGAAGCGCTGCATGCCGCTATGGACGCCTTCGTCAGCATGGATGAAGGCTCAATCCGAGAAGGTGCCGCGGTAACCGGGCTGGAGCAGGAGCTTGTCCAAAGAGTCAAGCGGATCGGAGGCAACAGTGAAGGCACCGAGCATATGGTCGGCCAGTCGCACATCGATATCGCCTGGCTGTGGCCGGTCCGCGAAACGGTGCGCAAGACAAGCCGGACGTTCTCGACGGTCGATGCGCTCATGAACGAATACCCGGAGTATCGCTACGCCCAGAGCCAGCCGCTGCTCTATCAGTTCCTGAAGGACCATGATCCCGAGCTGTACGAGCGGGTGAAGGCAAGAATTAAGGAAGGACGCTGGGAGCTTGTCGGCGGAATGTGGGTCGAGCCCGATCTCAACATTCCGAGCGGGGAGTCGCTGATGCGGCAGATGCTGTACGGCCAGCTCTTTTACCAGGAGGAGTTCGGCAGACGCTCGCATATCGAATGGCTCCCGGACACGTTCGGTTACTGCGCCTCCTTGCCTCAGATTTTGAAGCATGGCGGCATCCGTTACTTCATGACAACGAAGCTCGGCTGGAATGATACGAACGTTTTCCCGTATGACCTGTTCCACTGGGTCGGCATTGACGGAACGCCGATGCTGTCCTATCTGAATCACGGCGTGAACGAGAACACGCTGCCGAAGGACGTGCACGATCATTGGCAGTCCTACCGCCAGAAGGCCGTTCATCCCGAACAGATGCTGCTCTACGGGCATGGCGACGGCGGTGGCGGCGTCACCCGCGAGATGCTGGAGAATATTCATCGAGCCGACCTGATGGTCGGGCAGCCTGCCAGCAAATACAGCACGGCAGCACAATTTTTCGACGGTATCGAAAAGGGGCAGCCGAAGCTCCCGAAATGGCGGGGTGATCTCTATCTTGAGCTCCATCGCGGTACGTACACGACGCATGCCCGCAACAAGCGGCATAACCGGAAAGCCGAAATTCTGTACCGGGAGGCCGAGCTGTGGGGCTCCATGGCATTCCCTGCTCTGGATCCCGGCGAGCGCAAGGGCATGCTCCGCGCATTGCATGAAGGCTGGAAGCTGATTCTGCTGAACCAGTTCCACGACATTATCCCGGGGTCGGCGATAACGGAATCGTATGTCACGTCGGAGAAGGAATACAAAGAGGTATTCAAGCTTGGGCAGACGAGCCTTCATACAGCTGTGAAGGCGGTAGCGGAACAGATCGATACCGATGGGGAAGGCATCCCTTATGTTGTATTTAACGGGCTCGGATGGACCCGGGATGCCGTCATATCCTTGACGGAGGATGAGGCGCTTGCCGGACATGCGCCGCATGAAGCGGACGGAACGCCGCTTCTTTACGATATCATCTCCGGGGAGCCGGGCGCGGAGCCGAAGACGATGTATGTTTACGTTCCTGCCATTCCGGGCCTTGGATACACAACGATTTGGCTCAAGGCTACCGGCGCTAACGAACCAGGCGATAGCCTGATCGATGGACGGCACGATGAATCGAACGATGGACGGAACGAAGAACTGAACGATAAACGGAATGATGAACTGGTCGACGATTCGAACGACAACCGGAACGATGATCAGACAAACGATCTGAACGGCAACCGGAACACTGGACGAGATAACGATCTGAACCATGAACGGATCCATGAACTGAAGGATGGAGATGCGGGTTCGGCGCTTGCGATCGGGCAGATTCAGCTTGGCGACGTTTGGGAGACGAAATATTACCGGATCCGGTTCAATGACCGCGGCGAAATCACGAGCCTATGGGACAAGGAGGCGCAGCGTGAAATCGTGAAGCCGGGCGAGGCGGCAAACCGCTTCCACTTCTTCCATGACCGTCCGACGCTGTGGGATGCGTGGGATATCGATACCCGCTATGAGGAGCAGCCGGCCGGCGACGCCGAACTGATCGGAAAGCAGCTGGCGCATCAAGGCGCCGTTCAGGACGTGCTGCGCTTCAGCTGGCGCATCCATAAATCGGTCATCACGCAGGACATGATCCTGTATCACCATGACAAGCGGATCGATTTTCAGACGCATGTCAGCTGGAACGAATCGCACAAGCTGCTTAAGGTAAGCTTCCCGATCGACGTCGTGGCCGACAAGGCGACCTATGAAATTCCGTTCGGCACGATCGAACGTCCGACCCACCGCAATACGAGCTGGGAACAGGCCCAATACGAGGTGTGCGGCCACCGCTTTGCGGACGTATCCGAGCATGGATACGGCGTCAGCCTGATCAATGACTGCAAGTACGGCTACGACATCCAGGACAGCACCATTCGGCTGTCGCTCCTGAGAGCGCCGAAATGGCCGGACCAGACAGCCGATCTCGGCGAGCATGTATTCACTTATTCGCTGTATCCGCATGAAGGCGATTGGAGACAGGCAGGAGTTGTACGCAAGGCTGCCGAACTGAATCATGAGCTTCCTTGCGTGAAGACGAGTCCGAAGAAAGGAACGCTTGCCCCGGTTCATTCATGGATCGAGCTGGACAGCTTGCATGTCGTGCTGGATACGGTTAAGCCGGCGGAGGACGGCAGCGGCTATATTCTCCGCCTCTACGAATCGGCCGGTGGCCGGGAGGAAGTGAGGCTTGGATGGCCTCACGCTTATGAAGCGGCATACCTTTCCAATGCGCTCGAAGAGGAGCTTGAACCGATCGTTTGCGAAGCCGGCAGCTTAACGCTTGCATTTAAGCCGTACGAGATCCGAACGATCAAGTTAACAACGAAGAACTAGAAACGACACATTACTGAACGTAAAGGAGCCAGAACAACATGGAACAATTCAGACTCCCCAAAATCCCGATGCCGCCACTCGAGCTGCCGGCATCGATCCAGGCCGTGCTAGAGGAAGCCGAGGAGAAGCTGGCGCACCGTCCGAAGCTGCTGCGCCTTTTCAAGAACTGCTTCCCGAACACGCTGGAGACGACCACGAAGCTGATGGACGACGGTACGACCTTCGTCATCACCGGCGATATCCCTGCGATGTGGCTGCGCGATTCGGTGGAGCAGGTCGTCCACTATATCCCGTTTGCGAAGGAAGATCAGCAGCTGCAGCGTATATTGAGCGGGCTGATCAAACGCCATTTTCAATATATTCATATCGATCCTTACGCGAATGCCTTTAATGAGTCGGCCAACGATTGGCACTGGAACACGACAGACGTAACCGACATGTCGCCATGGGTGTGGGAGCGGAAGTTCGAGATCGACTCGCTTTGCTTCTCCGTCCGTCTGGCCTATCTATACTGGAAGGAAACGGGACTTACGGACGTGTTCGACGCGAACTTTAAATCCGCAATGCTGAAAATCGTGGAGCTGTTCAAAACCGAGCAGCGCCATTTCGAAAAGTCTCCGTACCGGTTTACCCGCAACAACGGGATCCCAACGGATTCCCTTCGCAACGATGGTCTCGGCATGCCGGTCAATTATACGGGCATGATCTGGTCCGGCTTCCGCTCCAGCGATGACGCATGCGATTTCCACTACAATATTCCGGGCAATATGTTCGCGGTCGTTGCCCTGCGCCAAATGCAGGAGTTCGCCGAGTGGGTGTTCCGGGATATGGCGCTGCTGGACGAGCTGAAGCGTCTTGAAGCCGACGTAGACCATGGCATTCAGCTGTACGGGATTTACCGTCATCCTGAATTTGGGCCGATCTACGCGTACGAAACCGACGGATTCGGCAATTACTGCCTCATGGACGATGCGGGAACGCCGGGCCTGATGTCGATTCCGTATCTTGGATACGTTACGGCGGATGATCCGATCTATCAGAACACCCGCCGGTTCGCGCTTAGCAAAGAAAACCCGTTCTATTACGAGGGCACCGCGGCCAAAGGCATCGGCAGTCCGCACACGCCGCCGGGCTACATCTGGCATATGGCATTATCGATGCAGGGGCTGACGGCACAGACCGCTGAAGAGAAGCTGGAGATGATCGCGCTTCTTGAAGCGACGGATGCCGATACGGGCTTCATGCACGAAGGCTTCCATGCCGATAATCCGTCGGAGTTCACTCGATCATGGTTCGCCTGGTCCAACAGCCTCTTCTCGCAGCTGGTCTATCAGGCGATGAAGGCGGGGATTCTATGAGCGGGCGTCTGATTGTATTGTATGATCCGGCATTTCCGGCGGCTTCTGCCGCCGGGCTGCCGGCTTCTGCCGCAGTTCTGGAATCGTTCGGCCTCGTGTGCCGTGCCGATGAGCTTGCGGAGGCGTTGTCTGCAGCGGGACCGGGGGCAAGCCTGGTCAACCTGCACGCTCCGTATTTTCCGAAATCCGCATGGCGCTCCATCCTGGATTTCCTCCGGAACGGAGGCGGTCTCGTAAGCATCGGGGGCGCGCCTTTCAAGCGGCCGGTGCGTTTCGAGGACGGCCGCTGGATCGTCGAACATGAGCAGACGGCCTATCATCAGCAGCTGCACATCCATGAGGCGCTGCCGGTTGATTGCGGGCGCGTGGTCCGCTTGGAAGCTAGCGACGAGATTCCATTGATGGAGAACAGCCGGGAGCTGCTGCAGGTAGCAGATACGTGGAACCTGGTTCCGCACGTAACCAAGAGCAGCGACCTTCCGCATCAAATGGGTTCGGCAGGCCCGATGGACACCCGCATTTATGCGCTGCTTAAGGGAATGACGTCCGAGGACCGCGATGTTGCCGCTCCTGCGGTGCTGTGGGAGCATGTGGGCGGCCCGTATGCCGGCGGCCGCTGGCTTCTGGTGAACCAGCCCCTCTCCCCTCGCTTCTGGGAAGAGGGCGGGGGAGAGGAGGTACGACGCTGGGCTGCATTCACGGCTGCCGGGGTGACCGAGCTGTGGATCAAACCGAACTACGCTTCGTATGAAGCCGGCGAGCGCCCCGTCCTTACGCTGCAGACGCAGAGACTGGGACGCGCCCTGCCTATCGCCGAGCCGCAGGAGTGGACGCTCCGCATAACGGTCATGCATGAGCAAGAGGAAGGTTTGCGCTGGACCCGGGACCTTCAAGCGGGCGTAAACGGCCAGTTCCAGGTGGAGCGGATTTCCGTTCCGCTTGATATCAAACCGGGTGCATACCGTGTCGTATGTGAAGCCCAAGGTCCGGACGGTGAAGTGCGGAGGCTGAAACAGGGCTTCTGGGGAGCGGATGCGGAGCTGCTTCAAGCAGGAACGCCGGTCAGCTGCAACCGGGATTATTTTATCAAGGACGGACGTCCGCTGCCTGTGGTGGGCATGACCTATATGACCTCCGATGTGGCGCGGAAATTCCTGTTCCTTCCGAATACCGACGTCTGGGACCGGGATATGGCGCAGATGAGAAAGGCCGGCATCAACTGGATCCGTACCGGCATCTGGACGGCCTACCGGAACGTGATGCAGGTCGACGGACATGCATCCGAAGAGGTGCTTCGCTCGATCGATGCATTTCTGATGACGGCGAAAAAGCATGATTTGCAGGTAACCTTTACCTTCTTCTCCTTTACGCCGGAGACGTGGGAAGGCACGAATCCATATTTGGACCCGCGCAGCGTTGAAGCGCAGAAACGGTTTATCCGCTCGATTGTGTCAAGACACAAGGATACGAAAAACGTGGACTGGGACTTGATCAACGAGCCGTCCATGTTCGATCCGCCGCGCATCTTCTCGGATGGGCCGCGCTCCGCACGGGATTCGTATGAGCGGCTGGCCTTTGCCGAATGGCTGAAGACGCGCCACGGCTCGATCGAGCGGCTTCAGGAGCGCTGGAATATGACGCCGGAGCAGCTGCCTTCATTCGAGGCGGCAGCTGTGCCGGAGCCCGAGGAGATCAACTTCGATGTGCAGGATATGCACCAGGGCAAGAAGGGCACCCGCTGGCTCGATTATGTGCTGTTCTCCATGGAGATGCACAACCGCTGGGCCAAGGAGCTGTATTTGACGATCAAGGATGTGTGCCCGAACCATATGGTGACCGTGGGGCAGGACGAGGCCCTCGGCGCACAGCGGCCATCCCCGTTCTTCTATGCGGAAGCGGTGGATTACACGACCGTCCATTCCTGGTGGCTGAACGATTATTTGATTTGGGACGGCATTTTTGCCAAAACGCCGGATAAACCCAATCTGATTCAGGAAACGGGCATTATGTATGTGGAGACCCCTGACGGCCGGGCGAAGCGGAGCGAAGCCGAGCTGCGGAACCTGCTTGAGCGTAAATACGCATACGCATTCTCCACGGGAGGTGCGGGGGCGATCCACTGGATCTGGAATACGAACTTCTATATGGATAATGCGAATGAATCCCATATCGGGGCGCTGCGCGCTGACGGCACGGAGAAGCCGGAGGCGGACGTCTCCTATGACTTCGGAGCGTTCATGGCCGGAATCCGGGATCTGTTTACCGGACGGAAGCTGGAGGAGACCGCCGTGGTATTCCCGTACTCGAATGATTTTTCGAACCGCAAGCTGGCCTTCGAGGCAACGACCAAGGCGACGCGGGCACTGGCTTATGAGCTGAACGCGCCGTTCCGCGCCGTCGGCGAATATGATCTTAGCTCCCTGCGGGATCAGCCGGTGAAGCTGATCATTCTGCCAAGCGCCCATAATGTGGACGACCGGGCTTTCGACGAGCTGATCGACATCGTTAACAGTACGGGAGCGACGCTTCTGGTAACGGGACCGATCGGGCTGGACGCATATTGGCATCCCGTGAACCGTCTAGCCGACGAGCTCGGCGTACGTGAGCTGGCCAACGTCCGCCGCGAGGAAAGCGTCCGCATCGGTGACCGGCTGATGGCCGTATCCTACGGCCACCGGAAGATTGCGGAGCTGGCGAAGGAAGTGCCGGCCGCAGGCATTGCGGGCAGCGCTTCAGGTTCGGCTGCCGGATATCCGGTGCAGGAAGTGAAGCTCGGACAGGGACGACTCCTTTGGTGTCCGCTGCCGGTTGAACTGAATGACCGAACCGATACGCTCGTTGAGCTGTACCGCTATGCGCTGGAGCTGTCCGGTCCGGATACGGGACTGGTATGGAAGCAGGGCGGCGAGTGGTCCGGCGTTTATGGCCGAAAGCTATCCTTTGATAAAGGTGCGCTCTTCGTATTCGGATCGGAGCAGTCGTGGGACGTTCCGGTTGAAGTGATGGATCCGGCGACCGGACGGGGCTATTCCTTTACGCTTGAGGCGGATCGATCGGTATTGTTCGCGGTCGATGCAGCCGGCGCGCTGCTGGCAGTATATCGGGAACGTGAAGTTGAAATTACCGTATCCTAGCGGTAACAAGGGGGACACGCGAGAGATGGAACAATCGAGAAAAGCACATATCATTTCACATACGCATTGGGATCGAGAGTGGTATCTACCGTATGAAAAGCATCATGTCCGGCTGATCCAGCTGATGGACAGCCTGCTGGAGACGATGGAGAAGGATTCCGAGTACCGCAGCTTCTTCCTTGACGGACAGACCATCATCATCGAGGACTATCTGCAGGTTAGACCCGAGAAGAAGGAGCAGCTGCTGAAGCTGATCGCGGACGGCCGCATCATCATCGGCCCTTGGTATATTTTGCAGGATGCGTTCCTGACAAGCAGCGAAGCCAACGTGCGGAACATGCAGATCGGGCACCAGGATGCGGCACGCTACGGCTCCGTGGCGAAAATCGGATACTTCCCGGATACGTTCGGGCTGACGGGACAAATCCCGCAGCTGATGCGTCAATCCGGGATCGACAATGCCTTTTTCGGACGCGGCGTGAAGCCGACTGGCTTCAATAACACCGTCTCCGACGGCGGCTATGAGTCCTCATTTTCGGAATTAATGTGGGAGAGCCCGGACGGCTCCAAGGTGCTGGGCATTCTGTTCGCGAACTGGTACAGCAACGGAAACGAGGTTCCCGTCGATGAAGAGGAAGCCCGCAAATTCTGGGACCGTAAGCTGGCAGATGCCGAGAAATATGCATCGACGCCGGAGCTGCTCTACATGAACGGGTGCGACCATCAGCCGATCCAGCGCGATCTCGCGGAAGCGATCCGCACGGCAAGAAAGCTGTATCCGGACACGGAGTTCATCCATTCGAACTTCAACGATTATTTGAAGGCATTGCGGGGCAAGCTGCCTGAGGATCTGTCCTCCGTGAAGGGCGAGCTGCGCAGTCAGCGGACGGACGGCTGGGGCACCCTGGTCAACACCGCCTCGGCGCGCGTCTACCTGAAGCAAATGAACCAGCAGGGACAAACTTTGCTTGAGAAGGTGGCGGAGCCGCTTGCTTCCCATGCAAGCATGCTCGGCCAGGAGTACCCGCATCATCTGTTCACGTATGCATGGAAGACGCTGATGCAGAATCATCCGCATGACAGCATCTGCGGCTGCAGCGTGGACGAGGTTCACCGCGAAATGGTGACGCGATTTGAGAAGAGCCGTCACGTAGCGGAATCGATCGTGGCGGACAGCGTACGCGTGATTGCGGATTCGGTGGATACATCGGCTTTCACGCAGTATGGCGAGGATGCGCTGCCGCTGGTCGTATGGAATACGACCGGCTGGAGCCGCAGCGGCACGGTTACGCTCGAGCTTGATGCGAAGCGCCTCTATTTCCGCGAGGGCTTCACGCTTGCAGAAACGAGCCGCCGGATGAAAGAGCTGGATCTGTCGGGCCGCGTGCTCGTTAATGACAAGGGCGAGGCATTGCCTTGCACGGTAGAGGATCTCGGTGTGCAGTTCGGCTACGATCTGCCGGACGACCGGTTCCGTCAGCCGTACATGGCGCGCAGAGTCAGATTGACCTTCGAGGCAAGTGAAGTACCGGCCGTGGGCTTTGCTACGTACGCTTGGGTCAAGAGCGACGCAGCCGCTCCGGAGGGAGCTTCGCTGATCAGCGGAGCAAACGTATTGGAGAACGCATGGCTGAAGGTTGAAATTGCTGCAGACGGATCCTTTACCTTGACCGATAAAAAGGGCGGGCAGGTGTACCGCGACCTCGGCGTTTACGAGGATACCGGGGACATCGGCAACGAATACATGTACAAGCAGCCGAACGGCGAAGCTGCACTTACGACGAAAGGCCTTCCCGCGCAAATCCGGGTGGTGGAGGATACTCCGTACCGGGCCGCGATCGAGATTGTGCACGACTGGGAAGTTCCGGCATCGGCCGACAGCAGATTGGAAGCGGAGCAGATCGAGCTCGTATACTACCCGCAGCGCAAGGCACAGCGGGTTGCCGAGACGGTTCCGATGAAGATTCGTACCGTCGTTGCTTTGAACAAGAGCGGCCGCGGGGTCGAGATCGAGGCGACCCTCGATAACCGGGCGAAGGATCATCGCGTTCGCGCCCTGTTCCCGACCGATCTAGAGACGAAGACCCATTTCGTTGACTCGATGTTCGAGGTTGCCGAGCGCAGCAATGTGCCGGCTGAGGAATGGACCAATCCGAGCAATACGGCACATCAGCAGGCATTTGTCGATGTAAGCACTTCGGAGGCCGGGCTTACCGTGGCGAACCAGGGCTTGAATGAATACGAGGTGCTGCGCGACGGTCGCAACACGATTGCGGTGACGCTGCTTCGTTCCGTAGGCGAGCTCGGCGACTGGGGCTACTTCCCTACGCCGGAAGCCCAGTGCATCGGCGAGTTCACCGTTCGCATGGAGGTCATCCCGCATCAGGGCGATGGCATCGGCTCCGGCGCCTACGCCGAAGCATACCAGTTCCAGGTGCCTTGGACGGCCGCACAGACCGGCATTCATGAAGGATCGATTCCGGCGACATACGCGCCGCTGGGCTGTAGCCGCAGCGACCGCGAGCTGGCCTTCTCATCGATGAAGATCAGCGAACGGACGGGCGATCTGATGCTGCGCTGGTTCAATATGGCCGGTACGCAAGCTGAGCTTGGGCTGCAATGTGAGCTGGCTTGCGAAGGCGTCTATAAGAGTACGATTCTGGAGGATGAGGGCGATGTTCAAGCCTTCAGCGAAGACGGAAGCTATTCCATGACGGTCAAGCCTTATGAAATCGTCACTTTGGGCATTAAGACCGCCCGCTAAGCAAGAGTTCATTGCAGAGCAAGAAGCGATGCATTCATTGTAAGGGCAAGGCCTGTTTGCGAATGCAGGAGATCGGCCTTGCCGCACATGAATAAAGGAGCTGTCCCTTACCAGTCTCGTCAACCTGGATTAAGGGGCAACTCCTTATTTGTTCATCGGGACGGATTTCTCCAAGCACTTATGGTTCAGCTTGTTCCTTCATAGAAAATGAGTCTACTGCTGTTCGCTGCCGTCCTGCTTTTTCTCGTAGGCGATCAGCGTAATCTCCTTGCCGGTGAGCTCCGCAATTTTCGTTTCCGCATCTTCAATCGCCTTCAAGGTGCCTTCGTTTCCGTTTAACGCAGCGATTTTATATTCATTCGTGTGTATATCCATCTACTCGCTCCTCCTCTGTAATTCCTTTGCGGGTCATTAACGTTATATAAGTTTTCCTGTACAATGAACAATCATACAATCAAATGCACAACTGCAAGGAGGGGATATCATTCATGATTCAATTCGAGCGAATTCATCATGTCAGCTTGGCGGTCAGGGATTTGGACAAGGCAAGGGCATTCTACTCGGATATCCTGAAGTTCCGGGAAATTCCGCGACCGCCGTTTCAGTCTAAGGGAATATGGTATGAGGTTGGCGATCAGCAGCTGCATTTGCTGGAGCATCCGATCAGCGACACGCTGCGGGAACGGGGGATCGATACGACGGACGGTCATTTTTCGATCTGGGTGAAGAGCTACAGCGAAACGAAGGCATGGCTTGACCGGATGGGCGTTGAATATGTGGCTAGCCCCGACAGCGTAGCAGGTTTTGCTCAAATCTTCGTATTGGACCCGGACCGGAATATCATCGAATTTGGCGCCGAATACGGATCCTAGGACCAGTCTGGAATGCGAAGCGGGCAGGATAGCAGCAGCCTTAGCCTACTTAAAAAGCCGTACGCGACCCAGGTCACGTCCGGCTTTGGGGTAAAAACGGTATTATTTTTGAATGAGGACGGGCGTGCTCATCTTAACCCGGTCATAAAGCCAGATGACGTCTTTATTATGCATGCGGATGCAGCCTGCGGAGACGTACTTGCCTATGGAGCCGGGGTTATTCGTTCCATGGATGGCGTATGCATAGCTGGCTTTTCCGTTTATTTTTACATTAATGCCGAGCCAGCGGGCCCCAAGCGGATTCCGCGGATCGCCGCCCTTGATGCGTTCCTTGTAATAGGGGCGGTTCTTCACCTTCTCGTGAATCTTGAACAGGCCTTCCGGCGTATAGGAAGGCTTTTTTCCTGTGGCTACAGAAAACGACTTAATCAGCTTGCCTTTTTCGTAATACATTAGCTTGTTGCTGGATTTGTCAATGACGATGAACTGCGCATACCGGGTGTATTTGCTGTCCAGCTTCTGTCCCGAAGCGGCGTGGGCCCCAGAAGGGAGAAGAAAGATCAGCAGAAGCGCAAACACGAGTACGCGGTAGATCCCCCTTATGATGTTACATCACCTCTTTTCGCTCTCCCCCATATATATGCAGCATTTCGCGAATGTTGACGGATTTGTCGGGTGGCATTCATAGAACAAGCCGTTTTCAAAGAATGGCCCTGTTTTCTGATTGAAAACGACATGCATGTCGTTTATAATGAATGCTAATAACGACATTAATGTCTATTTTGGAAAAATGGAGATGAAATGCCCATGTGCCCGAGGGTTAGCGACGAGTACAAAGAAACGAAGAAGCGGGAGATCGCGGCTGCCGCAAGACGCGTCTTTATCCGGAAAGGCTTCGCCCATGCCGTCATGCAGGACATTATGGATGAGGCCGGCATATCGCGCGGTGCGTTGTATGCTTATTTTGACAATCTGGAGCATGTCTTCATGGAAGTGCTGCGTTATGACGATGAAGAGCTGTTTCAGTGGACTGGGCCGGAACTGCAGTCCCCGGTGTGGGAGACGCTCATGAAGTGGCTGCGCGAGATCGAGCAGGATCTGATGAAGCTACAGCATTCGCTGGTACGGGCGAGAGCGGAGTTCTTTCTCTCCTCCGCCTATGTGAGGAACAAACAGCATTATCCGTATATCCAGCAGCGTTACAAGAATGCCGTCGATGCCATCAGCCGGGTGATTCGGGCCGGGGAGGAGCGGGAGGAGTTTCAGCCTTTGCAGGACGCCCGGACCATTGCGGGGTATACCCTCTCGTTTCTTAACGGACTGATGCTGGATACGTATCAGCTTGGACCCGATGCTACCCGGGCGGAGCGGCAGCTGGATGCGTTCCGGAACACGCTCAAGCTAATGCTGAATCCCTCGCGTACGGACGGTCATCCCCATTATCTATAGGAGAGTGAAGAGATGTTATTCCAATCCGAACGTTTGGTTTGCCGGAAAATGACCATGGAGGATGCAGAGCAGTATCATGCATGGAGAAACGATTTGGAGGTCATGCAATCGACTAGCCCTTTCCTGGACACGTATACGATGGAGGAGACCAGAGATTTTATGCAGCATGTCATCCTGGGCTCAGCCTCGTCGAAAAGCTATCTGCTCCTGCTGAAGGAGTCGGGCAAGCCGATCGGCATCATGTCCCTTATCCATATCGACCTCAAGAACCGCAACGCGGAATGCATACTCGACATCGGGGACAAAGACTGCTGGGGGCAGGGGTACGGCGCGGAAGCGATGCGGCTCCTGCTGGATTATGCCTTCCTTGAAATGAATCTGCACCGGCTGGGGTTGCGCGTATTCTCGTTTAACCAACGGGCAATTCGGTTATACGAGAAAGTTGGCTTCACGCGTGAAGGCAGCGCAAGACAGAGCCTGTTCCGGGGCGGGAGCTTGCATGACGTCATCTATATGGGGATTTTGCAAAATGAATATGTCAAGAAAGGTTGATTTTGACCATCTTCCATAATAAGGTAAAGGCAGGCGTTAAAAATTATGGAGGAACAGGAGAACGAATATTCATGTCTACGGAAGAAGTGCTGTCGATTCAGGATCTGAGGATGAAATATGATGGCCGGTATGTGCTTAACGGAATTGATCTTCATGTACGCCGTGGCGAGATGATCGGGTATATCGGTCCGAACGGGGCCGGGAAGAGCACTACCGTCAAGATTATGCTCGGCCTGGTAGAGGGATACACGGGGACCGTCCGGATCTTCGGGCAGGATATTGCCGATGGCAGCGTCGAGTACAAGCGGAGAATCGGATATGTGCCCGAGGTCGCGGAGCTGTACGATCAGCTGACGCCGGCGGAGTATTTGACGTTTACAGGGGAGCTGTACGGGCTTTCTTACGAAGATGCTTATGAGAAGGCCGGACGATTAATGGAGTGCTTCGATCTGGGAAAAGCCTATCACTCGCGGATTGCTACCTTTTCCAAAGGGATGCGGCAGAAGGTGCTGCTCATTTCCAGCCTCCTTCATGACCCGGACCTGTTGTTTCTGGATGAGCCGCTGAGCGGCCTGGATGCGAACAGCGTTATGGTGGTGAAGGAAATTTTGGCCAAACTGTCGGCCGCAGGCACAACGATATTTTACTCCTCCCACATTATGGACGTCGTGGAGAAGATCAGCAGCCGGATCGTGCTGCTTGCCGATAGCCGCATTGTTGCGGACGGAACGTTTAAGGAGCTGCAGCAGCAGTCGCAGGAAGGTTCCTTGGAAGAGGTGTTCAACCAGCTGACCGGATTCCATAACCATGGCGCGATTGCGGACCGATTCGTTTCGATCATTCGGGAGGGCTCCTGATATGCTGCCGCCGGAACCGTCCTTTCGGACGCTGCTGCTGCTGGATAAATTCAAAGGGATCCTGGCCCGAATGGGTGCCGATTACGAGATGCTGCGCCGCATTTTGCAGGTGAAGCTGCTGATGGATTCGCGCCGGGTGCCCATTATCTTATCGAATACGAACCGGAAGGACGACGATGCGGATAAGAACCTGTTCATTCGGTCATTGTGGCTGTACGGCTTGATGGGGATCGTACTCGCGCCGTTCGTATATATTAGCGATCCGAACTATATGATGGCAATGAGTGTCGTGGCTGCCATCCTCATGTTTTTCATTATGACTTCCATGATTTCGGACTTCTCGTCGGTGCTGCTGGATGTGCGCGACCGGAGCATACTCATGACGAAGCCGATAGACGGGCGTACGGTCGGCCTTGCAAGATCCATCCATGCGGGCATATATATGCTGCTGCTCACAGCCTCGCTGTCGGCTGCCTCGCTCGTGACCGGCTTATTGATCAACGGCGTGATGTTCTTCCTGATTTATCTTATCGAGCTTATTCTGATGAATCTCCTCATCTTGGCGGTTACGACGCTTGTTTATCTGCTGCTGCTCAAGTACTGGGACGGGGAGAAGCTCAAGGATTTGATCAATTATGTGCAAATTGGTCTATCTGCGGTCATAGCGATCGGGTATCAGTTCGTGATCCGTTCGTTCGAGCTGGTCGATTTCAATATTTCATTTACGCCGGCTTGGTGGCAGTTGCTGCTTCCACCGGTTTGGTTCGCGGCCCCGTTTGCGTGGCTGCTTGGCGGGGAAGCGGACCCTTGGATTATCGCTCTCTCGCTTATGGCCGTAGCCGGCCCGATCGTGCTGCTGCTCATCTATCTCCGCTATATCCCGTCATTTGAATTATTTCTGGAGAAGCTGTCGCACAGTGACGCGGGATCGGGTAAGGAACGGGGACGCGCGGACCGGGCACTTGCCAGGTGGTTCTGCAGGACGCGTGAAGAACAGGCATGCTTCCGATTGTCGGCCAGCATGATGAAGAGCGAACGGGAATTTAAGCTTAAGGTTTATCCCTCGCTCGGCTTATCGATGATTTTGCCCTATTTGTTTTTCTTTACGGCGCTCAGGGGCTCGTCACTAGCGGAAATCCGGTCGAGCTCGTCTTTTTACGTCCTATACGCCATGCTGGTCATGATCATAACGACCGTGATGATGCTGAAATACTCCGGTAAACCAAAAGCGTTCTGGCTATTTCGAGCGGCACCGCTCCCGTCGCTGGGACCTCTCTACAGGGGAACGCTCAAGGCGTATGCCGTGAAAATGTTTTTGCCGCTGTTTGCGGTCAATGCTGTGATCTTCCTGAGCCTGTTCGGCATGCGGATCGTTTGGGATCTGGTCATCATCCTCCTCACCGGGCTTGCGCTCATTCCTGTAGCTGCCAAAGCCATGCTGCGGACGCCGCCGTTTGCGAGAGCCTTTAGCGTTACCCAGCAAAAAGACGGCTGGATCGTGTTGTTGTCATTTCCGGTGCTGGGCGGACTTGGAGGTCTGCATTATGCCAGCAGCACGATTCCGTTCGGGGCTCCGGCCTATATCCTTCTGCTGCTGATCGCGAACGGATGGCTGTGGACGAAGATGTTCACCAAGGCCGGCCGAACAACCATTCTTGAATGAAGATCAGGATGGGATGGAAGGTATATTTGATGAGCTTAGGCAGGAAGAGGGGAGCATCCGGGGTGAATCCGAAGTCGCCTTCGCTCCGGACGCTGGGCAACAGCTCCTCTGTCGGTGCTTCCAGGTTATAGGCGTCACGCAGCCTCTGTTCCGTTTCGTTGTCAATCGGGCGGGAATCCATGGCATAGCTTGTTCCGATGCCGGATAGGAGGAAGGCCAAGAGAAAAAGGATGGCGGCGGATTTTCGGTAACGCATATGTGAACACGCCTTTCAAAATGAAATCGGGTGTCCTAGAAGCAGAGTCGTATTGCTTCAGGGCACTTTTATATTATATCGTACCTGAATTTGAACCTGTTGGGTAAGTGAGATACGCAGGACGCGTCTCTTCAAACGGTCATTCGTAACTGGGCTGCTTTCTGCCGGCTTGCGACTGAGTGGACCACGAATGGTTGGTGTGAAATATTTGATGGAAATAGATTGAACGGGAACAAATGTTCTTGTATAATAGGGCTTGGATATCCTGCTAAATCTCTTGCGACCGGTTTGCATTGTTATATTCATTGGTATATTTGCATTTAGATTTGCCAACATCCATTTACTCCATGGTTTCAGCCTCGCGAGCATCATTTCCTCCATCTTCTGAGGGATCGCTTTCTACACATTGTGCTTTTGACGCCGCATTTGTATTAAATTACCTGTTAAACCTGCACCATCGCCTTATATAATCATACTTAGAATTTCACAGGAATGAAGTGAGGTCGTCAGAGTCTGTTCAATGGAATATGTTATGGACAAGTCATCATGTATGCCCAACTTCAACATCGATACATGTTGATTGACTTGTGCTTTCCATCAGAGATTCCCGGCATTTTAAGGAGCGGTAGTCGCCACCGGAATAGGCCTCAAGAATTTGCATCATATGTGACGACCTCGATTCGATACCCGCATGTCTTTCTTCTGCTGGCATGACGCATTCAGCAGTGAATTGCAGGGATGCGCTTGGTTTCGGGTTGAGGAGTGGCGTAGACATGAACCATTCTTAAGCTGCAAGGAGGAGTTGTCCTGTATGGAAGCTGTCTTATTTATGTTCTTTTCAACATTAGAAACACTGGCGATTCATGGGCTGATCATGAGCCTGCTGCGGATCCCGATATCCCGGCACCTGGGTCAAGCGCTGCTGGTTATGACTTTGGCAAATGTTCAGAGCCTGATCTTGCGCAGCGAGTATCATTTGGATTTTCTCGTTCCGTTAATTAGTCTTCTAATCTTCTTGTTCTTATACTCGACCATTATCAAGATTCCTGTCATCTGGTCCGCCGTCTGCACGATGATCGGTTACATGCTGTATGCCGTGATCCAGGTTGCCTATTTGTCCTTGATATTCGACTCGATTGAGACTGTGCAAACCGATCGTTTTGACGGATACATTCTTCAGGCACTCAGCGCAGGAACAGGTCTGTTGGCCGCGTGGATCATGTATAGGTTCCGTATCGGCTTTCGTTTTAATATGGAGAGGACGCGCTTGAAATTCGAGCATGTTCTCTTGATTGTCCTCATCGGGATCGTGCTCGTCCTGGTCGCCATCTTGTTTTATCTAAACCATTTGTGGCTTCATTTTGTTTTCTTTGCCAGTACTTTTGGAATCTTCTTGTATTATGCCATCCAATCGGAGGAGCGGGATCGCCGTGATGTTAGAGGAAACCGCCAAACGGATCGCAGAGAGGATCAAACGACAAGTACCCGAACATAAATCGACTCTCCCCGTCTTGGCACATGCTGTTGCCATTGTGTTAAATGTGGTGTTGATCGTATCGCTAACGATGCTGATCGCATGGTTGACCGGCAATACGGGACAGGCTGCGCTCTCCCTGATCGGATTTGCCCTCCTGCGGCAGTTCTCGGGAGGGATGCATCTGAAATCCGGAGCCGCATGCATTGCCGTGACAACCGGAATGTTCACCCTGGTGTCCTTCCTCGAGCCGGGCCTTGTATACATACAACTGTTGAATTTGACAAGCCTGCTGCTTGTCATCCGCTTTGCCCCGAGCCGCATTAAAGGCCAATCCCGTATATCCAGCGTGCATTACCCTAAACTTCGCCTGATCAGCTGTTTGATCGTGGCGATGAATGTGGTGATTCAATCTCCAACGTTAGCGATCGTCTTTTTCATCCAAGCGGTAAGTTTAGTTCACGGGAGAGGAGGAGGCTCGTATGTCCCGGATCGGCAAAGCGAAACACCGCTTCTATAGCGGTGTCGCATCGGCCCTGACGATGGTTGCGGTGTTTGTTGTCAATTCCGCAAGCCCATTATTCGTGTACCGCGGCGAGACCCCGGAAGAATTGCTGAAATGAAGTGAAGTTAGGGAGTCCTGCCGTTCACATCTTTAAACATTCTAACAGGAGCCGGATCCTTGGACACGGCTCCTGTTTGTTATGGATACGCCTAACAATCTATTTGTGAAGGATCCATAATAGGCTGGAAAGCAGGGATGGGGCAGAATCGTTGGAAACATTATATGGTTATTTGGAAGCGGGGGAAGCTTTTATGATCATTTAAGAAGATACACAATCCCGGCCGCTGCTAGTAATACGATCCCGGCTATAAGAACCCATTGGCCGCTTTCTTTTTTGATGCCCGATCATCCTTCGAATCCGCATAAAAGCTCCCCCTTTGCTGGTATCCCGTCGTCCATGCGCCATTGATTCACTCCCCGCTGAAAGGATTGATATAAGATTGTCGTCCATTCGTGCCGTTCCCGCACAAAGTGTTTTGGATAATATGATGTCATGATTTACAATACTTACCGCCTCTCATAGAACATGCCAAACGGTATAATCGATGGAGAGGTGTTCCTATGTTTATTAGCCCGATGTTACTAGAGACAGCAAGTGGCCCATTTAGCCATAATGATTATATATTTGAGCCCAAAATCGACGGGCACCGGCTTCTGTTCTCCCAGGAGGACGGCCGAATCCAGTTGTATACCCGGCATAAGACATGCTGTACGCGGCAGTATCCCGAGCTCCTGAAGCCGTTTGAACATGATATCCTTCTAGATGGTGAGGTTGCTTGTACTGATCCGCAGACGGGGCTGGTTGACTTCGAAAACGTCATGACCCGGTTTCAGGCCAAGAAGGAGCAGCGTATCCGGCAGCTAATGGACATATCGCCAGTGACCTATGTTGCGTTCGATATCCTGAGATACAAGGGGCAGGACCTTCGAGAATTGCCCCTAGTGCGGCGAAAAGAGATTCTGGCAGGCATCAGCATGCCGAACAGACACTTCGGTATCATCCCCTTTGTGGAGGGCGCAGGAGAGGCACTGTTTGAGCAAATGAGGGCCCAGGAGCTTGAGGGAATGGTCGGGAAGCTTCAGGGCAGCCGATACGAGAGCCGCCGATCACCGGCCTGGCAGAAGGTCATCAATTGGACCTATGCCGAGGTGTTTATCACCGGCTATCGGAAAGAAGAATTCGGTTGGTTAACGTCTGTGATGACGGAAAACGGGCGGCTGCGGCCGACTGGTATTGTCGAGCTGGGCGTGCCGCCGAAGGCCAAGCGAGCCTTTTACGGAGTGAGCCAGCAGCTTGTAACGGGTGAGGATAAGAATTTCGTTCACCTGAAGCCACGGATCCGGGCGAAGGTGAAAACCCGGAACTGGACCAAGGCAGGCATGCTGCGGTCGCCGGCGTTTGTTGAATTTGTCATTTGAATAGCAGCAGGGAAATCCCTCTTCTTATCAAACCTGTGGATGTAAGAAAAATAGAAGGGATTTACTTGACCTGAAGTAACTTATAACGGAGATACAACTGAAGGAGATTGAAAGGATAGAAAGCTGCCCTTAGGCGGCTTTTTCTTTTACATAAAAACGCAGGAAGAAGGTGCATGGTATGATTCAGTTGCCGACGAGCGTTGCGTTTATAATTATTTGGGAAAACAGGGATCGACTTCTCGATGTCGAAATACCAAATACATGAGTGACAATCAAATCGGCTCCATGTTGTGGAAGAACTGACCATTAGAAGGGTGGTATCCTATGATTGAACTGGTGTATCATGTTGCCGTAACTGCTGATCTTTTTATTGCGGACAAAAATGGCGTTGCGGATGATTCCGTATTTCTGTATGCGGATGACGGCGGCGATTTCTTCGAAAGTGTCCGGCAGTATCATGCTGTATTCATGGGTAGAAAAACATATGAATATGGATTTCAATATGGATTGAAGCCGGGTGAACCTTCCGGAATTGCGCAGGCGGCTCATCCTGGGCTGAAGCATTATATTTTCTCCAATCAAATGGAGTTTGAATCCAATGAGCAAGTGGAGCTTGTCAAAGAGGATGTGGTGTCGTTTTGTGCGAGGCTAAAACAGGAAACTACGGATCAGCAGAAAAAAATATGGTTATGCGGAGGGGGAAATCTGGCCGGAAAGCTCCTCGACCACCAATTGATTGACACGTTGATTTTGAAGGTCAATCCCATCATTCTTGGTGAAGGCATTCCGTTGTTTGGAGCCAGCAAGAAGAAAATCGATCTGAAATTAACTGACATCAAGTCTTATGAAAGCGGAGTGATCGTGCCTACCTATCAGATTATATATTGAGAGTGTATACACCAGAAGAGAGCTGCAATATACTTACGAGTGCAAGCTCTGAATTTGTAAATATAAAGGCGTACAACTTTAGCTTTATCTAGTGCCCTTCTACTCCTTGACGGGAAATCGTGTGTAATATACGAAAAGCACCTAATTGGGTGCTTTTTTTTATGGGATTTGACGGAGGGGAGTGATGTGTCAACTTACCGCGTAACCCTCAATAAAACCAGTTCGGCACCAATTCGACACCCTGGACTGGTGAGTGAATGAGACAAAAACAAAAGAACCCTTGCTACGCAAGGGCTCTCGGTGATGATCTGTAGTGGGCTCGAACCACTGACCCCCACCCTGTCAAGATGGTGCTCTCCCAGCTGAGCTAACAGATCAGAAATAAAATATAAAATTGAGGTAATTCATATATTACCAGCAGACAAGCTGGCTGTCAACGTTTTTTTCGTTATAAAATAGGACGTTTCGGTTCAGACTAGGGAAAGCGTCATTTTTCCATAAACAGGAGCGTGAAGTCCATGAAACAAGCAGGTTACTTCAGGATATTCAGGATGAATCGAATCGCGGCTGCAGGGTTAATTCTAACCGCAATTGCAGTCGTCAGCGGATGCAGCGTTCCGGAGCGGACGTCGGTTCAGCTTGAGCCCTTGCATTCGCCAGCGGCTCCTGTGCTGTTGGATGTATACAGCCGTTCGGTCCATAACGAAGTATATTCAAGAGACGGGGACCTCCTTCGTGAACCGATGTCAACGCTTGAATCCGATCCATCGCTGCCGGAGCTGACCGATTGATTCCGTTTCGGCATCATATCCGTCATTAGAGGAGCGGTTGTGCCGCTGCTTCATGCCATAACGTGCAAGCGGATGTTCGGTTACCACCGGCACAAAGGCTGGCGGCGGCATGTTAACCCGGTTATCTATTCCTCATCCCATTTGCGGGAGTAACCCTTCTTTATTGCCCAGAATACTGGATAAATGATGAGGACGGCAATGATAGCGGCTACAAAAATCGTGCCTCCGATTCCCATGCTCGGCCAAGCTCCTTTCTAAGAAGACGTTAGCTTCTACTATACAGGAAATCAAATCTTTTGTATAATATTTCGATCTGATAAAGTATAGGGATCCAATAGACGAATCTACATAAAGAGGTGTGAATCAAGTGGCAGCAGAGATTATTAATGTGACGACCGAAGAACAGCTGGAGCAAGCGCTCGACATCCGTAAGGATGTGTTTGTGCTGGAGCAGAAGGTACCGATTGACCTGGAGATTGATCATTACGACCGGTTGGACGCTGAGGCTTGGCATGTATTGATTAAATCCGAAGGGCAGTATGCCGCAACCGGCCGCTTGACCTACTATAATAAGGATTCGGCGAAAATGCAGCGTATTGCCGTCCGCAAGCCGTTCCGTTCCAAAGGCATTGGCCGTGTGCTGATGATGGCCTTAGAAGCGCAGGCTCGTGAGCTGAAGCTGCCTTATGCGGTGCTGGATGCCCAAGTACAGGCAGAGCCGTTTTACCGTAAGCTCGGGTACGAGACGATATCGGATGAACCGTTCGATGATGCGGGCATCCCCCATGTTCGGATGAAAAAAGAGCTATAATCCGTTATATCTCCGTATTCGGCATGAAGAAGAGGCCCAGCGTTGGATCGCTGGGCTTCTTGATCGATCTTTAGAACGTCGGCAGATTGTCCAAATTGTTGCTTGGATCGCCATCGGCATTCGAACGGAGATGCTCGTCACCGTCACGTCCGCGAAATACATTCACATTCTTGATTTGTTTATTTTTCGCCATCTGCTGGGCTGTTTTGTAATCAACGACCGTTCCGTCCTCCATCTTCAGCTCGACGATATCGCCATCGCCGTTTTTCCGGACGCCTACGACTTCTTGTGAATTGTTGTCCATCATATATCGCCTCCCGGGTTTAGAGTTCCCGGGTCCGGTCGTATCTATGCGTGCCAAAACCATGCACTAAATCTCCTGTCGGATTGCTATGGAAAAATCAAACGGTAGTATAAAAGCCTTCCACCAGAACCGAAGTTATTCCTTACGGTAATGGCGTTACAGCTCGTAGATGCGCTGCTGCTCCAGAAATTCCATCGGTCCGGTCTTTCCGATAAAATCTTTGGCATTGTCTCCATAGTGCATCAGATAAGTGCGTTCTTTAACATTCTCCGGCAGACTCAGCAGCTCCTCCAGCGTGGTGTGAACCTCGCCCGGACCCTGAAGCTGACATTCGTGCAGAATCACCTCGCACCCCCGGTCCTGTACCAGCGTGCGAAGCAGCGCAGGATCGAATACCATATCGGCGCTGTAAAAAATGCGTTCATTCAAATAAAGCGAGTAGCTGCTCTTGCCCGGGATATGTCGGGTTTGAATCAGCTCCACGGACAGTCCGGCGGAAATATCCGTCTTTACACCGGGCTTCAGCGGACGAACGTCAAAGATATCGTCCAGCGAAGTGATGTGGCCTTCTTGGTACATGCCGCCCCGCAGAGTGTTCTCCCACAGCGGCTGGACGAGCGCTTCGCCGATGTAGAGTGGAAGCTTGCGCTGGTATTGCAGCTTCGTGATAAAAGCAAGCTCCTCCAAACCGCCGACATGGTCCCCATGAATGTGGGTGATCAGAACCGCATCGATATCATTGAACGTAGCCCCGAGCTGGTGCAGCGCCATAGGCGCCGTGATCCCGCAATCGACCATCAGCGTAAATTCGTTGTCATAAATCAGCGCGTTATTGTTGTAGTACTGCTTGGCAAACGCACTGCCCGTGCCAAGCATTTGCAATTTCAATGTCAATGTGCCAAACCTCCTGATGGAATGATGTGAAAATCCTGGCAAGCTACTTTATATTGTACCGAAACCAAGGCGGAAGTACACGGTCTTTAATTACCTTCCTGAGCCTTTAGCTTTACCAACAAAATCGGACAAAATTTTTTTCGCAAACTGATGGACGGAGCGCAACTTGTCATTTGGGTTGTAGTATACACATATAACAACATGATGAGCTATTGGGGGGAACTGACAAGATGAAGTGGAAGAAGGTTTGGGCATGCGTTCTGGTCCTTTCTCTGATGGGTGGCAGCACGCTTTTATTTGCAGATTCCGTCCAAGAACGTGTCCGGGTATGGCTCAACGGCCGCGAATTAAAGGACGGCGGTTATGTGATCGACGGCAAAACCTACGTGCCGGTGCGGGAGTTTGATGGTGCCGTGGACTGGAATTCGAAGACAGGCAATGTCCAGGTAATCAAACCTAATGTGCATATTTTCTTGTTCAAAGGGGACACTGTATTCGGGAACGTCAACAAGGGCAAGCTGAAATTCAATGTATTCAGCCAGGTCGACAGCCTGAATAACGATATCCATGCGGTGAAGGTAGCGATCGAAGACCCGTCCGGTCATGTAAAGGATATTCAATCCCAGGTCGTTCAAGACCGGAAGGACAATTTTTGGTTCCGCACCTATGATTTTACGTATGACTTTAAAACGTCAGGCAAATACTCGGTCGGCTTTTATGTCCAGGTGAAACCCGATTCCGGCTTCGTCAAGGTTGCTGAAAAGGTGATCACGGCACTGAACTAAACGCAGGTTGTGACCGCCACAGGAAAAATTGACCTGAAGAAGCCTTACGTGATACGATACGAAAGTATGATAATTTAACCCGAAGTGAGGTTTTTTCAATGAGCGAACACAAACACGAACACGGAGATGCTTGCGGCTGCGGTCACGATCATGACCACGACCATGATCATGAGGAGTTTGTGCTTACATTGACGGATGAGCAGGGCAAAGAGGTGGAAATGGTTCTCGTAGAAACTTTTGATGTGGGCGAGAAGCTTTATGCACTGCTGCTTGAGCGCGACAATCCGGAAGCGGACGGCGTCATCCTGCGTATGGAAGAAGAGAACGAGGAAATGGTTCTTTACAATATCGAGGACGAAGCGGAATGGAACGAAGTAGAGGCCGCGTATAACGAGCTGGTCGCTGCAGCGAATCAGGAATAACATCCGCATAGGAACAAGAAATCAGGCTGCCTCTGGGGATCTCCCGGAAGCGGCCTGTTTTTGCGTTCAATCAAGGAACCGGATTTCATCCTAAGTGCACCGTCTTAAGGATTCATTCCATCTGGTATTACGATAAGTACTTGTAAATACACCTCCCGGATTCGAGGACGCTTAACGACCGGCCTTTCTTGCGAAGACAACCTCCGCCACTATCGGCAAATGATCCGATGCTTCCGTTTGGATGACACGCTGGTTTGCGTGTGAAACACCAGGTGAGGTTAAAATATAATCGATTGTAGCGGACGGGTTGCGAACTGGAAAGGTATAGGCATCCTCGACACCTTCAAAGCTGTTGACGAATAACCCGCTGTTCAGCAATAACCCCACTTCCTCGCTTGCAGGCTCGGCGTTCAGATCACCAAGCAGTAAGGCCGGCCCGTCGGAGCCCGAAGCTGAAGCGAGATCAACGATTTCCTGCGCCTGCGCCAATCGGCTCGTTACATCGAGGCCAAGATGCGTGTTATATACGTCCACATGGACTCCCCGTACATTGATCACAGCATGCAATACACCGCGTTGTTCCTTGCCGAAGCTGCTGAGCCACACGTTTTCGGATTTCAGGATCGGATATTTGCTAACAATCGCGGTTCCGTACTGCCGGTTCTCAGTCTGTCCTTCGGCTGGAGCCAAATCCAGGTTCGCCCCGTAAGCATAATGATAGCCCAGCAATTCAGCCAGTTCCTTGGCTTGATCCTGGAAGCCGCTTCGCTCCCCATAGAACCGGTCCACTTCCTGCAGGCCGACGATATCCGCCCCGGCATCCCGTATGACTCCTGCAATCCGCTCGAGACTTAATTGGTTATCCAGGCCGACCCCATGGTGGATGTTGTACGACATAACGGTTGCCGGGACCCTGCTTCCGTATCCGTTGTCCGCAGCATGAGCGCCGAGCGGAAGCATGGACATAAGCAGCATGGCAGTGAAGAGCGAGAATACGTGTTTTTTCATCAACAAATCTCCCTTCTATGAATGGATGCTGGAAGAACAAAAAAACCTGATTTGGATGAAGCGGTTCCAAACCTATTATACATCGCTACTGTAAAGGCCGGATGAAATTGGACATGGGGATGGGAAAATTGAGGAGTAGGACACAGTCTTCCGTTAAGCGAAGCCTTCGTGTGATTCAAACGGCGGGTGTCATTAGCCATATTATTGGATGAAGGGGGTGACCATGGTCCCTGATCACGCTGATTAAATGGTAAAGGACAAAAACCCGGAGCAGACCTGCTCCGGGTTAGACCTGGGTAAAATAAGTTTAACGGTTCATTAGAAGATCGGATCGGCTTCTACAATAACCTTAACGTTCTGAATGCTGCGGTCCTCAGGGCCTTTCACGGGGAGTCCGACTTCAACGTGATCAATAATGTAGTCGATGTTTTCCTGGGAAATAACTTCGCCCGGAAGCAGAATCGGAATTCCCGGCGGGTAGACATAAATAAATTCGGCGATGATGCGCCCGGCCGATTCTTTGAATGGAATGATCTCGGTGTCCCCGTAGAAGGCATCGCGCGGGATAAGGGACAGCTGAGGAATCTCCGGTGTTTTCACAACAAGCTCATTGATTTCATTCACATGAAGATATTCGTCGGACAGCTCGCGCAGAGCAGTCAGCAGCGTATCGACCGTATCCCGGTTATCGCCCGGTGTAATAAGGCACAGGATGTTGTACATATCACTGAGCTCTACCTCGATATTGTAATGATCGCGGAGCCAGTTCTCGGTCTCGTACCCGGTAATGCCCAGATGGCGGACATGGATCGTCAGCTTGGTCGGGTCATAGGAGTAAGTCGCCTCGCTGCCCAGGATTTCATCCCCGAAGCAGTACAGCCCCTCGATCTCGTTGATTTCACGGCGGGCATATTGTGCGAGCTCGATCGTTCTCGCGGCCATTTCCTTCCCGTGCAGCGCCAGATTGCGGCGTGACGTATCCAGCGATGCAAGTAAGATATAGGAGGTTGAGGTCGTCGTCAGCATACTGATAATCGTCTGCACCCGATACGGATTGATATAGCCGTTCTTCGTATTGACGTTCAGAACCGAGCTTTGCGTCATGGAGCCGCCGAGCTTATGGACGCTGGTCGCAGCCATGTCGGCGCCTGCTTCCATAGCGGACATCGGAAGCTCTTCATGGAAATGGATCAGCACGCCATGTGCTTCGTCCACCAGAACCGGCACGTTGTAGCTGTGGGCAAGATCGACAATTTCCTTCAGATTGGCGCTGACGCCGAAATAGGTCGGGTTGATGACTAATACGGCTTTGGCGTCCGGATGGCGCTTCAGTGCTTTGCGCACCGAGCTGATCGTAATCCCGTGGTCGATCCCGACGTTGGGATCCTGGGCCGGGGATACGAATACGGGCTTGGCCCCGGTGAAAATGATGGCGGACAAAACGGATTTATGCACGTTGCGGGGAACGATAATTTTATCCCCTGGGGCACATACGGACATGATCATGGTCATGATCGCCCCGCTTGTCCCTTGTACACTGAAAAACGTATGGTCCGCGCCAAAGGCGTCGGCGGCCAGCTTCTGGGCCTCTTCGATAACACCGGTAGGCTGATGCAGGTCGTCCAGCGGCGCGATGTTGATCAGATCTATGGAAAGGGCATTATCCCCTATAAATTCTCGAAACTCGGCATCGGTGCCTAAGCCCTTCTTATGTCCCGGAATGTGAAATTGAACCGGGTTTTTGGCCGCGTGTTCCTTGAGTGCGGTGAAGAGCGGTGTACGGCTATGGTCCATTGACGCTGTCACAACCTTTCCTTATGTGTATGGTTAATATTTGTCGGTTACTGCTTTTATATAAGCAAAATTGAGTATAGCAAAATGGGGGGGGAATGCAAGAAATTTTCAAGCACGAAAAAAAGAGCTGCCAAAGCAGCCCTTTTCAAATGATGGTCCTGCCGTCAGAACGACATTTTGTACAGCGGCAGAAGCGTCTCGAAGGTCTCCTGGACCTTCTCCAGCAGCTTGTCCCCGCTCAGCTTGACGGCTTCCTCGCGCGGGATGCGCAGTCCGCACATCACTTCAGCCTTCTTGACCTCCTTCAGCTTATGAATAAGCTTCTCGAAGTCGCCTTGACTCATGGCTTGATGCAGCGTTCCCTCGGGGTTCATATGGTCCATGGACCAATAGAAATGGTCCGGCAGCGCTTTGATCGTCTTCTTCAGCTTCGTTTCAAGATTGGCTGCGAACACGGCTTT
Source organism: Paenibacillus ihbetae (assembly GCF_002741055.1). NCBI lineage: Bacteria > Bacillati > Bacillota > Bacilli > Caryophanales > Paenibacillaceae > Paenibacillus > Paenibacillus ihbetae. The sequence continues at coordinate 1,182,968 of NZ_CP016809.1, read as the reverse complement.
GTTCGGACTCTCGTAAATGATCGCAAAAATAACAAACAGATGCGTGCCGAAGAGACCCACTTCAAAATGGGGAAGCGCCTTGTAGCCGCGCTTGTTGGCAGCCCAGGCGACCCATGTATCGATTGGAGGGTTCACCTTGCGTCTGGCATGCTTCGCAACGTGCACGTACATGTCCTCCCCGGCGAGAGCGGAAACAAGGGGGGCCAGCTCCGCCCCGATCAGCTCCAGCTTCGGCCGAACGCGCTCGATGAGCGCCTCCATGCGAGCTTCGAGTCCGGGGACGGAGAATACGTCGAAATCTTGATCGTTAAATCCTGTAAACGCTGTTGTCATCTATGTGAAATCCTCCTGTTAAGTATCTTCATATGACCTATGCTAGCTATTCCAATGCCTTATTATACCATAGGTTAACCGTACTTCCCGCAGCATGGGCATAAGCTTCACGGTAATTTCATCTGGGGAAAAATAGTCAATAAACCAAGTTACCGTTACATAAGATGGAGTATAAGATATAGATAAGACAACGTCAAAAAGCTGTGCAAGAGGGGGAATCTTCACCGTCGTTTTGTGATCGGTAGTAAACCGGAGGAGGGAGTGCCGTGAATAAGAGCGAGGAAGTGGAGTATTGCAATCTGGAGCTCCGGTTTGATCGCCGGCATATCCAGGACCTGATCAAGGAACTGATCCAAGAAGGATACTCACTGTATTGGAGCGAGAATGAGTCGCAGTTTATCATATCAATCCGGACGGGACGCAAGCTGGTAAAGCTTCGGTTTCAGCGCACAGGCAGCGGGTTTAAACTGGTCGGCGATTACATGATCCGGGATCCGAAGCTGGCGGAATGGATGGAGAAGCTGATCGAGAATACCCGAGGGCACGCTGTCGTCAAACGCTTCAAGGACCGGCAAATTTTAATCGAAAACATACTGTTCGGCGAGGTTATCCGCCTTGTGGAAATAACGGGCTACCGCCAGCGCGTCCTGTTCCAGAAGGGGACGCCGATGACAGAGCAGGAAATGATGCGATTATTCGAATCGGACGAAGGGGAACGAAGACTGCTGCTGTGCAGGCTGGAAACCGATGATGAGCTGGAGAAGCTGTATGAAGCGATCCAAGCGGGCGACAAGGAGAAGATCATGAGCTGCAAGCAGAGATTGAAGGAGCTTGCCTTAGAGCTGATGAGGCTTGAGTGGTAAGTCCCGTTTTCGATAGTTCCATGCGGAAAGCACGAACAACACTCCGAGCCAAAAGGGGTGTTTTCGCGCGCGTTCGCAGGTGGTCCCCTTGAAGCCGGCATACGACGTTTTTGATACAGGGGTTCACTTCTCCAATGAAAAACGTTAAAATGAGAATAATGTAATCATCCCGATAGGGATTGGGTTGCTTATAAAATATACTGGAGTAAAGGATGGAGAACCAGATGTCAAAACAACAAATCGGTGTCATCGGCCTTGCTGTTATGGGTAAAAACCTGGCCTTGAACATCGAAAGCAAAGGTTTTACCGTTTCTGTATATAACCGCTCTCCGCAAAAAACGGAGGACATGCTGAAGGAAACCGTCGGCAAGCAGGTTAAAGGCACCTATTCGATCGAGGAATTCGTGGACTCCCTTGAGAAGCCGCGCAAAATTCTGATCATGGTTCAAGCCGGACAAGCTACAGATGCTACGATCGAGCAGCTGATCCCGCACTTGGATAAAGGCGATATCATTATCGACGGCGGTAATGCTTACTTCCCGGACACGCAGCGCCGCAGCAAGGAATTGGCCGAGAAAGGCTTCAACTTCATCGGTGCAGGGGTATCCGGCGGAGAAGAAGGCGCCCTGAAAGGCCCATCGATCATGCCTGGCGGACAAGAAAGTGCGTACAAGCTGGTTGAGCCGATCCTGACGGCCATTTCCGCGAAAGTAAACGATGAGCCTTGCTGTACATATATCGGTCCAGACGGTGCCGGCCATTACGTGAAGATGGTTCACAACGGCATCGAGTATGGAGATATGCAGCTGATCTGCGAAGCATACCAATTGCTGAAAGACGTTCTTGGTCTGAATGCGAAGGATCTTCATGAAATCTTCACAGAATGGAATAAAGGCGAGCTCGACAGCTATCTGATCGAGATTACCGCCGACATTTTCTCCAAATACGACGAGGAAACCGGCAAGCCGATGGTGGATGTCATCCTCGATACTGCCGGACAAAAAGGCACGGGCAAATGGACAAGCCAAAGCTCCCTGGATCTTGGCGTGCCGCTTTCTATGATCACCGAATCCGTGTTCTCGCGCTTCCTTTCCGCGATGAAGGACGAGCGCGTTGCGGCAAGCAAAATTTTGAATGGTCCGAAAACCGCTCCATTCGACGGCGACAAAGCGGAATTCATCGAAAATGTACGCAAAGCGCTGTTCGCAAGCAAAATCGTATCTTACGCGCAAGGTTTCGCTCAGCTCCGCGTAGCATCCGATGAGTACGGCTGGAATCTGCAGTACGGCAACCTTGCCAAAATCTGGCGCGGCGGCTGCATTATCCGCTCCCGCTTCCTGCAGAACATCACGGACGCTTATGAGAACAATCCGGAGCTGAAGAACCTTCTGCTCGATCCGTTCTTCAAAGAAATTATCGAATCGTACCAGGATGCTTGGCGTAAAGTCGTGGCTTCCGCGGTTTCCCTCGGTATTCCTGTTCCCGGCTTCTCCAGTGCGCTGGCTTATTATGACAGCTACCGCACGGCGAATCTTCCGGCTAACCTGCTTCAGGCTCAGCGCGATTACTTCGGCGCACATACCTTCAAGCGCGTGGACAAGGAAGGAACGTTCCACTACAATTGGATGGAGTAATTATCGGGTCTATTTGCAAGGAGGGCTTCCGTCGGCTTGGAGGGGATCAATTCCCCTCCTCCGCCGGAGGGAGAAGCTGAGGCTTGCAGACCGGAGAGGGGGCTAAGGCCTCCTGCAGCTCTGAAAGTCCGTGCATCGCCTCCAGCAAGCAATTGCGAATGTCGCCGTTTTGGGCGTGGACATGGCTTCCGCTTCCGAACAGGAGCAGTGCGGCTTCGCAATAGCTGTAGAAGTTTTGCAGCAAACGTGGCTTTGAAAGATCCAGCAGGGCTGGATCCTTCGAAGCCACTTTTTTTTGTACAAAATGAAGCACCCAAACCACATCCTCCCTGCACAGAGGATAGGAGGGATCGAGGATCCGGCGGATCCGCAAGGGCGCCGAAGCGATCGAGGAACGGTGGTCGGACATATGGACGCGGTTCCTCCTTTCTTTCATTCTTGTATTCTTCCATTTCATTATATGATCCGGATGGCCAAACTAGACTTTCTATTAGATCTATCCGTTAACCTTACTAAAGCCGCGTATTGTTCGGGTAAGCGAGTAAGCCAGATCCATTGTCGAAAGTTTTGGGGCTATGGTATGATATGAACAACTTTATAGTGAAGCAGCAAATGGGGTGTAGCATTGAATACAAGGAGCGGGAACATCATCCTGATCGGGATGATGGGAACGGGGAAGTCAACCGTTGGGCGTCTCGTCGCCGAGCATCTGAACTATTCGCTGGTCGATCTTGATGCCGAGATTGAGAGAATGGCCGGCAAGAGCATTCCGGATCTATTCGCAGCGGACGGAGAGGGCCGCTTCCGGGATTTTGAAACGGCGGCGCTGCGTGAGGTGCTGCATCGGTCGAGCCAGGTTATTGCGACCGGAGGGGGAGCGGTGCTCCGTTCCGAGAATTGCGAGGCGATGAAGCGGGGAGGCTGGGTCGTTGCATTGACGGCGGATGCCGATACGATTGTGGAACGGGTCCGGGGCGATGCCAACCGGCCGCTGCTTGCGGGGAATGTGGAAGAGCGAGTGCAGAGCATCCTGATGGAAAGAGCCGATAAATATCGGTTTGCCGATCTGATGGTGGATACCGCAGGTCTGACGGCGGATGAAGTCGCGTCTGAGATTTTAATGCATTACCGCGGCTAAGATAATCAGCAGTCTATCTGATATGCTCTAGCGGGAAAACAACAAGGCGGGGGAAATTGCAGCTTCCCCCGCCTTCCTGCAAACCACTAGCGGCTACTCCTCTTCATGCCACTGAAGCATGCCGCCTTTCAGGTTGATCACATTATGAATCCCTTGATGGTTCAGAAATTCGCACACATGCTGGCTGCGTCCGCCGCTGCGGCAAATAATGACTACCTCTTCATTGCGAGGGATCTCATCGAGCCTGGCAGGGATTTCTCCCATCGGGATATGCTTGGCGCCATTGATCATGCCGGCAGCCACTTCCTCGTCTTCCCGGACATCGATCATGTACACTTGCTCGCCGTTGTGAAGACGGCGTCTAAGCTCGGAAGTTTCCATTTGGGGAATCGGTTTCATCTGTTGACCTCTTTTCTGCAACATGATAACGTCCCGAACAATTCAATCGGGCCGTCGGAACATTTAAAAAAGTGATATGAACAATGATAACCAAGCGGCGATTTCTCTGTCAATCGATCGCATCAGGATCATTTGGAAATCAGCGTATAAGCGCTATACTATATACAAGGAGAGATACATATTATGGATATCATTGTAAGGCCTACTCCCAAACTGCAAGGTGAGATCGGTGCGTTGTCGTCCAAAAACTACACGACGCGCTACCTGCTCGCGGCAGCGCTCGCCGAAGGGACAAGCACGGTTTATTACCCGGCTCACAGCGAGGACAGCGATGCGATGAGACGCTGTATCCAAGATCTCGGAGCCGTCCTCGAGGAGGACGATGAGAAGGCGGTCATTACCGGTTTCGGCAAATCGCCGCGTAACGTCAAGGAATTGAACGTAGGGAATGCCGGAGCGGTGCTGCGTTTCCTAATGGGCGTAGCCGCCCTGTCCGAAGAGGTTACGTTTGTCAACACATATCCGGAATCGCTAGGAAAGCGTCCGCATGATGATTTGATCGATGCGCTCGGACAATTGGGCGTACAGGTGGATCATAACGAGGGGAAGCTTCCGATCACGATTCGCGGAGGCAGCCCGAAGGGCGGACGCATTACCGTCTCCGGCGAGGTGAGCTCGCAATATTTGAGCGCCCTGCTGTTCCTGACGCCGCTGCTGGCTGAGGACAGCGAGATTACGGTGACCGGGGATCTGAAATCGAAGGTGGTAATCGGGCAGACGCTGGAAGTGCTGGGGCAGGCCGGGATTACGATTCATGCGGACGAGGATTACATGTTCTTCCGGGTTCCGGGCGGCCAGTCCTACAAAGCGCAGGTCTACACGGTTCAGGGCGACTATCCGGGTTCCGCGGCGGTCCTTGCGGCTGCGGCGGTAACGGAATCGGATGTAACGATCCGCAATCTGGCGGAGGACAGCAAGCAAGGGGAGCGGGCGATTATCGACGTGCTCCGCATGATGCACGTTCCTCTTACCCACGAGAACGGCAATGTACGCGTCCAGGGCAACGGCCGGCTCAAGGCGCTGGAATTTGACGGGGACACGGCAACGGACGCGGTGCTGGCGATGGTGGCGGCCGCGGTGTTCGCTGAAGGCACCTCCCGTTTTTACAATGTGGAGAATCTCCGCTACAAGGAATGCGACCGGATTACGGATTATTTGACGGAGCTGCGGAAGGCAGGCGCCAATGTGGAAGAGCGCCAAGCCGAGATTATCGTTCACGGCCGTCCGGAAGGTGTTGAGGGCGGCGTGGAAATTAATGCCCACTATGATCACCGCGTGATTATGGCATTAACCGTGGTAGGGCTTCGGTCCAAGCAGCCGCTGCGAATTCGGGACGCGCACCACGTCGCCAAATCCTACCCGCAGTATTTCGATCATTTGAAGGCGCTTGGAGCCGATGTGGAATGGGTAAAATAAGGGTAGCCAAAGGGCCATACGAAAACTCCGAAAGGTGGTAACATCCCATGGCATTTGAAAATCCGACCCGCGAGCAAATTGCGGACATCTTGAGAAATGCAGGCAACATTGCCGTTGTCGGCCTGTCCGACCGGCCGGACCGCACCTCCCATATGGTCGCTGCAGCGATGCAGAGCCGGGGGTACCGGATCATTCCGGTAAATCCCGGAGCAGACGAAATTCTTGGGGAGAAGTGCTATCCTTCCTTGAAGGACATCCCGGAGCCTGTAACGATCGTGAATGTATTCCGGCGGAGCGAATATTGCGCCGACGTGGCACGGGAAGCGGCCGAGATCGGCGCGAAGGTGCTCTGGCTTCAGCAGGGCATCATCAGCGAGGAGGCGGCAGCGATCGCCGAGGAGAACGGCATGGTTGCGGTCATGGACCGCTGCATTAAGGTAGAGGACTCGATCGCCCTGCGCGGGAATTAATTTTCTCGGGCGGCGGCAGAAGGCAAGTCTTGCGTGAGAAGCAACCGGCAGGTCAAGGATACGGCACGTCCCGGTTCCTGGCCGTCTTTGGTTCGATCAGGCAGGACTTGCTTTTTTGTGTGGAGGCATCCGGTTTTCTTTTTGACAAAAAGAGGAGGAACGCTTACCATCAAGGATAGAAAGGAGGGCTCGCCTTGAATTGGTTGGGATCGTTGCAGCAGCTGGGCAGAGCCGTTATGCTCCCTACAATGGCGCTTCCGGCCGCAGCTCTCCTGCTTAGCGTGGGCAGTCTGCCGTGGGCGGCCTGGGGCTTCGGAACTTTGGGCGAGATTGCTCAAGCGGCGGGACACGGCGTGTTTTATTATATGCCGTATTTATTTGCCATCGGGGTTGCCTGGGGGCTCTCGAACCAGGGGGGGCCTGCAGGTCTTGCGGCTCTGGCCGGCATGTTTATATATGATCAGGTAATTTCCCGTCTGGGGGATGGAGGCGTTCAGCCCTCCACCTTGATCGGGATCATTTTTGGTGTGCTATCCGGATATGTCTATAACCGCTTCAAGCATATTAAATTGCCGGAGGCGATCCAGTTCTTCGGAGGCTCCCGCTTCGTGCTGTTGTTCATGGGGCTGTTCTCCGCCGTGTTCGCATGGTTCATGCTGGGGATGGCTCCGATCGTGCAGCGCGGTCTGGACTCCTTCTATGAGCTGACGGTGCATATGGGCGCTTTCGGTCTGTTTCTGTACGGCATCCTGTACCGGGTGCTTACGGCATTTGGCCTTCACCATCTGCTGAACAATGTGTACTGGTTCCAGCTTGGAACGTACGAGACCAGTGACGGCACGATTGTTCAGGGGGATCTGCCGCGGTTCTTCGCCGGCGATCCGACGGCCGGCGATTTCATGGCCGGACTGTTTCCGATCATGATGTTCGCGCTGCCGGCCATCGCATTTGCAATTATCCAGGAGGCGCGCGAGGATTTAAAGCCGAAGGTAAAAAAAACGTTTATGCGCTCGGCGCTCGTCTGCTTTTTGACCGGGGTATCGGAGCAGATCGAGTTCGCGTTTTTATTCGCCTCTCCTTATCTGTATGTGCTGCACGCCCTTATGGCCGGCTTCGCCATGGTGCTTACGTACATGTTTGATATTCATCACGGCTTTTCGTATTCGGCAGGCTTCATTGACTATGTACTAAACTACCACCTGTCACAGAATGCCTGGATGATCATACCGATCGGCATCGTATACGGGCTGGTCTATTATTTTCTGTTCCGCTGGGCGATCCGGACCTTCGAAATTCCGACGCCGGGGCGGGAGGAAGGCTCCGCGCTGGAAGGACGGGCCGGCGATATTCCGTATCAGGCGCCGCTCATTCTGGAAGCGCTGGGGGGCAAGGACAATATTGTACAGGTGCAGTCCTGCATGACCCGGTTAAGGTTGACCGTGTATAATGACCGCCAGATCGATTCCGACGCGCTCAAGCTCCTTGGCTCGGCAGGCATTATCAAGCTTGGCGGAGGCAATGTGCAAGTGGTGTTCGGGACCTATTCCGAGCTGATTCGCGAAGAGATCAACAAGCTGATGCAGCAGGATCTGCCGCGGGTGCTGTTCAGCGCTCCGGTACAAGGACGCATGCTGCCGATTGACGAAGTGCCGGACGACATCTTCGCCGCCAAGCTGGTCGGTAACGGGGTCGCATTTATACCTGAGAAGGGGGAGCTCGTCTCCCCGGTTTACGGTACGGTCATGCATGTGTATCCGACGATGCATGCCATCGGGATCTCCACCCCGGATGGTCTTGAGGTGTTGATCCATATCGGCATCGATACCTCCCAGCTGAAAGGGCCGTTTACGGCTGTCGTCAGCGAAGGGGATACGGTCGAGCCCGGCCAGCTGCTGGTCAAATTCGACCTGGCGTATCTGAAGGCGCACGCCGCATCGCTGGCCACGCCGATGGTGATCACGAACCCGGATAAGGTCAGATCCTGGAGCTACGCTCCGTTCAAATCGGTCAAGAAAGGACAGTCATCCGTCATGTCCGTTGTATTAAATGAGAGTAACGCTGGGGGTAGAGAAACATGATACAAGGCATTGGCGCAGCAACAGGCGTAGCGATCGGAAAGGCTTTCGTATTGCCGCATTGGGAGCTGGATCTTCCGGATTCCGAATTGGACGCCGTCGATTTGGCCAAAGAGTTCGAGCGCCTATATGAAGGCATACGAACCTCCAAGAACGAAATCGAATACATCAAGAATGAATTCAAAGAAATGGTGGGGCATGAGGAATCGCAGATTTTTGACGCGCATCTGGCCATCCTGGACGATCCGGTGTTCATGAACGAAATCCAGGGGATCATCGAACGTCAGTACAAGGCGGCCGAAGTGGCGGTTAAAGAGGCGATTGACCATTTTGTCTCCATGTTCGATTTGCTTGACGACGAATACATGAAGGAACGGGCGCTGGATATCAAGGATGTAGGCAACCGGCTGCTGAAGCATCTGCTCGGCGCGCCGGAGGTTAAGCTGCCTTCCGACACCCAGCCCTATATCCTGGTTGCCAAGGAGCTCTCGCCGTCCCAGCTGGTTCATCTCAATCCTTCCCATGTACTGGGGATTGTCACCTTGACCGGGGGCAAAACCTCCCATTCTGCGATCATGGCCCGTGCCCTCGGCATTCCGCTGGTATCCGGCATCGAGAACAAGCTGGAGAAGCCGATCCAGACCGGTGAGCTGCTTATTGTCGACGGGGATGCTGGCCATCTTTACCTTGAACCGGATCCGCTGACCTTGGAGCGTTATGAAGGCATTCGCAACGAGCAGCGGAAGCGTAAAGAGCAGCTTCAGCTCCTGGCCACGGTGGATGCCGTTACCAAAGACGGGACTTTCTTTAACCTGGCCGCCAACATGAGCTCGGTGAAGGAGCTTGATATTGCCTTGCAGAACGGGGCTAAAGGAGTGGGCTTGTTCCGGACGGAATTTTTGTACATGGACCGCCACAGCTTCCCGACCGAGGAGGAGCAATTCGAGGTCTACCGTCATGTTGCGGAGAAGGCCGGGCAGTCCTCTGTCGTCATTCGCACCTTTGATATCGGCGGCGACAAGCAGCTTGATTATTTCTCGCTGCCAGAGGAAGACAATCCGTTCCTGGGCTACCGCGCCATCCGGATCTGCCTGGACCGCACCGAGCTGTTTCAAACCCAGCTGGCCGCCATTCTTCGGGCCAGCGCCTTCGGCAATGTCAAAATCATGTATCCGATGATTTCGTCGGTCGATGAGATCCGGCAGGCCAATGAGATTCTCCGCCAAGCGATGGCGGATCTTGACCGTCGCGGCATCGCCTATGATCCTAATATTAAGGTAGGGATCATGATCGAAGTGCCGGCCGCGGTGGCCATTGCGGATCTGCTGGCGGAAGAAGCTGACTTCTTCAGCATCGGCACAAACGATTTGGTTCAATATGTGTTGGCCGTGGACCGGATGAACGAGCAGATCGCCCATATGTACCATCCGTTCCATCCCGCCGTCCTGCGGATGCTCCGGACGACCGTTGAAGCGGCGCATCAGGCGGGGATTCCGGTCAGTGTATGCGGGGAGCTTGCCGGAGATGAACGGGCGATTCCAATCTGGCTCGAGCTGGGCGTCAAAGACCTCAGCATGTCGCCGCAATCGCTGCTGCGCGTGAAGCATCGTATTCTGAATACCAATGCGGCGGAGGCGAAGAAGGAGGCGGCTGCCTGCTTCAAGCTGCGGACCAACACGGCTGTCGAGGAACGGCTTAATGCGTTTGCCGAACGGTGCAGCTTCGCAAGCGGAGGCAGCGGTACCGACAGTTCGGCTTCATAGAGGGCTTTCAGCACGTTGTCCGGCTCTATCGAGCGACTCTTTTTTCGATGGACAAGCGATTACGGCACGTTCTGAAGCTCAGATGACATAGGGAGCGCAAGCCTTCGGTTGTGTTGAAAGCGAATTTAGAAATTAGCTGATATCCGATCAAAAAGAGCATATGGTGCTATATAAACCAAAAGCCGCCTGTTTCATGCGATTTTCAAAAGGAATCGCATTCGAAACGGGCGGCTTTTCATTTAGGGATGGCAGCTTACCCGCGTTCGGCGAGCGCGTCGCAGAACGCCTTGCCGTAAGGCGGCAAATCCGGCGGGCGGCGGGCGGATATGATGTGGCCGTCAGTCACGACCGCTTCATCCTTCCAGATCGCGCCGGCATTCTCCATATCATCCCGGATCCCCGGCGTGGAGGTGACGGTGACGCCGTTCAATATTTTGGCCGAGATAAGGACCCAGCCCGCATGGCAAATCTGGCCGATCGGTTTCTTGGCTTCATGCATCTCCTTAACCAGCTGCAGCACTTTGCCATAACGGCGCAGCTTGTCCGGCGCCCATCCGCCAGGTACGAGAATGCCGTCGTAATCGCTGCTGTCCAGCTCGTCGAAGCTGTATTCGGCTGTGGCAGGCACGCCGTATTTGCCGGTATACGTTTTTCCTTTTTCGGCACCGGCAAGATGAACCTCGGCCCCTTCCTCACGAACCCGGTATACCGGGTACCATAACTCCAGATCCTCGAATTCTTCATCCACAAGCGCAATGACTTTTTTGCCTGATAGTCTTGTCATCGTTATAAGCTCCTTTCCCGTGTGCCCATTTAGACATTAGCACCGGCTGCGATCTCTTCTTCATTGTAACAAAGATCGAATGAGGTTTCATAGAACCCGCCAGGTCTGCACATCGATCAAGGAATACGATACAGATTTGGTAAATAAAGCATTATCACATTTTTGAAGGAATCTCTGGTATGATAGTCGAATAGAACTAATTTAGGTGACAGATTTGTGACAATAGAGTTTGCAAAAAAGATTAAGTTGTTAGATTTGGGGTGGGCAATTTGTTCAAAACCTGTAACTGCGGACATTCCATGAGATTGGAACTGCGCAAGCTGATTCATGACAAAAGGATCCGGATACGCCATGTACCAGTATACTCCTGTCAGGCCTGCAAGAAGTATGAGCTGCTACCACTGATTAAACCGCATCTGCTTCGATATATTGCATCGCTTGGCCATGGCACCGAGAGACTAAAGGTTTCATTCGCGGACGTTAATGAAGCGGCTTACGTTCTGCGGGAGGTGTTCCGTACATACGTGGATGAATCAACGGCAGATGAAGAGGGGCAAGCGCTGCAAGCACGCTGCAGGGAGGCTTTTGACGGAAGGATCAATATGCTGCTGGACCTGTTTAGCTATGCGCAAAGCATAAGGGATGAGGAATGGATGAAACAAATTGAGGGACGTTTGGAGCAGCTTAGCGCCTTGAAAACGCTGATTCCTGAAAATTCAGGCTATTTCGCCAGATAATTTTCAGAAAATTTTCGTGGTTGTTGGATTTTTCACGCACTTTTTGTTAGGATAGAGGGTAGGAACTTCAATACAATGATAGGGAATGTATATCCTACGGCGTCGTTGTCGAAAATGACTACTATTAAACAATTACGCGCCGCGCTTGATTCTACGGATAGAAGACCCTTGCTATTGTTCAAGCATAGTACCGGATGCCCAATTGTGTGCGTGAATCTACGGGAAGCGGAAAGCAGTCTTTCTTTAGCGTCCCGGCGGGCAGCATGGCTATGATTTGACCGAGGCCACCCGCGATCCGTACGGTATCGTACCAGGCAGCAGAGGATCTTGGCATCCGACATGAATCGCCTCAAGTTCAAGTTATACTTGTGCAGAAGGAGCGCCAGTCTGGCATACATCCATTCCCATATTACGACTGAAGCGCTGAGCACCCGATTGAAACGGCAGGAAATGCCGTGTCATTGCATGAAGCAGTAATTTGTCGTATCATAAATTCAATTGGTATTGAACGAATGAAAATCTATTGGCAATGGAGAGAAGGAATTTGACGGTAACCATTTACGATGTTGCGCGCGAAGCAGGCGTTTCCATGGCGACGGTATCCCGGGTTGTTAACAATAACCCGAACGTAAAGCCTCAGACCCGGAAGAAAGTATACGAAGCGATTGAACGTTTGGGATATCGTCCGAATGCGGTAGCCAGAGGCCTGGCGAGCAAGAAGACGACAACCGTAGGCGTTGTGATCCCTGATATTTCGAACTCGATCTTTGCGGAAATTGCCCGCGGTATCGAGGATATTGCGAATATGTACCACTATAATATTATCTTGTGTAATGCCGATAAGCGGAAGGAGAAGGAGATCCGCGTCATCAACACCCTGCTCGAGAAGCAGGTGGACGGGCTCCTCTTTATGGGCGGAACCGTAACGGACGAGCATATCCAGGCGTTCCAGACCTCCGCTGTTCCGATCGTCCTGTGTGCGACCAGCGATGAGAAGGGCTCCTATCCATCGGTAGATATCGACCATGAGCAGGCTGCATTTGATGCGGTGAACACCTTGATCCGCCATGGACATCGTGAGATCGCCATGATCAGCGGCACCCTTCAGGATCCCGCGAACGGTTATGCCCGTTTCCAGGGATATAAGAAGGCGCTGGAAGCTGCCGGTATCGAATATCAAGAGGATCTGGTCCGTATCGGCAACTATCGCTATGAATCCGGCGTTGAAGCGATGAAATATTTCCTCGGTCTGAAGAAGAAGCCGACGGCTATTTTTGCGGCTACGGATGAGATGGCGATCGGTGCCATCCACAGCATCCAGGATGAAGGCTACAAGGTTCCGGATGATTTCTCGATCATCAGCGTGGACAATATCCGTATGGCCTCCATGGTTCGTCCTCAGCTGACAACCGTGGCGCAGCCGATGTATGACCTTGGTGCGGTGGCGATGCGGCTGCTGACCAAACTGATGAAAAAGGAAAATGTGGAGAATCCACGTGTTATTTTGCCGCACGAGACGATTTTGCGTCTATCGGTAAGCCATGTAAACGAGTAGGCTTGAGAATGGATGATCGAATCAAAGCATCCATTAATTTGAAAAAAAGCTCCTGGATTCAAGGGGCTTTTTTCTGCTGAAAGCATTTGTGAATATCATTGTGGAGGGGTACAGGAATGACAACACAGGTAATCGGTCTGATCGGGGCCATGGACGAAGAAATCGAATTGCTGCTGCAGCAGCTGGACAATAAGGATACAACGGTGAAAGCAGGCGTTACCTATGCCGCCGGCACCATTCACGGCAAGCAGGTGGTCGTATGCAAGAGCGGCGTCGGCAAGGTGAACGCAGCGGTTACAACCCAAATCTTGATCGATGCCTTTGGCGTGTCGAAGATTGTGTTTACCGGGGTTGCCGGTGCCCTCCACCCGGAGCTTAACATAGGCGATATCGTCATTTCGTCCTCGTGCATGCAGCATGATATGGATGTGACGCCGCTTGGTTTTGCGAAAGGCGTCATCCCTTACCAGGAGGTGTCCGATTTCCCGGCGGATCAAGGGCTGATAACGATTGCCGAGGAAGCGTGCAAGGAGCTGGCGGACGGGCATTATATCGTCGGCAAAGTCCTGTCGGGCGACCAGTTTATCGCAAGCCGGGATACGGTGCAAATGCTGTACAGCGAGCTGAACGGGGCTTGTGCGGAGATGGAAGGCGCAGCCGTGGCGCAAGTGTGCCACATGAATGCGGTGCCGTACGTTGTCATTCGATCGATGTCGGACAAAGCGGACGGCTCGGCCCATGTCAATTTCCCGGAATTTACGGTGAAGGCTTCCAAGCGCTCTCACGAAATCGTAAACCATATGCTGTCGAGACTATAAGAAGCCTGTATCCTCTAGACCCTGGAATACGATGGACGCGCGGAGCTGCTCATAGAATCAAATATCCCCGAGGTTAAGTCCCCGGGGATATATTGGTTTCTTAGTACATAAAGCGCTGTCTGAAACGAATGCGGTCGAACTGCTCCTGCGATGACAGCGGCACTTGCCGGCCGATTCGGACCATAAGACAGTTGGCGGGATGGGAGCATATTTCCGGATCGTCAGTCGCGTACCATTCCATATCCACGACCTTCATCAGCCGTTCCATCATTTTGCGGTAATCCCATACGTTCAAGCCGCTCCCCTTAAGATCCCAATGCCAGTAGTATTCGGTCGTAAAAACGATATACCGCTCCATTTGGTCTTCCTCGAATGCGGTTTTGATCATCTGTTGGCCGAGGCCCATCGAGCGATACTCGCCGGCAACTTCGATTGCCCCCAGCTCAATTAAATCTTTCATATTCCCTTCAGACCACCGTTCTTGCTCATCCGGGTAATGGAAGGTTACATATCCTACAATCGTATCGCGGTCCCGCGTGATAATAATTCTGCCCTCGGGGAGGCCTGCAATTTCCACCAATGCCTCATGCTGCTCCGCAGGACGGCGAAACGCCTTGAGATCAGGGTGCATCGTAAGCTTGGATAACTGCTCGGGAGGTACAGGTCCTTCGATGATCAGGCGGCGGTCTTCAGGAAACAAAACATGAGACTGGTAAAGCTTGCAGTGTTCCATCCGTTACGCTCCTTTCATTTCCATACCCTACTTATAGCAAAAAAATAAAAAAATGAAAAGCAATGACAGGAAAACATAACATATGATATAATCACTTCGACATAAAACCTTCACATTTATCACATTGACAACAGGAGTTGGCTTAACGAATCCCTAGGGTTAATTGCTCGATGATCGGAGGCAACGTGACGACCCGCCGCAAGCGCAATATGCAACTTCCAAAATGTTTCATTCAATTAAATTTGAAAGCGCTGTCCACAAGGACGAGACTGATTTGAGAATGAGGAGGATGTTATGATGAATCAGACGCATAGCGAAATTTTACCAAGTGAAGTCTCGCATTCCAATATGAAGAGCTACGAGGAAGCACGTTCCGAGTTTTCATGGGATACGATCGAGAGACATTTTACATGGTATGAGACGGGGAAAGTCAACATGGCTTATGAAGCCATCGACCGTCATGTAGCGGAAGGTAAAGGGGATAAAATCGCGCTCTTGTACAGCGATGCAGCAAGAGACGAAGCGATTACCTATTCCGAGATGAAAGAGCAGTCCGACAAATTTGGCAATGTGCTGCGCAAGTATGGGATCGGTAAAGGCGACAGAGTTTTTATATTCATGCCGCGCAGCCCGGAGCTCTATGCGAGTCTGCTGGGGATTCTGAAGGTGGGTGCCGTCGTGGGACCGCTGTTCGAAGCGTTCATGGAGACGGCGGTGAAGGACCGGCTGGAAGACAGCGGTGCCGTGGCCTTGGTCACAACGCCTGCGCTTCTGCCGCGCGTCAAGCGTGACGAGCTGCCTGAGCTGAAGCACATCTTCGTGGTTGGGGATCTGGAGGATGAGGATCCGCAGTTGATCTCTTACTTCCGGGAGATGGAATCCGCGTCCAGCGAGCTGGAGCTGGAATGGCTGGAGCGGGAAGACGGATTGATCATGCATTACACTTCGGGCTCAACGGGGAAACCGAAGGGCGTCTATCATGTGCAGAATGCCATGATCCAGCATTATTATACCGGCAAGGTCGTGCTGGATCTGAGAGAAGACGATATATACTGGTGTACGGCTGACCCGGGCTGGGTAACAGGCACCTCGTACGGTATTTTTGCACCATGGCTGCACGGCGTAACGAATGTGATCCGCGGCGGCCGATTCAGTCCGCAGGACTGGTACGGCACGTTGGAGAAGAACAAGGTGACGGTGTGGTACAGCGCCCCGACCGCCTTCCGGATGCTCATGGGAGCGGGCTCGGATTTGATCGACCAATTCGACTTGAGCCATCTGCGCCACGTCCTGTCCGTAGGAGAGCCGCTGAACCCAGAGGTGGTGCGTTGGGGTTATAAAGCTTACAAGCAGCGGATACACGATACATGGTGGATGACGGAGACCGGCGGACAGCTGATCTGCAACTATCCGAGTATGGCGATCAAGCCGGGATCCATGGGGCGTCCGCTTCCAGGCATTACAGCCGCGATTCTGGATGATCAGGGGAACGAGGTTGCTCCATATACGATGGGCAATCTGGCCATCAAGACACCGTGGCCGTCCATGATGCGACAGGTCTGGAACAACCCGGCCAAGTATGAAGAATACTTCCGGATTCCGGGCTGGTATATTTCCGGCGATACGGCGTATATGGACGAAGAGGGCTACTTCTGGTTCCAAGGCCGAATCGATGATGTCATCAATTCTTCCGGCGAGCGCATCGGGCCGTTCGAGGTCGAGAGCAAGCTGGTTGAGCATCCGGCTGTAGCGGAGGCGGGCGTCATCGGGAAGCCGGACGTAACCCGCGGAGAAATCATTAAAGCGTTTATCTCCCTGCGCGAAGGATACACGCCTTCCCAGGAGCTTAAGGATGAAATCTACCGTTTTGTAAAAGAGGGGCTGTCCGCGCATGCTGCTCCGCGCGAGATTGAGTTCAAGGATAAGCTGCCGAAGACACGGTCAGGCAAAATCATGCGCCGGGTATTGAAGGCCTGGGAGCTGGATCTGCCGACCGGGGATTTGTCCACCATCGAGGATTAATATCATATCATAATGCACAAACAGGCTGACTTGCCGCTGAACCATCAGTGGCGGGTCAGTTTTTTTGTGGATGAGAGCTCCGTGAATCGGCAGATGGAAGCAAATCATCGAATTCTGAAAGTGCAGGTCGGATTGAATCGTGGGGAGCCCCGTGGTAAATGAAATGAACGTGATAATGTGATGATCCGCAGCCCGTTCTTCCACCTTGCACATCAAAAACCGCTTCGAACGAAAGCGCACCCGGATGGGTGCAACTCTTTCAAAAGAAGCGGTTTTGTTGATATCTTTATTCGGTTTTCTCGAAAAAGACGGTTGGCGAAGGAGGCGATTCCCCGGCCGAATTCACGGCAGTCACTCTAAACGTACCGCTCATCGGCCCGCCTACGTAATAATAGTCGGTGCTTTTGCTTGTGCCGAGAACTTGGTAGTTCCCGTCACTGTTCGGACTGTAGTAAATGTTATAAGCGATGACCTCTTCCTCCGGCGCGTTGCCGCTCCACTTGACCGTGAAGCCATCCGGCGTAGCGGTGATCGTTGGCTGCCCGGGAGCAGCAGGAGGGGCGGTAATGCCCTCGGAGCCCAGGTCTAGGTCATCCTCCGGAACGTCCTCGATGACCTCTCCGTCCGTGCCGAGGTCTTCCTCCGGCTCCGTCTCCGTCTCATCCGGGGTGGTAAAGCCCGGGGCGCCGGTGCCTACGATCGTGCTAGGCTCGGAAGCGTTGCCGGCCACATCCACCGCCACTACGTAATACGAGGCAAACAGGCCGTCGGAGCCCAGGCCGGAGAAGACGTAGTTGCCATCGGCAAGGACCACCTGCCCCTGATGGGTGAACGGGCTGCCATTGACCGATTTATAGAGGCGATAACCCACAACGTCAGGGGATCCGCTTCCACTGAAGCTGATTGATCCGCTTCCGATATTATAATGGACATTCTTCGGCGGCGTAGGCGCTCTGCCGTCATCCCTTCTCGGATCGAGCTTGGTCGGCATGCCTTTCTTGGCGTCCTGCGGAAGATAGTATTCCAGCGGCATGCGTTCTCCCTTCATCACCTTCAGCGCATTCTCGAGCTCTTTGATCAGCTCATCGAGCGGCTTCTCCCGTTTAACGACGATTTGCTCTTTAAGCATATCGAGCGGCGTTGATTCGTGAGGAATGTAATTCACGCCCCGGTAGGTAATGTATTTAGCCTTGGCAATGCCGTCGTCCGGCTCGGTCGGTACATACTTAGCATTGAAAATATCCGTAACGAATCGGTCGGTCAGCGCCGTTGGGAGCTTCCCGCTGTACGCCGATACAGTCTTGGAAATAATGCCCTCCGGCTTCTCAAAGCTCTTGGTTGGGAAGAGCTCAGGCTTGACGTCGGTGACTTCATTCATAATTTTCGCCCAGATGCTCTGCGCATGCTTCCGCTGATCCCCGACGAGCACATGCTTCTGCTCCTTGTAACCGACCCAGACGCCCAATGTGATGTCAGGGGAATAGCCCATGAACCAAACATCTCCGTAGTTCTGCGTGGAGCCGGTCTTGCCGACAATCGGGATTTCATTGAATTTCTTGTAAGTATCCCGGACCTTGCTTCCGGTACCGTTCGTAATGACGGTACGCATCATGTCGGTCATGAGATAGGCCGTTTGCTCGGAGAACACTTGTTCCGGCTTCACTTCGTGCTTATAAACGATATTTCCTTTGGAATCGACGATCTTCTCGATCATAAAGGCATCGTTGAATTTTCCTTTATTGCCGATCGAGCTGTACGCATTCGTCAGCTCTTCGACGGTTACGCCCCGACTAAGGCCCCCTAGAACTCCTGTAGCCGCGGAATAATCCTTCTCCTCCAGCGTGGTGATGCCGAGCTTTTTGGAGAATGCCCAGGCATTGTCGATACCGACGGTGTTGTTGAACAGTTTCAACGCGACCGTGTTGGTGGAATCGTTCAGCGCTTGCCGCGCCGTCATCAGGCCTCTGTAGCCGGTGTATGCGTTCTTCGGAATATGGTACACCTTCGAATAATCTCTTAAGATGATGGGGGAGTCATCCACGACGCTGGCCGGCTGAATCGCTCCCGATTCAAGCGCCGGCAAGTAGGCGGCGATCGGCTTCATGGCCGACCCCGGCTGACGTTTCATCTGAGTAGCGTGGTTCATCTGCTCGATGTTGAAATCGCGCCCTTCAATCATGCCGAGGATAGCTCCGGTTTTGTTGTCGATCATCATCGCGCCGGTCTGCTCCACGCCTTTCTCGCTGTCCGGGAAGAAGTTGCTGTCATCTTCCGCGATGGCCCGCATCGTGCGGTATACAGTACGGTCTATCGTGGTATATACACGATACCCGCCGGTCAGCAAATCCGATGTTTCTTCATCTTTTTTCTCTTTCTTGTCAACGGCAGAATCCTCGAGCTCCAGCTGAGCTAGAATATCAGCTGCCTGGCGTTCCACTTCCATCATGAGATACGGATAAGTCACATAAGCCTTCTGAGTCCGCGGAGCCAGCGATGCTTTAATATCGAAGTCCAGCGCTTCCCGATATTCCGCCGGCGTAATCTTGCCTTCCTTGAGCATGCTGTCCAGGACCCGGTGCTGGCGGTCTACCGCCCGGTTGAAGGACTTTTCATCAAACTCTCCCTTGCCGTTAAAAGCAGAGTAGGAGGATGGCAGCTGCGGCAGGCCTGCAAGATAAGCAGCCTGGGCGATATTCAGGTCCTCCAGCTTGTTGATGTTGAATATCCCTTTGGCGGCAGCCTTGATGCCAAACACCTGGTAACCGCTTGAACCGTTGCCGTAAGGAACCTTGTTCAAATAGGCGGTCAAAATCTGGTCCTTGCTTAGAAACCGCTCCATACGCATCGCCAGCAGCATTTCCTTCACCTTCCGGTTGTCCGTGCGATCACGGCTGAGAAAGGTCAGTCTCGCCAGCTGCTGGGTCAGTGTGCTTCCCCCGGTCTGGACCGGCTCGTTCAGCAAACGTTCTTTAACTGCGCGCGCAGTGCCTTTTATGTCAACACCCTTATGTGTATAAAAACGGTTGTCTTCTATGGATATGACGGCATCTTTAACGATTTGGGGAATTTCTTCAAATTCGACAGGTCGTCTGTCTTCTTCCGTCCTGAGCTGGCCGATCGGCGAGCCGTCACGGAAGTAGGCAAACCCGGTGATGGCATTATCGTTCATCGTCTTCTCGATGAGTGCCCGCGACCTTACAGGCTCATCCTTAACGATCGAGGTGACATAGCCCGCAACGGCTCCTCCGGCGAACAATACACCTGTCAGGCCTATAATAAAAAGCCATCCGATGACAGATCCGAAAACCCGCAGAAAGGAACGTTTTCGCGGTTTTTTCTGTTTTCCGGAACCCTGTTTTTTCTCCTCAACCATGAATGATACTCCTCCTTTTTAACGCACCTATTATAGCATAAATCGAAGGGTTTGAATCATTTGTCCCTTTATAGAATGTCCTTTTTTAATGAAGAATGATTTATTTTGGGACACGTAAATGCATGATGAATTTATTACCATGCCAAGAAGGCGCTTCTAGCGGCTGACCCACGGAGTAAACCGAGGAGACGGAAGAGGCGGAGGAGATGAGCAGACAGGGCAGATGGAGTAGACGGATCTGACGGGAGAGACGAGGAGATGGACCGGACAGTAGAGGCGGAGAGATAAGCAGGCGGAGCAGATGGAGTAAACGGATCTAACGGGAGAGACGAGGAGATGGTAACTTTAAAGCGGCCGTGTCGTGCATTTTCCTCTGTTTTTCCAAGGGCGTGGTGAAATGATGATTGCTGCACGATGATCAGCGCCAACGCTCGGACGACAAGCCATGCGCCAGGGAAAACGGTCGCATCCTTTAAAGCACCGGATTAGAATAATAAGGACGGGCAGGGGATAGGGGAACAGCATGGACAGGAAGCGGCAAGAAGCTCGAGGGATAGGAGGCATGGCAGCTTCGAGACGGGCATTAGGGGACTAGATGCATTAGAAGCAATAGAAGCTCTAGAAGCATTAAGAGCAATAAGAGCATTAAGAGGATTAAGAGCACTATGAGCATTAAGCGCACTAGGAGCATTTTGGGGAAACAGGCAACAAAAAAAGAAACCTGAAGGCCGCGAGGGCTTTCAGGTTTCTTGGGCTCCGCTTTAATCTTAGCGGTTGTAGAATTCGACGATTTGCTTCTCGTCGATATCTTGGGAGAGCTCGGAACGCTCTGGAAGACGGATATATTTCCCTTCCAATGCAGTTTCGTCGAACTCAAGGTAAGCAGGCAAATGAACGCGGTTAGCCAGTGCTTCTTTAACGGAAGTCAGGTTGCGGCTTCTTTCGCGAAGACCGATTACATCGCCAACACTTACGGAGTAAGAGGCGATATCAACTTTCTTGCCGTTTACAGTGACGTGACCGTGAGCAACGAGCTGACGAGCACCTGCACGGGAATTGCTGAAGCCAAGACGATACACGAGGTTGTCCAGACGGCTCTCAAGCAGGAACATGAAGTTCTCACCCGCGATCCCTTTCATGCTGGTAGCTTTATCAAACAGGGTGCGGAATTGCTTCTCGCCCAAGCCGTACATGTGGCGCAGCTTTTGCTTTTCTTGAAGCTGCATGCCGTAGTTGCTGACTTTTCTCCGTTGGTTAGGACCATGTTGTCCAGGAGGGAAAGGGCGTTTTGCTAATTCTTTACCTGTACCGCTCAGGGAGATTCCCAGACGGCGGCTCAATTTAAATTTAGGACCGGTGTAACGTGCCATTGTTATATAGACTCCTTTTTTAAATAAATTTCATCAGGGCTCTATTTGCGCCGTATTTGTTTGCTCTTACCAGATAAGCCCGGAAGATCTGCCAGGAAAGTTCAGCCGCTGTCCCGACAGTAACAAATAACGTGAGGGTGACACAACGTTTCCGCCCAAATTCATCGAATGCATTGCATTCTTACTCAACAATAAATATTATATGAAGTAATGACTTAAAGTCAAGCTAAACCTATTGAAAAGGTTGATTGAACTTTGTCTAATTTTGTCGATAGGACCATGGACCTAAAAATATTGTGGCGAATGCAGAAAAGTTAATGCTAAAATGGGTAGAAAAGAGTAATAT
This sequence comes from Paenibacillus ihbetae, assembly GCF_002741055.1. Taxonomy (NCBI): domain Bacteria; kingdom Bacillati; phylum Bacillota; class Bacilli; order Caryophanales; family Paenibacillaceae; genus Paenibacillus; species Paenibacillus ihbetae. The sequence goes on along the minus strand of NZ_CP016809.1, from coordinate 1,161,079 downwards.
AAGATTGGATTATGTAGTCGTTTGTATCTAGTTGTCTTTCAGCAAGAATGGAATCCTTACATATATTAAATACAATTTATGGACGCCAATATCTTAGATAGGCCTTTATAATGGTGCAAAGGAGCGCCCAATATGTCAGAGGAACAACCGAAAGTGTACGAAAGACCACCCGGTTATGCGGACATGTTCAATGATGCCGGGCCTAATACTGGAAACAAGTCGCTATCCCTCCAGGGATTGGATATAACCCCTTATGACTATCCCTACCTTCGGACTCTAATCGAAAAGAGTTATGCGGAGTGGCAGAAGGAGAACGCAAGCGCGGAAGCATTAAAGAAGTTCAGATGGGCCGTTCTGTCTCATCAAGGGGCGTGGCTTGCAGGGGATGCTGAGCTCAGGGAATATTTTGCTGCCGGGGATGACGGAATCGTGCACCGCTCATTGAGCGGCAAAATTCCGGCATCCGGTATAAGTCCCGGCCTGCACGAAGGCAGTGTCGTATGCTCGGCGCCGCTGTTTACGCGAAGCGAAGGCGACCTGTTCACCGTGATGGTCAGCGTGTCGCAAGACCTTGCGGGGGAAGAGATGGCGCTCATGGTGACGGAGTCCCAGGCGCTATTGTTTCGGACATGCTTTTACCGCAAATTTGAAGCCATGTTCGTGAATGATCTTGTCCGGGTTCACGACCATGCCAAGCTTGAGGCTTACCGCCGATCGGTGCTGTTTCAGTACGTGAAGCGCATGCATGTTCAGATCGATGTGCACAGTGTGTTAAGCGAGGCGATCGACAGCGTGCTTGCGCTGTATCCGGAAGCGAAAGTGGAGCTGTTCATGTCCCAGGACCATGAAAGCAGCCATCCTCTCGTCCGTCCTCTGCTTCTTCATCATTGGCAAGAGGATGTATACGTCCGAACCTTTATGGAGGGCGTCCTAACGATCCGCGAGCATCCCGAGCCGTGGAACACCGTCGAGATCGGATTGCCGATGGGAGGCAAGCAAGGGGTTTACGGTGTTCTGCACATCGAGGTGGACAAGCCGATGCTGCCGGATATGGACCTTGAGCTGCTCGGCATGATGTCCGACGCTGCGGGCACCGCTTTCGAGAATGCCAAGCTGTATGAGCAGTCCAACCTGATGATTCATGAGCTGCGGATGATTAACGAGCTGACACAGAGGCTGAACAAGAGCCTGCATTTGGCGGAAATCTTCCAGTTCGCGAATCATGAGCTGCTTAAGATCCTGGGAGCGGACTATTGCTGCATTCTAATCTACAACGCGGAGCTCGGCGGCCTAGAAGTGGCATCCTGCAATGCGGAATGGCTGGCGAAGGAAGTGTTCGAGAAGGACTATGGCATCGGCGGTCTCGTATATCATTCGAAGGAGCCGCTGATTCTGTCCGATTACAACGAAGAGCGGCCCGCCGAATCGAAGCTGATGGAGACGACGAATTCGAGCTCGTTGATTGCAACCCCGCTAACGGTGAACGGCGAGGTCCGGGGCGTCGTGCTGCTGACCCATGCCAAGCGGCATTATTTTTCCTATGACAGCTACCGCCTGCTGCAGGCGCTGACCAGCCACATCGGCCTGGCGATCGGGAACGCCTTCCTGCACGCGGAGGTCCGCAGAATGGCGAACCGGGACATGCTCACGGAGCTGTATGCAAGGCATTATCTTGATGAAGTGATCTACGAATGCCAGAACCGTGATTTCTGCGGGGCCCTCATCGTTATTGATATCGACCAGTTCAAACAGGTGAATGATACATTCGGCCATCAGCGGGGCGACAAAATACTGAAGCAGGTCAGCAACATCGTCAAGAGCACGATCCGCCACAGCGACATCCCGGCCCGTTGGGGCGGAGAGGAGCTGGCGGTTTATCTGCCGGGCATCGAAATACAACAAGCCGTACAGGTGGCGGAGCGTATACGCACCAGAGTTGCCGAGGAGACGGATCCGAGAGTAACGGTATCCTGCGGAATTTCGGAATGGAACTGGACGAATAACAAGATCAGTGTGGAATCATTGTTTTATAGAGCAGATATGGCTTTGTATGAAGCCAAGAAGAACGGCCGGAATCGCATTGTCGTCGAGAATGCCGAATCGGTATGAACGAGGCTGTCCCGCAAGAGGGGATAGCCTCGTTTTATATTATCCCCAGAGCGTTCAGGAAGCTGGGCAGACCTAGCAGTCCTTCGTGCGTGAAAACATGGCCGCTAGATAGGGATACGGTCATCCATATACCGCTGTAAGGCTGCGCTTTTATATGCGATTGTATAATGTCGCGTCCTGCAAGATAGCCTAAGAGCATGACAAATGAAAGGCTGATGATGATGCTGAAAAAACTGCGGGTTGTGCGGGGCATGCTCTGTGCCGCCCTGTTGCTGTTAAGTTTGCCCGCCTGCGCATGGCAGGATAGGCTAAGTCCGGAGGACTCTTTTAAACGGGCGTTGGCAGGATTATCGGGGGTGGATAATTTCGCATTTAAAGGGGAGGCTGCGATCCGGACGGAGGAGAATGGCTTGTTCCAGGAGACGCTTGCTTTCGAAGGCAAGCTGCAGAACCATACGAGCTTAACTTTGTCCTCGAGAACACCGGAGCGTACCATACAGGACACGATCTCGAAAGCAAATCTTGAGCAGCCGGCAGCCGGCTCGGGCTATACGGCGGATGGACTTACCGTCTCGCTGAAGCGCAAAGAGGGCAAATGGAGCGCGCTTACCTCCGGGCAGGCCGAGGAGCTGTGGATGACCCGGCTCAATCCGCTGGAGCAGCTTGAATATATTGGTGAAGCGGATAAGAAAATATCCGCCGAGCTTGGCGCCGCCAGGGGGACGAAGGTGCTCCGGATCGAGCTGTCGCCGGAGGCAGCGGCCCATATGACAAAGCGTTCGCTTCAAGAACAGATGAAGCTGCTGCTTGAGCGGATGCAGCGGAAGGGTGACCCGTTGTACAGTGAAGACCCCAAAGTCCGGGCCCGGCTGAAGGCCGTATGGGAGCGGGACAATGAGGAGCTGATCCGAATGCTTGATCAAGCGGACGCCGCCTCCGTCTGTCATCTGACGATCGATAAGCGGTCACAGCTGCCGATCCGCATGACCATGGAGAGGTCGGTGTCCTATGTGGACCGGTCCGGCATGGCCAGAACCGAGTCGCTCTTGTCCGATGTTACATTTACTGGATATTGATTGAACCGCGAATGCAGAATTTCTGCATCATGTAGCTGACGGAAGGCAAAGGTGCGTGCTACAATGAGGTATAAATTTACCGCTGTTCAATTTTTGGCAGCGGTCTCAACATAAGGAGGACTAGACATATGCGTGACCCCAGAATTCAGAAGCTGGCTCATAATCTCGTGACCTACTCGGTCGATATGCAGCCGGGCGAAAATGTGCTGATCGAAATGATTGGCTCGGAGCGGGACCTGCTGAATGCGATCATCGAAGAAGTGTCCAAGCATGGCGGACGTCCGTTCGTGCAATTGACCGACCGTACCGTCCAGCGCGCCATGCTGAAACATGCAACCAAGGAGCAGCTTGAGCTGTGGGCGGAGTTCGATGTCGCCCGCATGAAGAAGATGGACTGCTACATCGGGATCCGGGCAGGCGAGAACGTGAACGACTTGGCCGATGTGCCCGAAGAAAATATGAAGCTGTACAACGCACTGTATTCCCATCCGGTACATAGCGAAGAGCGGGTCAAGCACACGAAGTGGGTGGTGCTCCGCTATCCGAACGCCAGCATGGCGCAGCTGGCCAACACCAGCACCGAGGCGTTCGAGGACTTCTATTTCGACGTTTGCAACCTGGATTATTCCAAAATGGACCGCGCCCAGGACCCGCTTGCAGAGCTGATGAGAAAGACCGATAAGGTCCGCATCGTCGGTCCGGGCACGGATCTTACCTTCTCCATCAAAAACATCGGTGCCGAAAAGTGCTCCGGCCAGAAAAACATTCCGGACGGCGAAGTTTATACCGCTCCTGTACGGGATTCCGTCAACGGGACGATTGCTTACAATACTCCGACGCTGTATAACGGCGTCACCTTTGAAAACATCAAATTCCGTTTCGAAAACGGGAAAATTGTAGAGGCGACCGGAAGCGACACGAAGCGTCTGAACGAGATTTTGGATTCGGACGAAGGGGCGAGATACATCGGAGAATTCGCCATCGGCTTCAATCCGTACATCTTAACGCCGATGAAGGATATTTTGTTCGACGAGAAAATCGCCGGCAGCCTGCATTTTACACCGGGGCAGGCATATGATGTAACAGACAACGGCAACCGTTCCTCCATTCACTGGGATCTCGTGCTGATTCAGCGTCCGGAGTACGGCGGCGGTGAAATCTATTTCGACGACCGGCTGATCCGCAAGGACGGATTGTTCGTCATTCCGGAGCTGGAGGCGCTCAACCCGGAAAATCTTAAATAGATTGGAAAATAGGTTGCATAAGAAAACGGATTCAATGTATCATGAAGGTGCAATGTGAGATATTTTTTTCACATCCTAAAAGTTACGGAGGGATTCGTATGTCCAATAACAACACAGCGATCGTAGAAATTTCGCAAACGGCCAGTAAGTTCTCATCCTCCATCGTCTTGCAGGCGGAGAACAAGTACATCGACGTGAAGAGTATTTTGGGCCTGTTCACCACGCTGGTGAGCAACCAAAGCTACGAGCTGCATGTACACGGACCTGATGCTGACGAAGCTAAGCAAGCAATGATCGACGTATTTAACAAGCATGGCTTGAATGTCTCCGTCGTGGCTGAATAACAGCTGAAGAACGCCCTTCCACCGAATGGAAGGGTGTTTTTTCGTTAGCATAGAGTCTATTTTTTTCAGGTCCTTGTATTGCTCCGCGATTTCGACTAATATTAAAGATAGTAACTGTGCTGTGATTTTGGACATAGGGGGGAAGATCATGACTTCATCTGATCTACAGGAACAGCTGAATCTTAAAGCGATCAGTCTTCTACATGAAGATGCAGATAAAATCCTAAAGCTTATTGAAGTACAGATGGAGAATCTGGCGACCCGTTATTGCCCTCTCTATGAGGAAGTGCTGGATACCCAAATGTACGGTTTTTCGAAAGAGGTCGATTTTGCGGTACGGGCCGGACTTCTTCCGGAAAGTACGGGAAAGCAGCTGATCAGCAAGCTTGAACGCAATCTGGCTCTCCTGTACGAAGCCATGAATCAATCCGAATAGCCTGTACTTGTACAGGCGCATACATAGAAGAGGCTGTCCGAATGGTCTGTAGACCTGGACAGCCTCTTGGTATGTTATGGGACGTTAACCGAGGTAACCCCCTGCGCCAATCCAATGAAGCGTGTCACAGGCTAGACGAGGAAGAAGGACACGCCAAGGATGATATACACAGCCAACAGCAGCAAGCCCTCGTACCAGTTGGAGGCGCCGTCCTGGGTGATGGATCTGGCAATGAATACGGCAACCCCGATCGCCACAAGCTCGAGCGTCGTGAATACGAGATCCATCGTGTCGCCCATAAAGAAGCTGACGAACACAAGGACGGGGGCCACGAACAGGGCGATCTGCAGGCTGCTGCCGACCGCAATTTCGACGGCTGCGCTGATCTTGTTTTTCAGAGCCAGCATGATCGCTGCGCTGTGCTCGGCCGCGTTACCGATGATGGCGACTAGAAATGCACCGATAAACAGCTCGCTGAGGCCGTATTCGTGGCTGATCGGCTCCAGCACGCCGACAAGCCATTCACTGACGAAGGCGACCATAACCGTTGCAATGACGAGGTACAGAACGGAGCGTCCCTTCGACCAGGTCGCTTCTTGCTCATGCGGTAGCGCATCCTGGTCGCTCTTATCTTCGCTGACATCAGCCAGATACTCCTTATGCGTGATCATGGAGAAGCCGAGCCATGCTATGTAGGAGACGATCAGAATTCCTGCGACGATCAGGCTGAGCAGCTTCGTTTCGTCTTCCGTAATCGAGTGGGTATTCAGGAAGACAGCGGGAACGAATAGTGCGATGATGGCCAGCGTCATAAGAGAGCCGTTCAGCCCTGCCAGCGTCATGTTGAATTTCTGGATTTTAAACTTGAGTCCCCCCGCAAACAGGCTCAGGCCGAGGACGAGCAGCAAATTGCCGATGATCGAACCGGTGATGCTCGCCTTGACCATATCGTACAGGCCTTCACGAATCAGCAAGATAGCGATGATCAGCTCGGCGGCATTGCCGAAGGTGGCGTTCAGAAAGCCGCCAAGGCGCTGGCCTGCATAATGGGCGACGCTTTCGGTCGCTTTGCCCAGAAAACCGGCGACAAAGATGACCGAAATGGAAGAAAGGATGAACTGGAGGGTAAAGTTCCACCCTGCATAATGACCGATTGCGCTGAGCAGGAAGGTCACGATGAGAAGCGCCGGGCTCAACCATTTTTTCATAATGTACACCTGCCTTTTGTATTGTCGTTCGAAGAAGCGATCGTACGAGCCGAAACGACGATTCTCGGGGTTCTTTTTACAATATACCCATTTTGTTTGAAAAATTATCCGGCGTTTGTGACGCGGGCATTTGCTTTTTGGGCCTGTTAGGATTTACAATAACGGATAATGAGGTGAAGGAGGATTTGGCATGACGGAACAACTTCAACTGGATAACGGTTTGATTCGGATATCGGATGATGTCGTATCGAAAATTGCCGGACTGGCAGCCTTGGAGACACCAGGAATTGCAGCGATGTCCGGCGGATTGTCGGAGGGCTGGGCCAAGCGGCTGAGCGGTAAAAATGTGCAGAAGGGTGTTACGGTAGAGGTAGGGCAGCTTGAGGCCGCAATCGATTTGCGCATCATCGTGCTCTATGAGACACCTATACATGAAGTGTGCCGCATGCTTCAGCAGAACGTCCGCGAAGCGGTCGAGAGCATGACAGGGCTTCGTGTCGTCGAGGTTAACGTCAAGGTCGAAGGCGTGGCGTTCAAGGATGACGAAATCGACGATCTTCCGCAGCGCGCGAAATAAGTCGATACCAAGGGAGGGATAATGTCCCTCCCTGCAGCCATGAACAAGATGGCTTGTACATAAAAAAGACTACCGGGCTGTCCGGTAGTCTTTTTTAATGACGGATTTGACCTGTTCCTGCTTCGCCGGGCGGTTGCTGTCCCTGGATATGCTGAGAACAATCCCCATACTGAGCATCATGACGAGCAGGGATGAGCCGCCGTAGCTGATAAACGGAAGGGTAACGCCGGTAATCGGAATCGTGTTGGTCACGCCGCCGATATTAATGAAGGCCTGAATGGCGATGAGGCCCATGATGCCCACGCCCGTCAGCGTCCCGAAAGGATCGGAGCATCGGAGCGAGACGATGATGCCCCGGATAATGAAATACAAGTAGAACAGTAAAAATAAGGCCGTGCCGATAAAGCCGAATTCCTCGCCGATGACGGAGAAAATAAAGTCGTTGTAGGGGTTTGGCAAATAATGCAGCTTCTGCACGCTCTCGCCGAAGCCTGCCCCGGTGACCCCGCCTTGACCGATGGCAATCAGGGATTGGACCAGGTTGTAGCCCGTACTCGATTCATCCTTGAAGGGATCCAGAAAAGCCTCGATCCGTCCGATCTTATAGTTCTTGGAGGCTTCCTCCGGAGTATCGTCTGAGTTAAACAGCGAGCCGACGCCGAGCGTAAGCACCAAACCGAGCGCGACGAGCGAAATACAGCCGAGAATATGCTTGAGGTTCGCTCCGCCCGCATAGATGAGCAGCCCGCAGGTCGCGACCAGAATGAAGCAGGAGCCGAGATCCGGCTGCAGCATGATGAGCCCGGCGACGATGCCCACGATGATCAGGACGGGGAAGAATCCGCCCTTCCATTGACGGATGCGCTCCCCTTTCTTCGTGATCAAGGCGGACAGATACACGATCGTAGCGATCTTGGCAAGCTCGGTAGGCTGAATGCCCAGCGACCCGAGCTGGAACCAGCTGACGGCGCCGTTGGTCGTCTTGCCGAGCATCACGACCAAGATGAGCAGGATCAGTGTTAGAAAAAATACAGGAAGGAACAGCTTCTTGTATTTCTTGTAGTTGATGTTCATTGCCACGAACATGACAAAGGTACCCAGTACGGCAAAGGCGGCCTGACGCTTCGTAAAGTAAAGCGGATCGTTGTTGAATTTCTCATTGAAGACGGTCAAGCTGGAGCTGGAACTGAACACCATAATCAGTCCGAATCCCACCAGCAGCAAAGTCATGATGAGCAGCTGGAAATCAGGTGTGCCTCTCTTCGGCTGAGGTTTGGTCGTATTCATGGCGTAACCACTACGCTTCCAGCAGAGCTTTCAGCTCCTGAATCTTCTTGGTGGCCACATTCATGACCGGCTGAGGCGCCATGCTCTCATACTCCAGACCGTGAGGGAAGGTAGCCTTGCCCATATAGACGGCTTCAATCTTAAGAATGGTGTCAGGCTTCTCCAGCCTGCCTTCCACGGCGCGCGTGTTGATGCGCAGGAAGTATTCTGCCTGGTTCTTTTTATCTTCGATTTTCAAATCGTATGTAGCGCGGTAGTATTCCCACTGCCAGCGAATGAATCCTACCTTTTCCGCACATTCGTCGAGGTAAGCCAAATCGCTGTGTAATCCGTCTAAGCCTGTATTTTCAAAAATCATGTGGTCATAAACCCCCTTAATATTCCTAGCAAAGTTCTTTAATATGATAGTATGTTTCAAGAACTTCTGCAAGCCTGTAGCGCCCGCCCGGCTTCAATTTGAGACCATGTATCCAGAAGATATTTTGGTGACGACAGGCATTCCTCTTTTCTGTTAGAATAAAACGAGGAGCAGATCGGTTTTGAAATGTACGCTTTCCATCCGCGCGGTTATATATTCATATGGTTTATCATTCAGCGAAAGGCGGGGAGCGAAATGAACCGGACCGTGTACAGGACGGAATATTATGCAGTAGAGGAGAACGATCAGCACGAAATCGTTGTATTCGACCAGCTGCCGGAATCAGCCTCGGTGGTCGCGCTTCATGAAGGGTGCCTGCTGCTGGTGCGCCAGTATCGGGAAGCGGTGGACGAGATGACTTGGGAGCTTCCCGGAGGGACCGTCCGTCCCGGGGAAGAGGCAGCCGCAGCCGCCCGGCGCGAGCTGGAAGAGGAAGCGGGCATTCTGTGCAAGGATTTGAGCTATATGGGCAGTGCATACCCGATGGCTTCGCTCGCGAACCGGAAGGTGCATTATTTTTTTACGGATGCGGTGAAGCCGGACCGCGCTCTGGACCGCCGTCCGGACGATGACGACGTGGCTGCCGTATGGGTTCCGCTTCGGGACGTGTTCCGAAAGGTTCAGCAGGGCAGCGCAGACGCTATGGTCGGACACGGCCTGCTTCTGGGGAGCCTTAACGGTTACATTTCGATCGAATGATCGTTCATAGTTCGGGGAGGATGATGAAGCTTGATGAAGGAAGCATTTTGGGAACAGTGGTTTCCGCGAATGGTAGAGTGGCGACGTCATTTACATATGAATCCGGAAGTATCGTATCATGAGAAGGAAACCTCGAGATTTGTTGCGGACCGGTTGCGGGAGCTCGGCCTCGAGGTCAAGACCGATGTCGGCGGTTACGGCGTCATTGGCATTTTAAGGGGCGACAAGCCTGGAAAAACAATCGTCCTGCGAGCGGACATGGACGCGCTGCCGATCGAGGACGGCAAGAGCTGTGAATACAAATCCAGCGTTCCCGGAGTGATGCATGCCTGCGGACATGACGGCCATACCTCCATGCTGCTTGGAGCAGCCGCTTACTACAGCACATACCGGGAGGAGCTTCCGGGCGAAATCCGGTTCATGTTCCAGCCTGCCGAGGAGGTATGCCCCGGCGGGGCGATCGAGATGATCAAGGACGGTGCCATCGAAGGCGCCGACGTGGTCTACGGTCTTCATCTGTGGACGCCGCTCCCTGTCGGCACCGCAGCAAGCGCCCCGGGGCCGCTCATGGCCGCTGCGGATGAATTCTTCATCGATATTACCGGACGCGGCGGTCACGGCGGGATGCCGCATGTGACGGCGGATGCGCTTGTAGCCGGGGCTGCGCTTGTCATGCAGCTGCAGACGATCGTCAGCCGAACGGTCGATCCGCTGCAGCCTGCGGTTGTCACGATCGGAACGATGCAGGCAGGCACGGCGCAGAACGTGATCGCATCGTCCTGCCGGATTACCGGAACGGTGCGCACGTTCGACGAGGCTACGCGGACGCTGATCCGCGAGCGGATCGAAATGATGGCCCGCACCGTATCCGAAACCTATGGCACGGAATCGTCGGTCCGTTATCTGATCGGCTATCCGGCCCTGGTGAATGATGAGCAGGAGACGGCCCGGTTCTTCCGCATTGCGCCGAAGGTGTTCGGAGAAGGGCAGGTACAGCTGTCGCCGAAGCTGATGCCGGCCGAGGATTTCGCTTACTATCTGCAGAAGCTTCCGGGCTGCTTCATGTTCGTGGGCGCAGGGAACCCGCAGAAAGATGCGGTATACCCGCACCACCATCCGATGTTTGATTTCGATGAAGAGGCGATGCGCTACGGCGTTCAGCTGCTCGTGGAGATGGTGTCAAGCTGCAGGGAGGAAGGCTAGAGAACCTGCCGTCTTTAAGGCAGGCGCATGAACGGGCGATTTTTGGCAATCCTATAGATCATAAGGGGAAGTTCAGATCCAATGCTTGTTTGGATGTGGACTTCTTTTTTTTAGGAACTGAGACCATTTTTCGCAAAATTCATGCCAAAGGAGGAATCGACGATGACCCCGAAGCCATGCATCGTCCAAAGGGATCGGACCGTTCTGCTTGAGACCGCACACCCCGAATTCGAGCAGGCCCGCCGGCAGCTGTCGCAGTATGCCGATCTGCTCAAAAGTCCTTCGTCGTTTCATACATATCGCATCACCCCGTTATCGCTCTGGAATGCCGCCGCAAGCGGGATGAGCGCCGAAACGATCTGCTCCAGCCTGCAAGGGCTGGCCAGATGGGAGGTTCCGTCGCAGGTTCTGGCGGAAATCCGCCAGCTTGTCACCCGTTACGGGCAGCTGTCTCTGCTCCCGCATCCGGGCAAGGAGCAGCATCTGCTTCTGCGCAGCGACAGCGAGCCGCTGCTGAACGAGCTGCGCCCACTTCGCGCGCTGGCGGACATCGGGCTCGTCTTCCGTTCATCCAGGGAAGCGGAGGTCCCGGCGGACCGGCGCGGCTTATTGAAGCAGGAGCTGACGCGCCTGGGCTATCCGGTACTGGACCATGCGGGATACCAGGACGGGCAGCATTTGGATATCCGGTGGCGGGGAGAAACCGTTCAGGTGTCCGTAAATCCAGGCAGCGCATGTATTCCGGAAGCTTCTGATCCCCGCATGGAGGAGAACGGGCAGGGCTTTCAGCTTCGCGATTACCAGCGCGAGGCGGCCGCATCCATTCGGGATGCCGGAGGCGCAGGGGGCAGCGGCGTGATCGTGCTGCCGTGCGGGGCGGGGAAGACGGTAATCGGCATGGCGGCAATGCGCGAGCTGCAGTGCGAGACGCTGATCCTTACTTCCAATACGACCTCGGTCAGACAGTGGGTCGATGAGCTATTAAAGAAAACGACGCTGACCCCGGAGGACATCGGCGAATATTCCGGACATCGCAAAGAAGTCCGGCCGGTCACCGTCGCTACGTATCAGATATTGACGCACCGGCGGGGCAAGGGAGACGAGCAGCTTCATATGAAGCTGTTCAACGAACGCCGCTGGGGGCTGATCATATACGATGAGGTTCATCTGCTGCCCGCCCCGGTATTTCGCGCCACCGCCGATATCCAGGCGACGAGGCGTCTGGGGCTGACGGCCACGCTGATCCGCGAGGATGGACGGGAGCATGACGTTTTTTCACTGATCGGTCCGAAGCGGTATGAGATGCCGTGGAAGGAGCTCGAGGATCAGGGGTGGATCGCCGAGGTGGACTGCCTGGAGGTTAAGGTTCCGATGCCTTCGCATCTGAGAGCCGAATACCGGGCTGCCGGAAAGCGGGAGCAGTATCGGCTCGCGGCCGAGAATCCGGTCAAGCTGCCAACGCTGATCCGGCTTATCGAGCGCCATCCGGGGGCACAGATTCTCGTTATCGGCCAGTACCTGGATCAGCTGAAGGCCATTGCCGATCGGCTGCAGGCCCCGCTCATTACCGGGCGGATGGCGCAGAATGAACGGCATGCATGGTATGCCGCTTTTCGCAGCGGGGAGACCCGGCTGCTGGTCGTCTCGAAGGTTGCCAATTTTGCGGTGGATCTGCCGGATGCGTCGGTCGCTATCGAGGTTTCCGGCAGCTACGGCTCGCGTCAGGAAGAAGCCCAGCGTTTGGGGAGGCTGCTGCGGCCCAAGCAAGGTGAGAACAAGGCGCATTTCTATACGCTCGTAACCGAGGACAGCCGCGAGGAATTATTTGCGCTGCGCCGCCGCATGTTCTTGATTGAGCAGGGGTACGAGTATCATGCGATGACCGTCATGGAGGAGGCGGCACCCGCCCCTGCGGATGCGAAGCGGGCTTCGGGCCGCAACGAGCGGAAGCCGGCGGGCAAAAGGGAGGCATCAAGCACATGACGGCGATGGGGAATCATGAAAGCGGAGGAACGGCCAGCCTGGATCAGCTGCGTCCCTTGGAGCGTACGGTGCTTTGCTCGATTTGGCGCAGGTTCGCCGGGCGGCCCTTTAATGAGGACCATCTGCGTACTTTGATCATTCCGCGTTTGAGCGGCGCGGAGGTGCAGCTCGGGGTGCAGCTCCTGCGAAGACGGGGATGGATTAGGGCGGCAAGCAAAGGATGGAACGAGTGGGAGTACTTTATTCCGTTTCATCAGCTCGGTTCCCTTCAATCGTCGTTTTGCGGCTTGCAGTCAGTCCCGGAGGCCGCAGAGCCCTCCAGGCTGCTGCAGGAAGGGAGTGCCGGCATATCGCTCGATGTATTCAATACGCTGGTCTACGCCCTGAAAACCTCTTTAGCCGTTACATCCCGCGGCGTACTGCACAAGAAGCATATCCGGCGGCTGGAGGAAATCGCCGCCCTTTCTCCTGCCGATCTGGATGCGGCGGTGCTCCGATTCACGCAGCATGAAGCGTATCCGCCCCAAGTAGCGCTTATTCTGGACCTGCTTCAGTCCCTCGGCCTTGCCGCCGTCGAGCGCCACGGGCTGATTATTAACCGCCGGGCTCTCGGAGAATGGCTCAAGCTTTCGCGCGAAGCGATGGACAACAGGCTCCTCTTCATGCTCATGGAACGCTGCATTCCGGAGAATCCGGCCTACCAGCATTTCGTCTGGCGCCTGTGCGATCCGTCGCTGCCTTCCGGCCGATGGATCGATCCGGTTCTGCTCCTGGCGGAAAGCTATGACGACAGTCAGAAGGGGGAGGACTCCGGCACCAGCAACCGGTTAAACGCCGGGGATGTCCTTCCATGGCTTCGTTTGCTGGCCGGCTGCGGGTACATCGACCTCGGAGCGGATGGCGACGGGAGCATCGTATTCCGGTGGCGGATAACGCCATCCCCGGCGCCGGCTTTTTCCGGGGATATCGTAAGCAGCGAGGCAGAATGCGGCCGGCTGTATATTCAGCCCGATTTCGACATCCTGATCCCGCCCGACGTTCCGTATACGCTGAGATTTCAGGCTGCGCTGTGTACGGAACGGTTATCGGATGACGTCATGTCGGTTTATCGGCTGACCCGGGACTCGGTCTTGGATGCCGTTAGGGCAGGCATTGATCCGGATCAGATCATCGAGCTGCTCGAGAAAGGGTCGGCAGCCGGATTCCCTGACCACGTCCGGACAGCGATCGTCCAGTGGGGCATGGAGGACGATTCAGGGAATCGCCCCCATCCGCCGGCCAACCGGCTTCGGCAGGGCAACGCTGACCTTGCCGACCTTGCCGACCTTGCCGACCTTGCCGATGTAGCCGGTGCCGGAATCAACCGCTATTCGCTGCCCTGGTCTCTGGATTCCGCAGCGGCTGGGAGCGAGGAGCGGGTTGGTGGCTTTGACGAAGCCCGGAGCGAGCCGAATGGGATGGAGGAGCAGGTGCCCGATATCGACTCCCTGCTCCCGGATCTCACGCGGATTCCTGCGATGTGGACGAAGGAATGGCGGGCTTACCACAGCTCAACGGCCAAACAAATGATGGAGCAGGCGCTCGCTTTATCCGTAAAACTGGAAATTTCGATCGATGGAAGGCGGATGGAATTTATTCCGCGCGAGCTTGGGCGAAACCCCTGGAAAATGACGGGCGCCCTGTATCCACCCGACTCAGGCGGCCCGGAGTCGGTCGTGCAGCTTGGCGAAGGACAATGGAGAGAAATGCGCCTGCTTCTCCCTGGAAGCGTATGAATTCCCCCCTTCTTAAGAGACGTGCGTTATGCTATGATGGAAGAGTCCACGAATGCACAAGCAAGGGACGAATCTAATAGAGAAGCGGGATGAGTTCATGAGCGTATCGGAAATAAACACGATCGATATGGCCGAGGTGCTCACCTATGCCTACGAGATCGGCGATATGATTAATGCTTCCGTCGAAGTGGCGGATTATTTATATTGGAAGCAGGCGGTTGAGCGTGATCCGGCCATCCAGAGCCTGATCAAGAAGCTGGAAGCCAAGAAGGAGCTGTTCGAGGAGACGCAGCGGTTCGGCCACTTCCATCCGAACTACCATTCGGCGAAGGATGAGGTCAGCAAGGTGGAGGCGGAGCTGGAAGCCTTTGAACCGGTCGTCCGGTTCAAGCAGGCGGAGAAGAACCTGGATGATCTTCTGCACTCAATGTCCGAGCGAATTGCCTTCTCGGTTTCGAGCAGCATCAAGGTCCCTAGCAACGATCCTCTTCCGAAGAAGGGCTGCGGCAGCGGCGGTGCCTGCCAGTGCGGATAAAGCGCTGTTTGCCGATAAGAGAATGAAAGCGAGGCGAGGACCTTAGGATGTTGGCGGAACGTACCGGTTTTATTATATGGGTCAGCGATGTAAAGGCAGCGAGGAATCTGGAGAAGTACGGCAGCGTGCATTATATTTCACGCCGGATGCATTACGTTGTGATGTACGTCAACGCGGACCGTGCCGAGGAAACGATGAAGAATATCCGGAGATTATCATATGTTCGCAAGATCGAACGCTCTTACCGGAACGAGATTAAGACGGAATATAACAGCAAAGGTCCTGACAAGGCGAAGTTCTACGGTCCATAGACTGCAGATAAGCCTTATAAGGCGCTGGTTTAAAGACAGTCAGAAACGAACATAAGGCAACCACAGGTTGCAGCAAGCGGATTAGCGGCCCTTTTCGGGCCGCTTTTTCGTCGTCCGCCGGGGAGAGCCGGTGATCCGACCGAGAACCGTATTTTCATTTTTATAAAAATTATCGGCAATAGCTGAAATAGATTGGAATAAATCGGAATCTCCGTCGATAATATAGATACAACTAGAGGAATTACTAAATTTTCGGTAAATGTTCACAAGAAGCAAGGTTTCAATCTTGTGAATCCTAGTGGAATGATGTAATATGTTGGGTATATATACATAGATATAAAGACCCATTTGGTGGAGAGTGATATTCCATGCGCGACAAAGGGACTGAGCGTTGGAGCACATACGAGCCGTTTTATATTACATTGAATGATAAAAAAGTGGCTGACATCGTCGTCACCAATCATGCGAGAAGCCGGTATACGGATCGGGTAAAGGGCGATGACACGACCCATGAGGAAATCGGGGCATGGATGTGGGAATGCCTGAAGCAGAACCGGATCGTGCCGTACTACCGCAATGAACAGGACGTTTATTTAATTGACGATGATTTGGTCGTGGTAGCGGAGTTTTCCGAGCTGGAGGATGAGCGTGATCTTATCGGCAACCCGCTGCATCGGATGATTATCGTGACTTTTTTGGGACGCATGTCGGAGACGATCGAGCTTCGCGACCTGAAGTCGTATTATTCGTGGCTGCGCCATTCGCGGCGTATGACCTTGATCAAGAACAGCCGTAAGCGAAAGTAATGTTAAACATAATATATCCCTATATAGAAATCCACATTGGCATGCGAGCGATCTGCGCGGATGTCTTTTTTGTGCGTTTGCCGGCAATCGGCTACAATGGTGTTGAGCCAGGCAGCGAGAGGGGTAACGATCGTTATGAATTTTCATCAGCTACATATTTTCTATACGGTGGCGGAGCGGGGGAGCTTCTCGGCAGCCGCCCAGGCGCTTCACATGAGCCAGCCTGCGGTCACGATGCAGATCCAGGCCCTGGAGGAGCATTTCGGCACGAAGCTGCTGAACCGCTCCACGAAGCGCATCGAACTGAGCGAGGCCGGCCGGATTCTGCTGCCCTATGCCCGGAAGATCCTGGAGCTCTCTCGGGAAACGGATGCGGCGATGGCGGCCTTTTCCAATATGCTGCTGGGAAGGCTCCAGCTCGGCGCAAGCCTGACCATCGGCGAATATGTGCTGCCGCGCCTCCTTGGCCCTTTCGGGCGGGCATATCCCGACATTTCGATTATGCTGAAGGTCATGAACACCTCGCAGATCCTCGAGGAGATCGCGGGTCATCAATTGAATTTCGGGCTGATCGAAGCCCCGGTGGAGCACCCGGATATGGTGCTTGAGCCGGTCATGGAGGATGAGCTGAAGCTGATTGTCCCGTCGGGGCATCCGCTCGCGGCTCGACCGGATCCGGTCGAGCTGCACGAAGTGCTTACCTATCCGTTTGTGCTTCGAGAGAAGGGCTCCGGAACCCGGAAGGTGATGGAGGATGTGTTGATAGAGCGGGGGATTGACCCCAGGGGAATCCGGACCGTCATGGAGCTCGGCAGCACCGGCGCGGTCAAATCAGCCGTGGAGGAGGGGCTCGGGATTACGATGCTCTCCACCTCGACCGTCAAGCACGAAACGGCGCTCGGGCTGGTCAAGATGATTGATATTGCGGATGCATCGTTCAGACGAAACTTCTATGCGATTCAGCTGCGGTCCGCACTGCTGCCGATGTCGGCGACGACCTTCCTGACTTACTTGAAAGAGCAGCGGCAGTAACCCGCGCTTGTAGACGTGCAGCGGCCGCAAGTACTGTGGCTATGGCCCAATGCGAAAGGAGATTGGAAATGCCCATACGATTACCGGATGACGTAAAGGGAGGCTGTGATTTGCACACGCACACACAGGCTTCGGATGGAATGAATCGACCGTCTCAAAATGTACAGCTCGCTTTCGAGCGCGGCTTACACGCTCTGGCCATTACGGACCATGATACGGTCGCCGGCGTCGAAGAAGCTCTCCTTGCCGGAGGACGTCTCGGCATTGAGGTGGTGCCCGGCGTGGAGATCAGTACCATGGCCGGCGGCAAGGACATTCATATCCTGGGGTATTATGTGAATATCCATGACGAAGTCTTTCTCGGACGGCTGGCGGAGCTCCGGCGAACGAGGGAGCTGCGCAATGAGAAGATATTGGCGAAGCTTAAGGAGCTCGGAATCAGCATCACGATGGATGAAGTCATCCGGGGGCTGGGGCGGGAGCTTGCTCCCGACGAGAGCATCGGCCGGCCTCATATCGCCGATGCGTTAGTCCGCAAGGGACATGCAGGCAGCATGCGCGAGGCGTTTGACCGCTATCTCGCCCAAGGGGCGGCAGCCTATGTGCCCCAGGAGCGGATTCATCCGTCGGTGGCTTGCGGTTGGATCCGCGATGCAGGAGGCGTTCCCGTTCTTGCCCACCCGGGCATTTACGGGGACGATGAGCTGGTGGATATGATCATTCGGGAGGCCGCGCCGGTAGGCATCGAGGTGTACCACTCCGACCATGGAGCCGACGATGAAACCCGCTACTTGGCCATGGCCGAGCGATACAGCCTCATCGTGACCGGCGGCTCGGACTATCATGGCGTGAGACAGGGCGAGGTGTTTCACGGAGACATCGGTGCAAGGCGCGTAGCGGCCGAGGTGCTGGATCAGCTGCGGAATTCACGGCGATCCGGACAGTGAACGGATATGAATCAGACATATCAATAAAAACGGGTACCCCCGATTTTCGTTATCATGGGGGATACCCGTTTTTTATTCCGGTTCTATACTTTTATACCATCCGCTGCCCGGTCAAGGACGGGCGCTATCGGTTGTTTTTCACGGTGCTCGGCAGTCCCTTGATCAGCTGTTCATCCGGCGTGACGAACAAGGTCTTCTGATTATCGTAGATGACATATCCCGGCTTCGCTCCGTTTGGCTTGCGGACATGCCGGATCAAGGTGTAATCGACAGGCACGCTGCTGGACTCCTTGGCCTGGCTGTGGTAGGCGGCCAGCTGCGCCGCTTCCTGCAGCGTCGCCTCCCCGAATTCGGTGCCGCGGATCACGACATGCGACCCTGGAATATCCTTCGTGTGAAGCCATGTATCGTTTGGGGAAGCCAGACGGTTGGTAAGGTACTCGTTCTGCAGATTGTTCTTCCCGACGTACAGCTCGATGCCCTCCGATGAAGTGTAGACATGAAGCGTAGGCTTGTCGTTCTTCTTCTTTTTCTTCGTCTTGCGGCTTCGGTCCCGAAGGTACCCTTGCTGGATCAATTCTTCCCGTATTTCGTCAATGTCGTTCAAGGTGGCGTGGTCGAGCTGCTGAAGCAGGTTGTCGAGATAGCCGATTTCCTCGCGGGTCTTGATCAGCTGCTCGTTAATGACGGCCAGGCTGTTTTTATATTTGTTGTATTTTTTAAAATAGCGCTGGGCATTATCCGAAGGCGTCAGGAGAGGGTCCAGCGGAATGGTGACGACCGCCTGCTCTTCATCATAATAGTTGACGAGCCGGACTTCCCGATCCCCCTTCTGAATTTGGTGCAGCGAGGCGAACAGAAGCTCGCCGAAGATCCGGTAACGGTCCGCATCGCCGGCTTCCTCCAAATCCTCATGCAGTTTATCGAGCTTCTTGATATTCTTGGTCCGCTCGTTCTGCAGAAAACGCAGAAGATCGCTTACCTTCTGCTTCACGGCGTCGCGCTGGGCTTTATCGCCGTAATAATCCTCCATGCACTCGCTCACCGAGCCATAGGTCTTGGTCTCTTCCGCCAAATGGGTGAGCGGAATGACCGAGAATACCGACTTCCCTTTTGCATTAAGTCCGGATACGGGGCTGTACCGATGCTGGCGCACCATCTCCATGACCTCGTTGAATGCGCTCCACAGGCCGCCGCAGTTTTTCTCCGATTCTTCTCCGGAGGACTCTCCCGCTCCGGCCCGGTGCGTGATCTCCTGGGCGGCGAGCGGGCTCAAACCGCTGAAGGTGCCCACAAGCCACGAAACAGCCGGTTCCTCGCTGAGCAGGCATGCCTCGCGAAAAGCCTCTTGTCCCGTCTCAAGCGGATTCTGCTTGAACTGCTCGGGCGGGCTTGTGTAGGCAAAGCCGGGCATGACAACTCTGTAGCTGCTGATCGCCGGCGTGACATGGTGAATGCCGTCCAGGATCGTGCCCGTGGCCGGATCGAGCAGGATGATGTTGCTGTGCCTACCCATCAGCTCAACGATGATTTTTTTGGTGGATATATCGCCCAGCTCGTCGCGCTGCCGAACCGTGATCTCGATGATCCGCTCCATGCCGACCTGCGATATATCCTCAATGATGCCGCTCTCGCAGTGCTTGCGCATCACCATGCAGAACATGGGAGCTTCCGCCGGATTGACGAACGCTTCGCCGGTAAGATGCACCCGGGGATACGTCGGGTTCGCGGACAGCAGCAGCTTTGCATTGCCCTGCTGCGTGCGGATATGCAGGACGATGTCCCTCTCATTCGGTTGATATATCTTATTGATCCGTGCGCCCCGGCATGATTGAAGCTCATGCACGATCGCCCGTGTAACGATTCCGTCCAGTGCCATGAATACATTCTCCTTCTGTCTCTTACCCTTCCTATCTTACTTCTCTATGATGCCATATTTCCTGCGAAAACTTAATAGCCCCTTCTGTGATAATTCAGGTTTTGTCCGAATACATTTACGTAGCAAGGGTGGAAAAGCTGTCAATCCGCCGGAATTTTGCGTAAAACAACCGGGAGGGAAAGGAAGCATGGAACAAAAGCAATGGCACCAGATGGATGTGGATGAATTGCAGCAGGTGCTGCATTTGCGTCCGGAGCAGGGCCTCACGGAAGAGGAAGCCGGGGAAAGACGGAAAACCAGCGGTTATAACGAGCTCTCCGAGGGGGAGAAAATTTCCCCGCTTGTTCTGTTTTTGAACCAATTCAAGGATTTCATGGTGCTCGTGCTCCTTGGGGCGACCCTGATCTCCGGATTGCTCGGGGAGTATCTGGATGCCGTAACCATCGTGGCGATCATACTGATAAACGGGATACTCGGTTTCGTCCAGGAGTTTAAGGCGGAACGGTCGCTGCGGGCTTTGAAGCAGCTGTCCGCCCCGTCCTCCAAGGTGCTGCGGGACGGCAAAGTGGTGCACCTGGCGGCCAGGGAGCTGGTGCCTGGAGACGTGGTGCTGGTGGAGAGCGGCGACCGCATTCCGGCCGATGTCCGCTGGCTAGAGACAAGCAGCTGCAGCGTCGAGGAGTCGGCATTAACCGGGGAGTCGATGCCGGTGAATAAGCATGCCGAGCCCATCCCCGAGGCGGATGTGCCGCTTGGCGATCGCAAAAACATCGGCTTCATGGGCACGATGGTCACCCGCGGTTCCGCCAAAGGCGTTGTCATCCGGACCGGGATGGATACGGAAATGGGCAAAATCGCCGATCTGATCCAAAGCACGGAATCCCAGGAAACGCCGCTGCAGCATCGTTTGGAGCAGCTTGGGAAAATATTGATCGGCGTGTCGCTCGCCCTTACGGTTCTGGTCGTCGTGGCGGGAATCCTGCACGGGCAGCCGGCGGCGGGCATGTTCCTGGCGGGCGTCAGCCTTGCGGTTGCAGCCATTCCGGAGGGGCTTCCGGCCATCGTTACGATCGCCCTGGCGCTCGGCGTCCAGCGGATGATCAAGCGCAAGGCCATCGTCCGGAAGCTGCCTTCGGTCGAGACGCTCGGCTGCGCCTCTGTCATCTGCTCCGACAAGACGGGCACGCTGACCCAGAATAAAATGACCGTCACCCGGATCTGGCTCGGGGGTCGCATCTTGGAGGTGACCGGACAAGGCTATGATCCGACCGGACAAATCCTCCATAAGGGCAAGCCGGTCGAGCTGCGGTCCGATCAGGCGCTGCGCCGGCTCCTGCAGATCGGAGGACTATGCAACAACGCCGAAATCGTCGAGACCCTGCAGCAAGAAGCGCGCAACAAGCGCAAAGGCAAGGAGGAGCCGGCGGCGCCTTCCGCTTGGGAATTGAAGGGCGATCCGACCGAGGGCGCCCTGCTGACCCTGTCGTCCAAGATGGGTTTGACCAAAGCAAGCTTGGCATCCGTGTACCAGCGGGATAAGGAGTTTCCGTTCGATTCGGAACGGAAGCTGATGTCCGTCATCGTCAGCCATCAGGGGGGACGCCTGCTCTGCACGAAGGGTGCGCCGGATGTGCTGCTTGAAGCATGCACGTATATGTTATGGGACGGAAACGTCGTGCCGCTGACACCGACGCTGCGACAGAAGGTCCTTGCCGCGAACGAAGGCATGGCTTCCGAAGCGCTGCGGGTGCTCGGCCTTGCATACCGGGATCTCCGGCCTTACGACAAGCCGGAAACGGACAAGGAGGCGGAGGGCCAGCTGATCTTCGTCGGATTGGCAGGGATGATCGATCCGCCTCGCCGCGAGGTGCGCGACGCGATTGCGACCTGCCGCCGGGCGGGCATCAAGACGGTGATGATTACCGGCGACCACCGGACCACCGCCGAAGCGATTGCCGGCCAGCTCGGCATCATGCCGAGGAACGGCTTATCCTTGACCGGACAGGAGCTGGCGCGGATGGATGACAAGGAGCTGGATGCCAAAGTGGACCAGACCTTCGTCTATGCCCGCGTATCTCCGGAGCATAAGCTCCGTATCGTCAAATCGCTGCAGCGCAAGGGCCACGTGGTGGCGATGACCGGCGACGGGGTCAACGATGCGCCGGCCATCAAGGCGTCGGATATCGGGATCGCAATGGGGATCACCGGCACGGATGTAACCAAGGAAGCCTCGTCGCTCGTGCTCAGCGACGACAACTTCTCGACTATCGTATCGGCGATAGAAGAAGGCAGGAGCATCTATGAGAACATACGCAAGTTCATCCGCTATTTGCTGGCATCGAATGTCGGCGAAATTTTGACGATGTTCTTCGCGATGATGCTGGGCCTGCCGCTTCCGCTCGTGCCGATCCAGATTCTGTGGGTAAACCTCGTCACCGACGGGCTTCCGGCGATGGCGCTCGGCGTGGACCAGCCGGAGAAGGACCTGATGGAGCACAAGCCGAGAGGGGCCAAGGAGAACATCTTCGCCCGGCGGCTCGGCTGGAAAATTATCAGCCGCGGCGTTTTGATCGGCCTCTGTACGCTGGGAGCCTTCTGGATTACGCTGTCCGGCTCGCCTGACGATTTGGTGAAAGCCCAGTCGGTTGCCTTTGCCACGCTGGTGATGGCGCAGCTGATCCACGTGTTCGATTGCCGCAGCTCACGCTCCATTTTCCACCGTAACCCGCTGCAAAACAAGGCGCTGGTGCTGGCGGTGCTCTCCTCGATCCTTCTGATGCTGGGCGTTATGTACATCGAGGTGTTCCAGCCGATCTTCAAGACGGTTCCGCTCGGGCTGAAGGAATGGGCGCTGGTGCTTGTTGCCGCCGGAATCCCGACCTTCCTGATGGGGGCCGGCAGCGTATGGGGAGGACGGAGAAACCGGAACCGGAGCCGCCGCAGCATGATGACGAAGAGTGCAAATATTTCGGCATAAAATCAATTGGTCAGCCCATCCGATTCGTATATGCTAAACTCAAGTTTTGCTATTGCGGAGGAGATGGGTTTGACGATGGATTTTACAAAAATGCACGGACTCGGCAACGACTTCGTTGTCGTGTACGGAGAACAGGAATTGCCTTCGAACGCCTCCGAGCTGGCGGTGAAGCTGTGTGACCGCTTCTTCGGCATCGGCGCGGACGGACTCGTATATATACTGCCTTCAGCCAAGGCGGATTTCACGATGCGGATTATGAACTCCGACGGATCCGAAGCGGAGCAGTGCGGCAACGCGATCCGCTGCGTTGCGAAGTATGTTTACGATCATGGCCTGATCGATCGCACGGAAATGACGATTGAGACGCTTGGCGCGGGCGTGCAGAAGCTGCGCCTTACCGTCGAGGAAGGAAGGGTCGCCAGCGTGCGGGTCGATATGGGCGAGCCGATCCTGGATGGACTTCGCGTGCCGACAACGGTGGATCAGCATCCGGTGGTGAATCATCCGATCGAGGTTGACGGGCGGGAATTTCGCTTTACGGCCGTGTCGATGGGGAACCCGCACTGCGTAATCTACGTAGACGACGCCGTCAGCTTCGATCTCGGCACCTGGGGGCCGAAGCTGGAGGTTCACCCGCTGTTCCCGCGGAAGACGAACGTCGAATTCGCGACCGTCAACTCCCGGAATCAGATCGATATGCGGGTATGGGAACGCGGTGCAGGACCAACGCTTGCTTGCGGCACCGGAGCCTGTGCAACACTCGTGGCCTCTGTCCTTAACGGTTCGGCCGACCGCAGCGCGACCATCTCCCTTAAAGGCGGCGACTTGTTCATCGAATGGGATGAGCATGACAATCACGTATATATGACCGGGCCAGCCGAAGTTGTGTATACGGGAGCCGTTGTCCTGTAATAGGGTTGCTGCACCGTTGCTTAAGCGTTCATGTCGGAATCGTTAGACGAACTGGATATACCGGTATTTGCGGCAGCAGCTGTCCATTGCCTGGAAAATGCATGAAGGAGACCTGAAGAGGTCTCCTCTTTGTCTCTTTATCTTTAGAGAGGTTTTGTGATACATTAGTGAAAATATTAGTCAGGTGGAGGGAAGGCACAGTGAAACCGGATCTAAGGCAGGCATGGGAGAATCAGGTACTGATCGGGGACGGCGCCATAGGTACCTATTTATATCAACTTGGGTTCCCCGTAGGCATATCATATGAGGAGCTGAACCTGACCTCTCCGGAGGTTATCGGAAACGTTCACCGGCAGTATGTGGACGCTGGCGCGCAGGTGATCGAAACGAATACATTTTCGGCCAACTACGACAAGCTGTCCAAGTACGGTTTGGAGTCCAAGGTCGGGGAGATCAACCGGGCAGGCGTGCGCATTGCCCGCGAGGCTGCAGGCCGCGACGGCTATGTCGTCGGCGCTGTCGGCTCCATTCGGGCCGGCCGCAGAAGCAATATATCGACAGGCGAGCTGAAGCGGTATTTTGAGGAACAGCTCGGCGTTCTATTATCCGAGGACGTGGACGGCATCCTGCTGGAAACATTTTATGATGTCGAAGAAATCCAGCTGGCGCTGCAGCAGGTCCGCAAGCTGACCGACCTGCCCGTCATTTGCCAGTTCGCGGTCGAGAATATCGCCCGGACGCTCGACGGCTTCTCGATGCAGGACGCTTACCGGATTCTAAGCCAGGACGGCGCCGACGTGATCGGCTTTAACTGCCGGACGGGACCGAACGGGATCATGCGCGCATTGGAAACGCTGAGCGGTGTTATGAATCTGCCGGCATCGGTCTATCCTAATGCTGGGATCGCCGATTACGTGGACGGCGAATTCCGTTATGGCGCAAGCCCTGAGTATTTCGGTCAAATGGCGGTGCCGTTCGCGGACCTCGGCGCCCGGATTATCGGCGGATGCTGCGGAACGACGCCGGCTCATATCGCCGAGATCGCTTCGGCTTTATCCGGCTACGCGCCATCGCCTCTGCCGGAGGTCGAACCGGCCGAAATCAACCGGGTCGTCATTCAGGAGCCTGCGGAGAGCAATCCGCCAGAGCCCTCTTCCGAGCCTTCCCTCGTCGATCTTGTGAAGGAACGCCACACCGTCATCGTGGAGCTGGATCCGCCGCGCGACCTCGACATCACCAAGTTTATGAAGGGGGCCGAGGCGCTGAAGAACGCGGGAGCGGATGCGCTGACGCTGGCCGACAACTCCCTCGCGGTCACCCGGATGAGCAATATGGCGCTGGGGCATCTTGTACAAGCCAGAATCGGCCTTCGGCCGTTGATTCATATCGCCTGCCGGGACCGGAACCTGATCGGGACCCAATCCCATATGATGGGCTTTGACGCGCTCGGCATCGATCATGTGCTTGCAGTTACGGGCGATCCGGCCCGTTTTGGCGACCTTCCGGGCTCAAGCTCGGTTTACGACATGACCTCGTTCGAGATCATCCGGATGATCAAGCAGCTGAACGAAGGCATCGCGTTCTCCGGCAAGCCCCTGAAGCAAAAAGCCAAGTTCGTTGTCGGAGCGGCGTTTAATCCGAATGTGCGCCATCTGGATAAGGCGGTTGCGCGTCTGGAGAAGAAGATTGCGTCCGGCGCGGATTATGTGATGACGCAGCCGGTGTATGATCCGGAGCTGATCGCTAGGCTTAGAGAGGCAACCGCTCACCTGGATATCCCGATTTTTATCGGCATTATGCCGCTGGCCAGCGGACGGAACGCAGAGTATCTGCACAACGAGGTGCCGGGCATTCAGCTGTCCGATGAAGTCCGCAGCCGCATGGCAGGGCTGGAAGGGGAAGCCGGGCGAGCGATGGGCGTCCAAATCGGCAAGGAGCTGCTGGATGTCGCAACCAAGCATTTCAACGGCATTTACCTGATGACGCCGTTTATGTTCTATGAAATGAGCGTGCAGTTAATGGAGTACGTGTGGGAGATATCGGGCCGCCGACTGTCCCCCTTGTTTCATTAATAATTATCAATTACAATAGTGTAATGGATGTGATTCCGATGTCATTGAGTATGACCGGATATGGACAGTCCGCCGTCGATTATCAAGGGTATCATGTGTCAATCGAAGTGAAATCGGTCAATCACAGGTATTGTGAAGTCGTCTTCAGAATGCCTCGTGAATGGTCGCGCTTTGAGGATTCGCTTCGGAGGGCCGTGCAGACCCGGATCGGACGCGGACGGGTTGATGTTTACATTAACAAGGAAAATAACGGCGAGTCCCCGAATGCGGTGCTGAATCATGCCATGGTTAAAGCATACCTGCAGGCTGCAGAGGAATTGAAGCCATACGGTATTCAAGGAGAATTGACGGTGCGCGACATGCTGTCCCTGCCGGATGTCCTCGTCAGTCCCGGGGGGCTTCCAATGGATGAAGCGCAGCAGCAGGAGTGGCATGATGCGCTTCTTCAAGGTCTCAACAAGGCGCTTGACGGCTTGGTGCAGATGCGCAGCAAGGAAGGGGCATTCCTGGTGAAGGATATCGAGGAACGGCTGGGCCGCCTTGAATCGCTTCACGGCGAAATGGCCGAGCTGGCGCCTGAAGTGCCCGAAGAGTACCGGAAGCGTCTGAGACAGCGCATCGAGTCGCTCGATGACGGATCGCTTGCCGTTGATGAACATATATTCGGTATGGAAGTGGCTTTGTTTGCCGAACGCTGCAACGTCGAGGAGGAGCTGATCCGTCTTCGCAGCCATTTGGAGCAATGCAGGGAATTGCTTAATCAGAAAGGCCCTGTAGGCCGCAAACTGGATTTTCTGATTCAGGAAATGAACCGAGAAGTCAATACGATTGGATCGAAGGCCAATCATCTGACTCTGGTAAACCGTGTTGTCGAAATGAAAGCGGAACTGGAGAAGATTCGTGAACAAGCCGCCAACGTGGAATGAACTCGGCTTAATCGGCAAATAGAGTCAAATGTATAGGGGGAGCAGTCGCACTATGGCAATCAAACTTATTAATATTGGCTTCGGAAACATCGTATCGGCCAATCGGATCATTTCGATCGTGAGCCCTGAGTCGGCGCCGATCAAGCGAATTATCCAAGAAGCACGGGACCGTCATATGCTGATTGACGCTACGTACGGCCGAAGAACGCGGGCTGTTATTATTACCGACAGCGACCACGTGATTTTATCGGCCGTGCAGCCCGAAACCGTGGCGCACCGTCTGTCCAGCAAAGATGACGACAACGACGAATAAGATGAGGAGTACTATGTCTAGAGGATTATTGATTGTATTATCCGGTCCATCCGGAGTAGGGAAGGGAACCGTCTGCACCGCTCTTCGGAGCCGTGTTCCGGAATTGGTCTATTCCGTGTCGGCCACGACACGTTCGCCCCGCCTCGGCGAGGTAAACGGCGTAAATTATTTTTTCAAGACCCGCGAGCAATTCATGGAGATGATTGAGAACGATCAGCTTCTGGAATATGCGGAATATGTCGGGAACTACTATGGTACTCCGCGGGATTTCGTGGAGGAGACGCTCTCTCAGGGCAAAGACATCATTCTGGAGATTGAAGTCCAGGGTGCGCTGAAGGTGAAGGAGAAATTTCCGGACGGGATCTTTGTGTTCCTGATGCCGCCGTCGCTTGAGGAGCTGAAGGACCGAATTCAGGGCCGAGGCACGGAAAACCAGGCGACCATCGAGCACCGCATGTCCGTTGCCGTCGATGAAATCAATCTGCTGCAGCATTATGACTATGCGGTCGTTAATGATGAGATTAATCTGGCATGCGAGAGAATAGAAGCTATTATTATAGCCGAGCATTGTAAAGTGAGGAAATAAATCTTGCCAGTCGATAACGGCTGCGGGATTCCAGTATAGAAAGAAGAGGTGTTAGAGCTATGTTATACCCATCCATTGATGAAATGATGAACAAAGTGGACAGCAAGTACTCGCTCGTTGTTGCGGCTTCCCGCCGTGCACGTCAGCTGCGCGAAGGCCAGCCAAGCGAACTCCAAAATCCGAAATCGCATAAATTCGTAGGCGTTGCGCTCGAGGAAATCTACGGCGATTATGTGAAGATTGAACGGGAAGAAGCTTAAAACAGCTTCTCCTACATCTGAATAGGAATGCGTTCGCGCAAAAAAATGTGACAACCGAAAGGTTGTTATTTTTTTGCGGGAGCGATTATAAGGTACCTTCAGACCAATCGAAAGCGGGGAATTGTCATGTTGAACGGGAAAGTCATCGTCCTTGGCGTAACCGGCGGCATTGCCGCTTATAAAGCGGCCACGCTGTGCAGCCGGCTTGTTCAGAGGGGAGCGGACGTGCATGTCATAATGACGGAGTCTGCGAAGCAGTTCATTACGGAATTGACGCTGCAATCCCTGACCAAAAACCCGGTATATTCGGATACCTTCGGCGAGAGGGATCCTTCGGTCGTTTCGCATATCCATCTCGCCGATATGGCGGACCTCTTCCTCGTTGCGCCGGCAACGGCCAACGTGATCGGCAAGATGGCCCACGGTCTGGCGGACGATATGCTGACAACGACGCTGCTCGCGACCACGGCCCCTGTCATGATCTCGCCGGCGATGAACGTCCATATGTATACGCATCCGGCCGTGATGGCCAATCTGGAGACGCTGGCTTCCCGCGGCGTTGGCATGATCGAGCCGGGCGAAGGGCTTCTGGCTTGCGGCTATGTCGGCAAAGGAAGGATGGAGGAGCCGGATACGATCGTGGAGGTTGTGGAGCGTTTTTTCCAAGAACAGGACAAGCAGGGCGGCCCATCCCTAAGGGTTGACGGAATGCCCGAATCTTCAGCCGACCATGCAGCGAACGGATCGCATGGCTTGCTGAGCGGCAAGAAAGTGGTCGTTACGGCGGGCGGCACGATCGAGCGGATCGATCCGGTCCGGTATATTACGAATGATTCTTCCG
This sequence comes from Paenibacillus ihbetae, assembly GCF_002741055.1. NCBI lineage: Bacteria > Bacillati > Bacillota > Bacilli > Caryophanales > Paenibacillaceae > Paenibacillus > Paenibacillus ihbetae. Next base: position 1,132,323 of record NZ_CP016809.1, on the reverse strand, counting down.
GCAAAATGGGATTTGCGATTGCCAAAGCCGCGAAAGAGCTTGGAGCCGAGGTCCGTTTGATTGCTGCCCATACCGACGAGGCGCCGCCGGAAGGGATCGACACAGAAAGGGTGGAATCCGCGGAGGATATGTACCAGGCGGTGCTGCGCGCTTTTCCTGACAGCGATATCGTCGTAAAGGCGGCGGCAGTCGCCGATTACCGTCCGCGGGAGGCCGCTTCGTCCAAAATCAAGAAGCGCGGCGACACCATGACGCTGGAGCTGGTGAAGACGACGGATATTTTGGAGAATCTGGGACGCCAAAAGACGACCCAGTTCCTGATCGGCTTTGCAGCCGAAACCGACTCCGTGGAGCAGTATGCCAGAGAGAAATTGAAGCGCAAAAATTGCGATTTGCTCGTAGCGAATGACGTTACGGCAGCGGGAGCAGGATTCGGTACGGACACGAACCTCGTCCAGATTTATGACGCAGAGGGACTCGTCGAGCGGCTTCCGCTCATGTCCAAGGAGGAAGTGGGCCTGCGGCTGCTGACGCTGGCGGCCGGGCGGCTGTCCGGGAGGTCTTCTTAATGGAAATGGCACGGGTTATTGTGGACGTGCCGTCCAAGGATACGGACCGTCCGTTCGACTACTTGATTCCGGAGCGGCTTCGGCCATGGATCGAGGTCGGCAGCAGGGTCGGCGTCCCCTTCGGCCACCGGACGCTGCAGGGCTTCGTCGTATCCCTTCATCCGCGTCCCGAGATGGAGACGTCGAAGATGAAGCCGATCCAGGAAATATTGGACGTCATGCCGCCCCTGTCGCCGGAGCTGATCGAGCTTGGCGAATGGATGAAGGAGCGCTACGCCTGCCGGTTGATTACGGCGCTGCAATCCATGCTGCCGACGGCGCTGAAGGGGAAAGCGGAAAGGTATATCTCGCTCGGGGACGGCAGCGGGCTGGAAGCAGAGCAGCCGGACAGCCTGTTTGCGCTGCTGCCGGAGAGTGAGCTGGAGCAGCAGCTGATCGCTTTTGTATCCCAGCGGGGCGAAGTGTCCCTGCAGCAGCTCACCCGCGCGTTCCCGGATGCAGCCCAAGCGATCAAGGGGCTGATTGAACGCGGAAGGCTGAGCGAGCATCAGCAGATTAAAGATAAATTGCAGAAGAAAACGTTGAAGGCGGTTGGTCTTGCCGTAACGGCAGAGGAGGCCGAAGGAATCCTGGCTTCGTTTCCGGCGAAGGCTCGGAGGCAGAAGGAGATTCTGCAGCATTTGCTTGAAATGGAGCCCTTCCTGCCGCTCCCGCTGAAAGACCTGCTGCAGACGCTTGGCGTGACGGCAGGGACGGTCAAGGCGCTTGCCGATAAGGGCTGGGTCACGCTGGAGGATGTAGAGGTGTTCCGCGATCCTTACCGGGGACGGAATTTCAAGCCGAGCGAGCCGCTGGCCCTGACGTCCGAGCAGCAGCATGTTTACGATAGAATTGTCCGTACGCTGGATCAGCGTGCACACGGCGTGTTCCTTCTGCACGGGGTAACCGGCAGCGGCAAGACGGAAATCTACCTTCAGACGATCGCCCGATGCCTCGATCAGGGGCGCCAGGCGATCGTCCTGGTGCCTGAGATTTCGTTGACGCCGCAGATGGTCGAGCGCTTCAAGGGGCGCTTCGGAGACCGCGTAGCCGTCATGCACAGCCGTCTCTCGGACGGGGAGCGCTACGACGAGTGGCGCAAAATCCGGGAAGGCCGGGCTTCGGTCGTGGTCGGGGCTAGATCCGCGGTGTTTGCTCCGTTCGACAACCTCGGGCTCATCATCATGGATGAGGAGCATGAAACTTCCTATAAGCAGGAGGAAACGCCTAAATATCATGCGAGGGACGTGGCGATCCACAGGGCCTACCGGACCGGCGCCGCCGTCATTCTGGGCTCGGCGACGCCTTCGCTGGAGAGCTATCATGCGGCGAGATCGCAGGCGCAGGATGATTTTGCCCCGGTTCTGCTGGAAATGAAGGCCCGGGCGCTCGGGAACAAGCTGCCGGCGGTCCGCGTGATCGATATGCGCGAAGAGCTCCGCGAAGGCAATCGCTCCATGTTCAGCCGGCCGCTGCACGAGGCGATTGCCGGGCGGCTGGAGCGGGGGGAGCAGACGGTGCTCCTCCTGAACCGGCGGGGATACTCCACCTTCGTGATGTGTCGGAGCTGCGGATATGTGGCGGGCTGTCCGGAATGCGACATCTCGCTGACGTATCACCAGAAATCGAACAATTTGCGCTGCCACTACTGCGGTTATGCCGCCAAGACGCCGGAAGTGTGTCCGGATTGCGGCAGCGAGCATATCCGCTATTTCGGAACGGGCACGCAGCGCGTGGAGGAAGAGCTGGCTAAGCTCTTCCCCGGCATACGCGTTATCCGCATGGACGTGGATACAACGACCGAGAAAGGCTCGCACGAGAAGCTGCTGAAGCAGTTTCGGGAGAAGAAAGCCGACGTGCTCCTGGGCACCCAAATGGTAGCAAAGGGACTCGACTTCCCCGATGTGACGCTGGTTGGCGTCATTACCGCCGATTCCGCGCTGAACCTGCCCGATTTCCGGGCGGCGGAGAAGACGTTCCAGCTGCTTACGCAGGTTGCCGGACGGGCGGGGCGGCACCAGCTGCCGGGCGAAGTGGTGATCCAGTCCTACACACCGGAGCATTATTCGATCGTCCATGCAAGCGGGCATGATTATTTATCCTTCGTCAAGGACGAGCTGAAGCACCGCAAGGCGCTCCATTATCCGCCATACTGCAGGCTGATTCTGGTGACGCTGTCCCATGAACAGCTGCCGCTGCTCGTCCGCATGGCTGAAAATTTTGCCGCAGGGATCAAGTCCGAAGCCGACCGGCGCGGATGGTTCGGCAGCCTGGACCGTTTCGACGCGAGCGCGCTCGATATTCTCGGCCCGGTGGCTTCGCCGATTCCACGGCTTAAAAATAGATACCGATTTCAATGTATGATAAAATGGCGGGGAACGATGGACGCCGTCTCGCTGACGCGTTCCGTGGCCGAGCAGCTTCAGGATTCGGCGCGGGACAGCACGCTTCAGATCAGCATTGATGTCGATCCGCAAATGTTAATGTAAACCAGCATATACTGATGAAAAGCACAAGGATGGTGTCGTTGAGATGGCAATTCGCTTGATCGTAAAGGAACCGGATGAGGTTCTTCATAAAAGAGCAAAGGAAGTTACGAAAATTACGCCGAACGTTCAGAAGCTGCTGGACGACATGGCTGATACGATGTACGATGCCGACGGCGTCGGCTTGGCCGCTCCCCAGGTGGGCATTTTGAAGCGGCTGATCGTCGTTGACGCGGGCGATGAGCACGGATTGATCAAGATGATCAACCCGGAAATCATCGAGAGCGAAGGCGAACAGTTCGGTCCTGAAGGCTGCCTCAGCATTCCGGGCTGGAACGGGGACGTGCGCCGCGCGGAGAAGGTCACCGTCAAAGGGCTGGACCGGGAAGGCAATGAGCTTGTCGTGACAGGCACCGGGCTCTTGGCCCGCGCGTTCCAGCACGAGATCGATCATCTGAACGGGGTGCTGTTTACCGATATCGCCGAACGGGTGTATGAATATACGCCGGAGCAGCCGAGAAGAGAGCTGGAAAACCGATGAATATCGTATTTATGGGAACCCCTGCATTTGCCGTGCCGAGCCTGGAGATGCTGATCGAGGAAGGATATAACGTCGTTGCCGTCGTTACGCAGCCGGATCGTCCGCAAGGCCGGAAAAAGGTGCTGACGCCGACGCCGGTCAAGGAAGCCGCGCTTCGCCACGGCATACCGGTGCTGCAGCCGCAGCGCTTGTGGAACCCTGAGGCGGTAGCGGAGCTGGCGGAGTATAAGCCGGATCTGATCGTTACGGCGGCTTACGGCCAAATTTTGCCGAAATCGGTGCTCGATATGCCGCCGCTCGGCTGCCTTAACGTGCATGGCTCGCTGCTCCCGGCTTACCGGGGAGGCGCGCCGATTCAGCGCAGCATTATCAACGGAGAGAAGGTTACGGGCATCACGCTGATGTACATGGCCGAAGGGCTGGATACCGGCGATATGATCGCCAAAGTCGAGGTTCCGATCGAGGATGACGATACGGCCGGGACGATGTTCGACAAGCTGAGCCTGGCCGGCGCGAGACTGCTGAAGGAGCAGCTGCCGGTTTTGGTTCAGGGCAAGGTTGCGGCCGAGGCGCAGGACGAGTCCGAGGCGACCTATGCACCGAACCTGACCCGGGAGGACGAAAAGATCGATTGGACGAAAACCTCCCGTCAAATCTATGATCAAATCCGCGGCCTGGTTCCGTATTCGGGCGGCTTCACGCTCTGGGACGGGGACGTGTTCAAGGTATGGGCCTGCGCTAAGCCGGAAAAGAGCGACCAAGGCAAGGGCGATGCCGAGCCTGGAACCGTGCTTGAGGTTGGCGAGAGCGGCATTGTGGTCAAGACAGGCGACGGCGTGTTGACGCTATTGACAGTGCAGCCGAGCGGCAAGAAGGCGATGGACGCTGCCCAATTCTCGCGGGGGACGAGCCTCGTGCCCGGGACGGTGCTGACGTGAGCGGCAGCCCGAAGGGACGTCCGGCGTCGCCGCGGGAGCTGGCGATGCATGTGCTGACACAGGTTGAGCAGGAGGGGGCGTACAGCAATCTTCTGCTCAACACCGCTTTGCAGAAAGCAGCCCTGTCCAAGAGTGATGCGGGTCTGGCCACAGAGCTGATCTACGGGACGATTTCCCGGCTGAACACGCTCGATTATTTTTTGGACAAGTATGTGAATAAAGGCACCCGCAAGCTCCAGCCTTGGGTGAGGGCCTTGCTGCGGCTGAGCCTGTACCAGATTATCTACTTGGACCGCATCCCGGATCATGCGGTGGTGAGCGAAGCGGTCAATCTGGCAAAGCGGCGGGGGCACCAAGGCATCTCCGGGATGGTGAACGGCGTGCTCCGAAATATACTGCGCCAGAAGGAAAGCTTGGCGATCCCTGCCGATCTGCCGGCCGCGAAGCGGATTTCGCTTCAGCATTCGCATCCGGAGTGGCTGGTCGAGCGCTGGATTTCCCAATACGGGCCGGAGACGGCGGAGGCGATCTGCGCGGCCAACAATGAGCCGCCGGCGGTCAGCGTCAGGGTAAATACGACGATGATCAGCCGGGAGGAGATGCTGAAGGAGATGGAGGGTCACGGCTTGCAGGCGGCTCCATCAACGCTTAGCCCGTACGGCATCGTCGTGAAGGGCGCCGGCAATATGGCCCTGACCGATTGGTATCGTGAAGGCATGATCTCCATCCAGGATGAAAGCTCGATGCTGGTCGCCGAAGCGGTCGCTCCCGAGCCCGGCATGCGGGTGCTGGACTGCTGTGCCGCCCCTGGCGGAAAAAGCGCCCACATGGGGGAATTGATGAAGGACGAGGGCTCCATTGTAGCGAACGACATCCACTCCCACAAAGGCAAGCTGATCGCAGATCAGGCCGCCCGGCTGGGGCTGGACTGCATCCGTACGGTAACGGGCGATGCCCTTGAGCTCCCCGCCCGGTTCGAGCCGGCTTCCTTTGACCGGATTCTGCTGGATGCCCCGTGCTCGGGGCTGGGCGTGATCCGCCGGAAGCCTGACCTGAAATGGGGGAAGACGGAAGAGGATATCCGCGAGATCGCGGCGCTGCAGTCGAAGCTGCTGGATTCCGTATCGGCACTGCTTCGCCCCGGCGGGGTGCTGGTCTACAGCACCTGCACGATCGAGCCGCAGGAGAACGAAGGCGTGGTGACGTCTTTCGTGAACCGTCATCCCGAGTTTGCGCTCGATGAGACGGGAAGCCTGTCCCGGCTCAAGGACAACGCGCTTGTCCGCGGCGGCGGCATTCAGATTTTGCCGCAGCACTATCATAGCGACGGCTTCTATATCGCAAGACTGCGAAGACGCTAAAACGAACCCGCGCGCCAGCCCGGCAAGAGGCCCTGCAGCCGTATCCCGCCCGCCGTGCTCTCCGGCGGGTTTTCTCTTTTACCGTCTCTTTTATTTATGGTAAAATAGGAAGAATGAAAAAAGAGTTGCATATGAATGAAATAGACAGGTGTGGTGAAATGAAACCCTTTATATACGATTTTTCGTTGGAAGAGCTTCAGGCGTGGGCCCAGGAGCAAGGCGAGCCCGCGTTCCGCGGCTCCCAGATTTACGATTGGCTGTACGTTAAACGCGTCGATTCCTTCGAGGAGATGACGAATCTCTCCAAGGAGCTTCGCTCGAAGCTGGATGCGTCGTTCAGCTTTGTAACCTTGACGGAAATTACCAAGCTTGAGTCGAAGGACGGCACGGTCAAATTTCTGTTCGGCCTTCATGATGATCATGCGATTGAAACGGTCATCATGAAGCACAACTACGGCAACAGCATCTGTGTTACGACACAGGTGGGCTGCCGGATCGGCTGCACGTTCTGCGCATCGACGCTGGGCGGCCTGAAGCGGAACCTGACGTCCGGGGAGATCGTTGCCCAGGTGGTTCAGGCGCAGAAAATTCTGGACAAGACGGGCGAGCGCGTTTCCAGCATCGTGATTATGGGCTCGGGCGAGCCGTTCGAGAACTATGATGCCACGATGAAGTTTTTGCGCACGATGATTCACGAGAAAGGACTGAACATCGGACAGCGCCACATTACCGTTTCGACGAGCGGCATCGTGCCGAACATTTATAAATTCGCCGAAGAGGATACGCAGATCAATCTGGCGATTTCGATTCATGCGCCGAACGATAAGCTGCGCTCGAAGCTGATGCCGGTTAACCGCCGCTTCCCGTTCGACGACGTCATTGAAGCGCTGCGCTTCTACCAGGCCAAGACCGGGCGGCGCATTACGTTTGAGTACGCGCTGATCGGCGGCGTGAACGACCAGGTCGAGCATGCCGAGGAGCTGGCGGACGTCATTAAGGATATGAACTGCTTCGTCAACCTGATTCCGGTCAACCATGTGCCGGAACGCAAATACGTTCGAACATCGCGCAATGACATTTTCAAATTTCAACGTGCGTTAGCAGACAAGGGGGTCAATGTGACCATCCGTCGTGAACAAGGCCACGATATTGCTGCCGCTTGCGGACAGCTCCGGGCCAAGCATATGGAGTTGAGGTGAGAAGCTTTGATCAGAACGGTTCATGTCAGCCATGTCGGACGCGTTCGTCCTGTCAATGAAGATTCTGTGTTTGTGAGCACGCTGGAGCACGGCTATACGCTGGGTGTGGTCGCTGACGGCATGGGAGGCCATTTGGCAGGCGACACGGCCAGCCGGCTTGCGGTCGATACGGTTGCCGCGGATTTATCCTCCCTCGAGCCGGGTATGCCTTTGGAAGGGATTCGTGCCGCCCTCGGGGATGCGATTCTGCATGCCAACGAAGTGATCTATCAGGAGGCTTCGTCCGATGAGCGGCTTCACAATATGGGCACGACGATTGTAGCGGTGCTGCTCAGCGGCTCTGAAGGCTATATCGGGCACATCGGGGACAGCAGAGCTTATAAGGTTGCTTCCGGGCAAGTGACGCGCCTTACGGATGATCACACACTGGTGAACGAGCTGTATAAAAGCGGACAGATCACCGAAGATCAGCTGGAGACCCATCCCCGAAAAAATGTGCTGAGCCGGGCGCTCGGAACGGATGAGGATGTGACGGTTGAGCTTACGCCGGTATCGATTGCGGACGGCGAAGTGCTGCTGCTGTGCAGTGATGGACTCAGCAACCGGGTAAGCCGCGACCTGATTGGTCAAATTTCCGGCTCCCTTGACCTTCCTCTGGAGGAACGGGCGGATCGCCTGCTTCAACTGGCGCTTCTCGCCGGCGGCGAGGACAACATTACAGTCGCTATGTTTGAGCATCAAGAAGAGGTTGTCGGGCAACGTAAAAAGGGGTGGGATTCATGATCGGGCATGAATTGGCTGGTCGTTACAAAATTATAGAACGCATCGGCGGAGGCGGCATGGCGCTCGTCTACAAGGCGCAGGATATCCTGCTGAACCGGAATGTAGCGATCAAGGTGCTGCGCCAGCAGTTCGTCCATGACGAGGAATTTATTCGCAGGTTCCGGCGCGAGGCGCAATCGGCCGCATCGCTGTCCCATTCCAATGTGGTCAGCATTTACGATGTCGGCCAAGAGGAAGACGTGCACTATATCGTCATGGAATATATCGAAGGTCAGAATTTGAACGAGATCATTAAAGAGCGGGCGCCGCTGCAGGTGGACGAAGCAGTGCGGATCGCCACCCAGATCTGTGATGCGCTGGATCATGCCCATCATAACCAGATTATTCATCGGGACATCAAGCCGCATAACATTCTGATCGGACGGAACGGACGGGTGAAGGTGACCGATTTCGGGATTGCCCGGGCCGTGACGTCGACGACGATTACGCAAACCGGATCGGTTGTCGGATCCGTGCATTATTTTTCGCCCGAGCATGCCAAAGGCGTCGTGACGGGTGAAAAATCGGATTTATATTCCCTAGGTATCGTGTTATATCAAATGCTGACCGCCCGTCTGCCGTTTCTCGGCGAGAGTCCAATCAGCGTTGCGCTGAAGCATCTGCAGGAGGAGTTCGACGAGCCGCGGGAGGTCAATCCGCTCATTCCGCAAAGCGTGGAGAATGTCATTCTGAAATCGATGCGCAAAAATCCGGAGGAGCGCTACCAGTCTGCTCAAGAAATGATGGCTGACCTGGAGACCTGCCTTCTGCCTTCGCGCTTGAACGAGCCGAAGATGGAGTTCGAGGATGACGAGGATTCCACGCGGGTGATGCCGGCACTCAAGACGATGCAGCGCAGCAGCCATCATCCGGACGATGAGCCGGATGAGGATGACGAAGAGGATGATGAGGAGGACCGGACGCCGGGCAAGCCGAAGAAGAAATGGGTGAAGCCGACGGTCATCGTCGCTTCGGTGCTGCTGTTCCTGGGGATCATGGCCGGTGTGGTCATGTATGTGAACAACATGCTCGAGGTTCCGGAGGTTACTGTACCTGGGGTAATCGGCATGACCGAGGAGGAAGCCATCCGGACGCTGGAGGGCGAAGGATTGACGGTGGATCCGGAAGTGATCCGCGAATACAAGCCGAACGTTGTGGAAGGCGAAGTATTTGACCAGAGTAAGCCGGAGGGCACGAAGGTGAAGAAAGACTCTCCGATTCAGTTGTCCGTAGGAGCTGCGAAGCCGCTTGAGAAAATGCCGAACCTGAGCGAGAAAACGTATGAGCAAGCCGTCGAGGCTCTGACCGCGCTGGGCATTGACGTAAAGGCAATAAATAAGACTGAAGAAAACCACGACGAGATCGAAGCGGGCATGATCATCAGCCAAAATCCGTCGCCCGATACGGACATCGACCCTGCTAAGGCCGCAGTCAGTCTGGTCGTCAGCAAAGGCAAGAAATTTGTCAAGATGCCGGCTCTCGTCGGCATGACCGAAGAGCAGGCCAGAGATGCGATCGAATCACGGGGCCTGGTCGTTGATGCGGTCAAGCAAAAACCGAGCTTTGAAGTCAAGCAAGGCATCGTGATGGAGCAGTGGCCTTACGAGGCGAATCAAGAAGTCGCCCCCGGGGAGAAAATTACGTTTTTCGTCAGCTCCGGCTATCCGCCCGAGGCGCTGGAATACAATTACAGCGTGCCGATCACTCCGGCCTATGAAGGACAGGAGAGCAAAATTCGCATCGTGTTCTCGGACGCGCTGGGCGACAACCAAGAGGCCGTAAACAAAACGATTACGACCTCCGAATGGGTGTCGGTGAAGCTGCTGCTCGCACCGGATAAGCACGCTACCGTCCAAATTTTCCGGGATGGCCGTCAGGTGGAAACGTACAGCGTCAGCTACAGCGACGTCAAGAACGGAACCGTGCCGCAGCCAACGATGGAACAGCCGCCTTTACCGCCGGATATGCAGGTCGATACGAATCCGGATGAAGGCACCGAAGGAATCGATGGCACCGAAGGCACCGATGGCACCGATGGCGCTGAGGAAGGCTCGGACGCGGAAGACGATTCCGCTTACGAGTGGGAGCCGGGCAACGGTAATGGAAATGGTAAGGGCAATGGCCGCGGCAAGGGCAATGAATGATCAAGCGGAATGCGATAGCAGCCAGTCTGGTATATACCATCGTGAAAACCAAATGAAATACATCCAAATTTCAACAAGAAAGGTGAGGCCTATTTTATGCTCGAGGGACTGATCGTGAAGGCACTAAGCGGATATTACTATGTGAAACCATTGCGAGATAACCAGTTGATATCCGGGGAGGACCAAGCGGTTCAATGCAGAGCCCGCGGCATTTTCAAAAAGAGAGGCATCTCTCCGCTCGTTGGAGACCGCGTCATGTATTCATTGACTGAGAATGGAGAGGGGACCGTGGATGAGATTCTTCCACGGTCTTCCGAATTAATTCGCCCGCCTGTCGCTAATGTCGACTTGGCGGTGCTCTTGTTTTCGGTTAAGGAGCCGGATCTGAACCTGCTCCTGCTGGACAAGTTCCTCGTGCATATTGAGCACGCGGGGCTTGACGCCGTCATCGTTCTGACCAAGCAGGATCTGACGGAAGCTTCGGACGAATCCGCGGAAAAGGTGAAGCGGATGTACGAAGAGATCGGCTACGAGGTGATGATCACGAGCTCGCTTCAAGGCATTGGCGTCCAGCAGGTGAAGGATCGCCTGGCAGGCGAGATCAGCGTGTTCTCTGGGCAATCCGGGGTCGGCAAGTCGACTTTGCTCAATGCCCTGATGCCGGGGCTGGCGCTGGAAACGAGCGAAATTAGCCTGCGCCTCGGGCGCGGCCGCCATACGACGCGGCACGTCGAACTGATCGAGCTGGATAACGGCGGGTATGTTGCGGATACGCCGGGCTTTAGCCAGCTGGACTTCCTGGAGCTCGGCGTCGAGGAGCTGTCCAGCTGCTTCCGGGAATTTGCTCCCCTTGCAGCGGAATGCAAATTCAGAGGCTGCAGCCATCTGCACGAGCCGGGCTGCCGGGTGATCCAGGCCGCCGAGGACGGAATCATCCAAGTCGGCCGCTACGAGCACTACGTGGAGTTTTTTACGGAGATGAAAGACAAGAAGCGGAGGTATTAAGCGATATGATTAAAATAGCGCCATCGATATTGTCGGCGGATTTCGCCAAGCTAGGATCCGAAATCAGGGAGGCGGAGGCGGCCGGAGCGGATTGGATTCATGTGGACGTCATGGACGGCCATTTTGTTCCCAATATTACGCTCGGGCCCCCGATCGTCCAGGCGATCCGGCCGCATACAGCGCTGACGCTCGACGTGCATCTGATGATTGAGCAGCCGGAGCGCTACGTTGCCGATTTCGCCAAGGCCGGAGCGGATTTGATCACGGTCCATGCCGAAGCCTGTCCGCATCTTCATCGCGTCGTTCACCTGATCAAGGAGCAGGGGGTAAAGGCAGGGGTTGCCATCAACCCGGCCACGCCGGCGCATGTTCTGGAGGAAATTCTTCCGGATCTCGACCTCGTGCTGGTCATGACCGTCAATCCGGGCTTTGGCGGACAAGCCTTTATCGAACGGACGGTAGGCAAAATCTCGCAGCTGCGGACACGCGCCAATGAACTTGGCCTGGCTTCCCTTCATATCGAAGTGGACGGCGGCATCACGGCCGAGACGGCGCCGCTGGTAGCGGGCGCCGGTGCGGATGTGCTGGTTGCGGGAAGCGCGGTATTCGGCAAGGCCGACCGGGCGGAAGCGATTGCCCGAATCCGGGACAGCGCAACATCTTAATCCGGAAGCGGCAGTCCGAATGTCATAGGGCGGGGAATTTCCGCATAAATATGGTTACATGAGCTGGGTTCTCATGTAGCCTTTTTTGTCTGTGTTCACATCTATGGGCTTGGTGCATAACATAGTCTAGGAAGGCATGAGAATGATGGGGAGGGTGAGACATGAAATTCTATACGTTCAAGCTGCCGAAGTTTCTGGGAGGTTTTGTGAAGGCGATTCTCAACACGTTTCACAAGAGCTGACAGCTTGTCCCGGCGTAACACAAAACCTCCGCCCGGGACGGCCGCGCCATGCCGGCTAGGGGAACAGGCAGGATGCAAACCGATCGAAGTGCCCGAGCGAACAAGACATACTGCAGCTTAAGGGGCTGTTCTTGCGCGGCGCAAGGGAGTGCAGGCTTGGCAGCGGGCCGGCCTCAGCTTCTTATGCGCGGGTAAGAAGCCCAGGACATAATGAACGCCAAGTGGAAGCCCGTACCTAAACCGGAAGTTTTTCCTGCATACAAACAGAATGCATCTGCTTTCGGAAGTCCCGGCATAAGGGCACTCGCTGATCTTTGCCGCTGAAGGCTTGCTAACGGGGAATTCGCGATACAGACGGGGAGGAGCTGCTTTCTCCCACTAAAAAAAGCACCTGCGATCCGCTGAAGGTGCTTTTTGTTTAGGAGCATATTATGTATCGTAAACGCAAGAAAAACTTCCTTGTCCCGATGCCGCCCCTACCATTGGAGCGCCCTGGAGATTACAGAAGTTTTTCTTCATATAGCATGAGATGATTATACGCGAGTCACTTTACCGGATTTCAATGCGCGAGTGCTGACGTATACACGTTTTGGCTTGCCATCCACGAGGATGCGAACCTTCTGAACGTTAACGCCCCAAGTGCGCTTGTTGTGGTTATTAGCATGGGAAACATGGTTACCGCTGCTTGGTTTCTTGCCAGTTACATAACATTTGCGAGCCATCAATTACACCTCCTTGTTCCTAAACCCTGCATGAAACAATACTTAAATATAATATCACAGTAAAAATTGCCGCGTCAACTGCCCTAAAAACATTTATTTCTCTTTCTTCTTATAGTACAATGTTGATTAGTCCATAATATTCGAGATACAAGTGTGTATTGTGGGCTGGTCGGCATGACTCCGTAAGCTTCTGGAGACTGCCCGAGACGAGAGGAGACGAGATCAGCCCATCAGCATGTTGCGATCGGTTTAATCATAGGAAGTCTATTATTTATCGCTTTGGGCATTTCGTCGGCTATTAGCTATCAAATAGAGATAACGTTTTTCGTAAGAAGGTTTAAAGGGTATCAAGCCAGGAAGGGGAATTCTCATTGAGTAAGCGTTCTTTGAATGGAACAGAATTTACCGCGATGGTCCTAGCCGGAGCGGAGCAGCTGCAGCAGCATGCGGAACATGTCAACTCGCTGAACGTGTTTCCGGTGCCGGATGGCGACACGGGAACGAACATGAATTTGACCATGACCGCAGGGGTTGCCGAATTAAAGAGCAAGCACTCGGAATCCGTCGGACACAGCGCCGGTGTACTGTCCAAGGGGCTTCTAATGGGCGCGCGGGGGAACTCGGGGGTTATTCTGTCCCAGCTGTTCCGCGGTTTCAGCCGGTATGCGGCACCTTATGCGGAGCTGAATGCACATCAGTTCGCCGCCGCATTGCAGACCGGGGTTGAAGCTGCCTATAAAGCCGTAGTCAAACCCGTTGAAGGAACGATCCTTACCGTTGCCAAGGAAGCGGCCAAGCATGCCGTCTATTATTCCCGCCGCAGCAGCGACATCATCGAGCTGATGGAGCAAGTGCTGGCTAAGGCGAAGGAGACATTGTCGCAGACTCCGGAGATGCTTCCGGTGCTGAAGCAGGTCGGCGTCGTAGATTCGGGCGGGCAGGGTCTTGTGTATATTTATGAAGGATTCCTGGAAGCGCTCCGTAGAGAGGGTGCACCCGGAACGTTTGCTGCCGCAGGGGGACAAGCCGCAACGGTCACAGGCAAAGCCGAGCCCGTCAGTATCCCGGCTCCGAGCCTCCAGGCGGTTACCGCACCTCCATCATCCGCTCAATCCCAGTTGTCGACGGAAGATATCGAGTTCTTGTATGATATGGAATTTTTCATCAATCGTCAGCTTGGTGATGGAGCACGTGCCGAATTTGATGAGGATCAATTCCGGAAAGCGCTTGCTGTTAATGGGGATTCGATCATCGTCATCTCCGATGACGAAACGATTAAAGTTCATGTTCACTCCAAAGCTCCAGGTGATGTGCTGAATTTGGCACTGCTTTATGGCGAGATCACCCAGATTCATATTTTGAACATGCGTGAGCAGCATCGCGAGCTGTTGACGACCGGCATGGATATTGCGCCGATGCCGGAGCTGTTTGCCGATATCCCGGCCGAGCCGAAGACTCCGGAAGCTCCGGCCGTGCCGCCGGCGGATGAGATCGCACCGTACGGGTTCATCGCCGTATCCTCGGGAGACGGCATTTCGGACATCTTCAAGAGCCTGGGCGTTGACGTCGTGCTGTCCGGCGGGCAGACGATGAATCCGAGCACGGAGGACTTCGTGAACGCGATCTCCTCGATTTCGGCGCAGCAAGTCTATATTTTGCCGAACAATTCCAATATCGTGCTTGCTGCCCAGCAGGCCCGAGAACTGCTGGAAGGCGAGCGTCAAGTGACGGTTATTCCGAGCAAGACAATTCCGCAGGGGATTGCGGCCGCGTTTGCTTTCCAAGAGGATGAGAGCATAGACGTGAATACGGACAACATGCTGGATGCGATCTCCCGGGTGCAGTCCGGGCAGGTGACTTATGCGGTGCGCGACACGACGATCGACGATTTGGAGATTAAGGCGGGACAGTTTATCGGAATCCGCAACTCCAGCATCGTGGCAGCGACTCCTGATCTGATTACGACGTCCCAGGAGCTGCTCGGCAAGATGCTTCAATCCGGAGACGAGATCGTCACGCTGCTTACGGGAGCGGACGCATCCGAGGAATCGACCAACGCATTGACGAATTGGCTTGAAGAGCAGTATCCGGATGCGGAGGTCGAGGTTCATTACGGCGGACAGCCGATCTATGCCTATCTGTTCTCTGTAGAATCTTGATCGATCGGACCGGTGTTCATTTGAAGGTATTTTTTTAGGAGGGGTTCCGGTGAATAAGACCGTGATTGTGACAGACAGCACAGCGGATATTCCGGCAGACCTGGTGAAGCAGCACAACATTCATATCGTGCCGCTGAGACTGATGTTCGGAGAAGAGACCTATTTGGACGGTGTTGAAATATCGGCGGGGGAATTTTACAAGAAGCTGATACAGTCAGCGCAGCTGCCGACCACCTCCCAGCCGTCGCCGGCGGATTTCGTTGCCGTGTATGAATCCATTCTGGACCGGTATCCGGGCTGTTCGATTATATCAATACACATTTCATCGGGACTGAGCGGCACCTACCAGTCCGCTCTGCTCGCGACTTCGCTCATTGAGCGGGATGCGGATATTACCGTATGGGATTCCAAGTCCGCCTCCTACGGCTTCGGCCTGTTTGTCGTACATGCAGCAAGGCTTGCCGAAGAAGGAGCGGCTGCTGCGGATATCGTCGCCTCCTTGGAGGAGCTTCGCAGCAAACGGAGACTGTATTTCCTGGTCGATACGCTGGAGTATTTACAGAAGGGCGGCAGAATCGGCAAGGCTTCGGCGGTGCTCGGTACGCTGCTTAACATCAAGCCGATCCTGTCCATTGATGATGAAGGCATTATTTTTCCGGTGGAGAAGGTTCGGGGACGCAAGAAAGCGACCGCCCGCATGATCGAGCTGTTTCAGCAGGATCTGCCGGAGGTTCGTCATATCAAGGTGGCTGTGGGACATACGGCTGACCGGTCTCTGGTGGAGGATTTCCTGCAGCAGCTGTCAGCGGTGTTCACGGTGGAGGATGTCGTATATTCCGAAATCGGCCCCGTGATCGGCACGCATGTCGGGCCGGGAACGATTGCAGCTTATATTTGGCCTGCTTAAGTGAGGTAGATGATAGATATGAGTCTCAAACTCGATTCCATATCCGTCAGACAGATCAACGGCGTGAGCGCTCTGAAAGAAGGGGAGCTTCACGCCTTTGGCGTCTATACGGTTAAGGATTTGCTCGAATATTATCCGTTCCGGTATGAGGATTACCGGCTACGGAGTTTAAGCGAAGTGAAGGACGGGGATAAAATCACGATCCAGGCGAAAGTCGCCAGCGTCCCCGTTCTGCAGCGTTACGGGCGAAAGTCCCGCCTGACCTGCAAAATGCTGGCCGAGAGCTGGATGTTTACGGCGACCTGGTTCAATCGGCATTTCCTGAAGGACCAGCTGACCGCCGGGCGGGAAATCGTGCTGACCGGCAAGTGGGATCAACGGAGAATGCAGCTGACCGTCTCGGAATCGGAATTTCCCGATAAAGGGGCGTTCCGCAGCGGCACACTGCAGCCCGTCTATTCCATCGGCGGGAAAATTACGCAGTCCTGGATCCGCAAGACGATGGGACAGGCATTGGAGCAGTACGGGGAGATGATTCCTGAAATTTTGCCGAAACCGCTGCTGCAGAAGTACGATCTGATGCCTCGCAAGCGTGCGATTATGACGATCCATCAGCCGGTCGACTCCAAGGAAGGGCAGGAAGGCCGGCGCCGGATGGTATATGAGGAGCTGTTTCTGTTCCAGCTGAAGATGCAGGCGTTCCGCGCATTGAACCGCGGCCGGATGGACGGCGTGGTTCATACGGCCGATAATGCCACCATACGGGAATTCGTGCGCAGCCTGCCGTTCGAGCTGACCGACGCCCAGAAAAAGGTGGAGCTGGAGATTTTGCATGACATGCGCTCTCCTTATTGCATGAACCGTCTCCTTCAAGGAGATGTCGGTTCCGGTAAGACGGTCGTTGCGGCTATCGCCTTGTATACAACCGTGCGATCCGGCTTTCAGGGGGCCTTGATGGTGCCGACCGAAATTTTGGCGGAGCAGCATATGCGCTCTCTGCAGAAGCTGTTCGAGCCGTTCGGCATTACGGTAGGCCTGCTTACCGGAAGCGTGACGGGGAAAAAGCGCAAGGATCTGCTGGCCTCGCTCCAGATGGGATTGACGGATGTCGTTGTCGGCACCCATGCTCTCATCCAGGATGATGTATTTTTCCGGCAGCTGGGTCTTGTCGTCACCGATGAGCAGCACCGGTTTGGGGTCAACCAGCGGAGCATCCTGCGCCGTAAAGGCTACAATCCCGATGTGCTTACGATGACCGCGACGCCGATCCCGCGGACGCTGGCTATCACCGCCTTCGGCGATATGGATGTGTCGACGCTGTCGGAGCGTCCGAAGGGGCGCATTCCGATCACCACGTATTGGGTCAAGCATGATCTGATGGACCGCGTGCTTGGCTTTATCTCCAGGGAAGTGGATCAGGGCCGGCAGGCGTATCTGATCGCGCCGTTGATCGAGGAGTCGGATAAGCTGGATGTGCAAAATGCGATCGATCTGCATGTCCAGATGCAGCAGGCGTTCCCGCGCTATCGGGTCGGCTTGCTGCACGGGCGGATGACGCCCGCCGAGAAGGATGAAGTGATGCGCCAGTTCTATGAGAATGAAGTGCAGCTGTTAATTTCGACCACGGTCGTGGAGGTCGGCGTCGATGTGCCGAACGCCACCCTGATGGTCATCATGGACGCCGACCGTTTCGGCTTGTCGCAGCTGCACCAGCTGCGGGGCCGGGTCGGCCGCGGTGAGCACGCGTCGTACTGCGTGCTGGTCGCCGATCCGAAGTCCGAGGTTGGGCAGGAGCGGATGCAGGTGATGACCGAAACGGAGGACGGCTTCGAGGTGTCCCGGCGGGATTTGGAGCTGCGGGGGCCCGGGGATTTCTTCGGGACGAAGCAAAGCGGTCTGCCGGAATTCCGGCTGGCCGACATGGTGGCCGATTTCAAAGTCGTGGAGGAGGCAAGGGATGATGCGGCCGCTCTGGTGAGCGACAGCTCCTTCTGGACCTCGCCCGAATATGAGCCGCTGCGGGATTATTTGCAGCAGGAGAAGATTTTTCAAGGCGATATTATGGATTAAAATCCAAGGGGCGTAGAAGCTTCGAAGAAGCAGCCTCAAGCCGGGAGCGGGCAGGATGCGGGAATCCGTTGGCACAATGGACGGGCCTTCGTCATATACTCAAAAAAGGCGACAGCAATTATTACGGGAGGTGCCTTACCATTGAGTTATCAGCAGTACGGGATTAGTCCGCAGCTGGTGGAACGCATCAAGCTTAAGATGAAAAACCCGCTCGTCAAAGAAAGAATCAAGGGCCTGACGCAAGGCTTGACCAAGGCGGATCTGCAGAACAGCGTGAAGGTCCATCAATTGGTGCGAACCGCCAGCGGCATCTTAAACGAAAGGCTGAGCTCCGTGCAGGAACAGCAGATCGTTCAATTCGTGCTTGCACAGCGCATCGATCCGAACAATACATTTCATTTAATCAAGCTGTGGGGGATGTTCCGTTAAAAATTGAGCATGCATCGGGAGATTTCAGCATAAGAAGAAGCCCCCCGGAGGAAGGGTCTCCTCCTCAGCCGGGGGCTTCTTGCGTTTGGGTTCATTCGCTGCGGGGATATCAGCTGCTTGTTATCGAGCGGATGCATTCCTCCGTATCATTCTTGACGGAGTTGACGATGGTGCTGACGGGATGGGCCTGCATCTCCTCGGCCGGATAGGGCTTCAGGAGCTCGCGAAGCGGCTCGAGCGCGGAGGATGCGCCCGGATCGCTTCCCTCCAGGGCCGGGCTACGGTCAAGCCATAGCGCTTCGTCCTCCGGGCGGAGAATGACCGGCATCCGGTTATGGATGGGCTCCATCAGCGTGTTGGGCTCCGTTGTAATGATGGTGCAGGTGCTTAATTTCTGCCCGTCCGGCGTGATCCACGTGTCATAGAGTCCGGCCATGCTGAAGATGCGTCCGCTGCGCATGCTGATGCGAAGGGGCTGCTTTCCTGCGTCGGTTTTCTGCCATTCGTAAAATCCGTCGGCAGGAATGAGGCATCTTTTCCGATAAAAGGGCATCCTATAAGCAGGCTTCTCCTCAAGCGTTTCACTTCGCGCATTGATCATCTTGCTGCCGGCGGAGGGGTCCTTCGCCCACGATGGGACAAGTCCCCACTGCAGCTGGCCGATCCGGTTGGACCGCCCGTCATGGATGATGGCCGTTACCATTTGCGTCGGGGCAATATTGTAGCGTGGCATGTGAAAGGGAGAGACGGACTCGGGATCGATCAGATACCTCATCATCAGCTCTTCCCAGGTGACGGTGAGCGTAAAACGTCCGCACATCGGTTTTTTCGGCCTCCTCAACAAGCGAAATCATCGGTTTTTAGTTTCAAGTATACCATGCGCGGGACCGCATCCCCAAGAAGCTCTTGGCTTCTCTCATGTTACAAGCATTAGAAATGGAGGATATTTTGTGTTTGATTTAAAAGCTAACGGCACCTCGGTAAAGACCGAAGTGGTTGCCGGTATTACGACCTTCTTTACAATGGCTTATATTACGGTGGTGAACCCGCTCATATTGTCCGAGGCCGGTGTGCCGTTTGAGCAGAGCTTCACGGCGACGATCATTGCTGCCGTGATCGGCACCCTGCTGATGGGACTTGTGGCAAGGTATCCGATCGCCGTTGCGCCCGGGATGGGGCTGAATGCGTATTTTACATATTCTGTCGTTCAGGGGCATGCGGGACTTGGGTACATCGAAGCGTTCTCGGCGGTGTTCATTGCCGGTATCCTGTTCCTGCTGCTGTCCATGACGACTCTTCGGCGCAGGCTGATCGAGATGATCCCGGCGAATCTGAAGCATGCGATAACCGTCGGAATTGGATTGTTCATTGCCTTTCTCGGCTTGCGGATGAGCGGTATCATTACAGCGCATCCGGATAATTTGGTGGCGCTCGGTGACCTGCATCAACCAAGCGTGGTGCTCGCACTGGTTGGTTTGGTCGTAACATTGATCCTGTTGTCCCGCGATGTGAAGGGCGCTTTGTTTATAGGGATGATTATTACGGGAATCATTGCTTATTTTGCGGAAATGCTGTCGTTTACGAACGGTGTCGTGTCGGCGCCTGCGCTCCCTGAAGGAATTCTCGTATGGAACCCGATCACGGCGGCGTCCGATGTTATTTCCCACAGCCTGTATGCGGTCGTGTTCTCCTTCCTGCTGGTGACGCTGTTCGATACGACCGGCACAGTCGTCGGCGTTGCCGAACAGGCGGGCTTTATGAAGGATAACAAGCTGCCCCGGGCCGAGCGTGCGATGTTCTCGGACTCCGTGGCGACCGTTGCCGGCTCGATGGTCGGCACCAGTCCGACCACCGCCTATATTGAATCGGCGGCAGGCGTCGGCGCAGGCGGCCGGACCGGCCTTACCTCAGTGGTCGTGGCGCTCCTGTTCGTGGTAGCGGCCTTCTTCAGTCCGCTCATCGGCGCCGTCGCCGGCTTGTCTGCGATTACGGCGCCTTCGCTGATCGTGGTCGGATGCCTGATGCTGAGCAATGTCCGCCATATCGATTGGAGGGACTTTGACGAGGCGTTCCCGGCTTTCCTCGTCATTCTGACGATGCCGCTTACGTCCAGCATTGCGACCGGCATTGCGTTCGGGTTCATTTCGTACCCGCTGATGAAAATCGTAAAAGGCAAGTGGAAAGCCGTTCATCCGCTTATGTATATTTTTGCCGTGCTGTTTGTTCTGCAGCTTGTGTTTGTGCCGCATTGATGTTCTGCCCCGCAGGACCACCTTCTTGATGATCCGTTTGTTTTGACAAGCCCCTTCGGCCTTGCGTGCCGGAGGGGCTTGTTTGCTGCGAAAGTTTAATGGATCCCGCCGACTCCCAGGGACGCCCCGGGGACAACAGGGTTAAATTTACATTGATAAAAGAACGAATGTTCGCATATAATACAAACAAACGTTCCCGTTACGAGGTGGATAGTGATGTTGAGTATTGGGCTAAAGTCAGACGAAACCAAGCTGGTAAAGGACTACGCTCTATTGCCGTTATTGCTCGATGTGCTGGAACATGACCGGGACATTCTGTTCCGGTCGGATCTAAAGTCCTCAGAGCTGACCAAGGTTATGATCGAGCGCATACAGAGGGCGGCATTGGCCGATTTAACGGCGGCTCGAAGGAACATGCGAGAGATCGGCTTAAAGGTATACGACAATCGAAAGACCAGGCTCGGAATTGAAGTGGAATTTATGTGCAGAGGGTATCGCCATAAGCTGTCCATGCTGTGGGGGCTGATCGAGGCGGAAATCGAGGAGCGGTCGTACAGCTACCTGGGCTTGAAAATCGCAGACAAGGGGTGTCTGTCATGAAGCCGGCCAAACGGGTTGTCATGTTAGCGGACTGCCAGTCTTTTTACGCCAGCGTGGAGAAGGCGGAGCATCCCGAATATAAAGACCGCCCTCTAGTCGTTGCCGGCGATCCGGAACGACGGTCCGGCATCGTGCTGGCGGCATGCCCGATTGCTAAGGCTAAAGGCATAACGACAGCCGAAAGGCTCGGAGAGGCGCTCGCGAAATGTCCGGACGTCGTCGTTATCAAGCCCCGGATGCAGAGGTATATCGATGTCTCCATGCAGATCACGGAGATTTATAAATCCTATACCGATTTGGTGGAGCCGTACAGCATCGACGAGCAGTTCCTTGACGTGACCGGCAGCTTGCATTTGTACGGCTGCACGCCGGAGGAGCTTGCCCGAATGATTCAGGCTCATGTTAAGGATGCGACAGGGGTGCATACACGCTTCGGAATTTCCGAAACGAAAATTCTCGCCAAGACGGCCTGCGACAATTACGCGAAAAAATCCGCATCCGGAATCTACACCCTGCCTAAAGAAAATCTTGCCGAAACGCTGTGGAAGCTTCCCGTAAACCATATGTTTATGGCCGGCAGCAGAATGACCCGGCATTTCAATGTCATGGGGCTGCCGACGATCGGCAGCGTCGCCCAGACCCCCCTCCCTAAGCTCAAGCAGATGATGCGGCGAAAGTTCGGGAAAAACTCGGATATCCAGGCTGAACTGTACTGGAGAATTGCCAACGGGATCGATGATAGCCCCGTACGTCCGGGCACGCACCAGGTCGATCCTAAGTCGGTTGGTCATATGATGACCCTGCCCCGCGATTACGGCAGGCTGGAGGAAATTAAGGTCGTGCTGCTGGAGCTGACGGAGCTCGTATGCCAGCGATGCCGCGGGCTCGGCTTTATGGGCCATGTCGTAACCGTCGGCTGCATGGGAGCGGATTTTGACCGCCCTACGGGATTTTCGCGGCAAATGAAGATGGAGGACCCCTCCAACATTACGAATCAAGTTTACCGCTGGGCGTGCAGGCTGCTGGAGAAATATTGGGACGGCCTGCCGATCCGCAGGGTGGGCGTCAGTTTATCGCAGCTTACCCCCGATACGGAATATCAATTGTCCCTCTTCGATATGGGGCGCGAGAAATCGATGGCGCTTGAGCGGGTGACCGATGCCTTAAAGCGCAAGTACGGGGATGGCATCGTCATTCGGGCCGTCTCCAAAACCGAGGCCGGCCAAGCGTTGGATCGTTCAGCTAAGATAGGAGGACACTTTAAATGACAACACGAAAAAAGCTGGAAGGCAACGGGCTGTGGGAATCCAGCCGCATGATGCTGCCCGAGCATAAAGCGACGATTATCCGGCGGCAGCTTGAAGAGGGGAGAAAGGATAAGCCGAACCTGGATCCGCAGGAAATGGAGCTGATCGAGCGCATGCTGGCCGAATCTTTTCATGAGTGCCGGACCATTTCGTTGCAGCTTTACGATGAATACGAGGATGTCGAGCTAACCGGTGTCGTTACGACCGTGCTGACTCAAAGACGGGAGATCAAGCTGGCCGTCGGACCCGGGGAGTGGGAATGGATAAAGATCGATGAGATCGTATCCGTCAAATAATAAGCTGGTTTGAGGCGGCGGCAGATTACCTGCCGCCGTTTTGGGTATGAACAGGATAGTAGCGGGCAGAAATGAAATAGAACGAGCTACACAGGTTCTTCACAACCGGTTGATATGATCGGAAGCATCACGGATCGAAAGGAGTTTTTGGAACGATGTTCAAAAAAGGATTAAAACCGATGGCTGTATGGCTCATCGCCGCGTCCTTGCTCTTGGTCCTGGGAGCTTGCGGCAGTACAAATACGAACGGCGATACGGGCGGTGCAGGAAATCAAGGCCATGCGGGGGAAATGGACCATAGCAATATGAATCATTCCGGCTCAGGCGAGGTGCCCGAAGGCTTGAAGGAGGCCCCGAATCCGACTTATGGCATAGGCACGCAAGCCATCATAGACTCCGATCACATGGCGGGCATGAAGGGAGCAACGGCTACGATTGTGGGTGCTTACGATACAACGGTTTATACGATTTCTTACACGCCGACCACCGGCGGGGAAGAGGTCAAGAATCATAAGTGGGTCATTCACGAAGAATTGCAGAACCCGGGAGCTCCACCTTTGCAGCCAGGGACGGAAGTCGTCGTTAATGCATACCACATGGAAGGGATGAAGGGCGCAACCGCAAAGATCGATTCGGCCCAGCAGACGACGGTGTACATGGTGGATTTCACGCCGACGACAGGCGGCGAGGAAGTGAAGAATCATAAATGGGTGACGGAAAGCGAATTATCGCCGGTCCAGTCATGATTTGGCATGGATAGAAGCATTACGTGAAAGCTCCGGCAAGCGGTTTTTTTGGTTACACGTATTCATGAATGAAGCAATTCATTCAGGGCATGTCAAATGGGGTGTCATTTGCAGTCACTTGCAGTCATTGCACGCCCACGCTCTAGGAACGGACTCGCTGCGGCGTGTCCGTTTTTTTCGTTTACTCACTCGCTAGACATCCTCCCGAATCCGTTACCCTAAAAGCCGATGTTGTCCTGGAGGTATCCCGAAACATAGACGCCGGACGAGGAGGGTGCCCAAACCAAACAGCTGCATCGCAAAAAGATCAGAAAGCCCCCTTCACCGCGACAGAATCCGGAGTATAGGTTTACTTTTCATCCAAACGAAGGTTTAATGAAGGTAATCAGAAATTGAAAACGCTTTACGCTTTAGACGTACATATGCCAGGGAGGAAATGGAATGCAGTCTAGCCAAAGCCAAGAAAGGCCTAACATGTTGTTGATTACGGTGGATCAGATGCGTTTTGATTGTCTTAGCATTGCGGGCCATCCCGTCGTCGAGACGCCCAATCTGGACGAGCTCGCCCGAACCGGCGTACGGTTCAGCCGCGCCTATTCGGCTACGCCGACCTGCGTGCCTGCACGGGCAGCCATCTTTACCGGACAATCGCAGCGAACTCACGGCCGCGTCGGATATCAGGACCGCGTCCCTTGGAAGTACGAGAAAACCTTGCCGGGAGAGCTGGCGCAAGCGGGTTATCATACGCAGTGCGTCGGCAAGATGCATGTGTATCCTGCGCGCAGCTTGATGGGATTTCATAACGTCGTCCTCCATGACGGGTATCTGCACCATAACCGCAACAATCACAGCATTCCGATGCAGGAGCACTACGATCAAGTCGACGATTATGTTCCGTGGCTTCGCGAGCGGGTACCCGGGGCGGATCTGATCGATCTCGGCCTTGACTGCAACGCATCGACGGTCGCCCGGCCTTGGCATCTGCCCGAAATGCTGCATCCGACCAATTGGACGGTCACGCAATCCATTGATTTCCTCCGGCGCCGGGACCCCGGGAAGCCGTTCTTCCTGTGGATGTCCTTCGTGCGCCCGCATCCGCCATTCGATCCCCCGCAAGCCTATCTGGACCTGTATGAGGAAGCCGAAATACCGGAGCCGCCGGTTGGAGATTGGGCAGAGAAGGAGGATGTCTCTCAGGCGGGGCTTTCCCCGGTCACGGGGCGGGGACTCGTGCCCAAAAGGCGCCTGCGTAAAGCCATGGCGGCCTATTACGCCCTGATCACGCATTTGGATCATCAGATCGGCCGTTTCCTTCAGGCGTTACACGAATATGGGGAGCTGAACAATACAGTGATTGTGTTCACCTCCGACCATGGCGAGCTGCTCGGGGACCACCATTTGTTCCGCAAGTCTCTGCCGTACGAAGGAAGCGCCCATGTGCCGTTTATCGTAAACGATCCGGGGAACCGTCTGGGATTAAAACGCGGCCTGGTGGCGGATCAACTGGTGGAGCTGCGGGATATTATGCCATCGCTGCTTGAAGCAGCCGGTGTGCCTGTCCCGGATACGGTGGAAGGACAGAGCATCTGGGGGCTCGCATCGGCAGAACAGGGAGGGAAGAAAGGAGCCGTGGCTTGGCGCAGCCACCTGCATGGCGAGCATGCTCAAGGGCTTCAGTCGAGCCACTGGGTCACGGACGGGAAGGCGAAGTTCATCTGGTATTCCCAAACCGGCGAGGAGCAGTTCTTTGATCTGGAGCATGACCCGCAGGAGCTTCACAATGCGATCGAGGATGAACCGCATCAGGAGCGCATCAATCATTGGCGATCCGTCCTGGTTCGGGAGCTGGAAGGGCGCGAAGAGGGCTATACGGATGGCCGGAAGCTCATTGCAGGCCGCCAGCCGAAAGCCGTGCTGTCGCATATCCGGGTATGAGGTTGAATGCCCGCATGTTTTCGAATCCGTCATCCGAAAATGACGCAAAGTCGTGAACGGTTCCCTGAGCCTGCACGCACTTCAGGTATACTTTATGTATAATGACATTATGGTCATGTCGCTTGGAGCAGCTGAATTTCGATAGAAAAGGATGCGATACAATGAAAAAGATCATGAACAAACCGGAGAACCTCGTCAAGGAAATGTGCAGCGGTTTTGTCATGGCTCATCCGGAGCTGGAGTTTGACCCGAAATATACGTTCATTAAGAAAAGAGAGCTTAATCAGGATAAAGTCACCCTGATCAGCGGCGGGGGCAGCGGCCATGAACCGGCGCATGCCGGCTTTGTAGGGAAGGGAATGCTGGACGCGGCCGTCTGCGGCGACGTGTTTGCTTCGCCATCCCAGATCCAGGTATATCAGGCGCTCAAGTCAACGGCCAGCCGCAAGGGAACGCTTATGATCATTAAAAATTACAGCGGAGACATGATGAATTTCAAGAATGCCGCCCACCTGGCCGGCGAGGACGGCCTTCAGGTCGATTATGTCAAAGTCGATGACGACATTGCCGTGGAGGACAGTTTGTATACCGTAGGGCGGCGAGGCGTCGCAGGGACGGTGCTGGTACATAAAATCGCCGGTGCAGCCGCTGAAGCCGGGCTGTCTCTGGATGAGGTCAAAGCCGCGGCGCAAAGCGCGATTGACAACGTCAAAAGCATCGGCTTTGCGCTCACCTCATGCACGGTGCCGGCCAAAGGCACACCGACCTTCTCCATCGGCGATGAGGAGATGGAGTATGGAGTCGGCATCCATGGCGAGCCGGGAATCCGCCGGGAGAAGATGGTGTCCGCGGATGAGCTGGCGAAGCGGATGGTGGCGGAGCTGCTGGCAAGCCTGCAGGCCGGCGGCGCTTCCGTGAAGGAGGCTGCCGTGCTGGTCAACGGATTCGGGGGAACGCCGGTGCAGGAGCTATATTTGCTGAACCATGCGGTTATGCGGGAATTGCATCGCCTGAATGTGGCGGTATACCGGGTCTTTGTCGGGAACTACATGACCAGCATTGATATGGCAGGCGCTTCGCTGTCCATCATGAACTTAAATGATGAACGGAAGCGCTGGCTGAGCGCGGAATGCAGCACGCCGGCCCTCGTCGTCCGGGAGCAGGGGGATCATCAGCCGGTCCGGTACATCGGAGATTCGGCGGAGAAGGACAGCCCGAAGCCGGTGTCGTTCCGGACGATAACCGATGAGGCATATGCGGTCATTCGGGGAGACCGATTGTCGCTTCACAATCTGATTTATGCCATCGATAAAATGAGCGAAATCATTATCGAGAATGAAGTTCCGTTCTGCGAGCTGGATGCCCATGCAGGCGACGGCGACTTCGGCATGAGCGTGGCCAAAGGCTTCAAGCAGCTCAAGACCGAATGGGACGATCTATTATCCCAGGCGAAAGATATGGGGAGCTTCCTCGGGGCATGCTCGCTGGTCATTATGGAGCACTGCGGAGGAGCATCCGGTCCGATATGGGGCTCCGCCTTCCGCGCCGCAGGCAAATATGCCGGCAGCCGTACGGAGCTGAGCGTACCGGAAATCGCCGAAATGCTGGCTGCGGTCGTTAAGGGCATCCAGGAGACGGGGGAACGCTCCTTCGGCAGAGGAGCCGTCGTCGGCGACAAGACGCTGATGGATGCCCTGATCCCTTATGCGGAGTCCTGGAAGGCGAGCGCAGGCTCCGGCGAAGATCTGATCGAAGCCGGCGTCAATGCGGCCCGGGCTGCGGTGGAAGGCGCGAAGCGGACGGAAACTTTTGCAGCGCGGATGGGACGGGCCGGCACGGTCGGCGAGCGGAGCATCGGGTATCCCGACGCTGGTGCCCATGCGCTTGGCGTCATATTTACGGCGCTCTCTGAGTCTTTTCGGAAATAGTCCCTTGCAGCTTCTCCCAGGCATGGAAAGACGACCTCGGCTCTTTAATGTCTTGGGGTTGAGCATGTATTCTTGAGGCGCTGCTATTTATCTGCTGCGGGCCGGAACGAAAATCCTAAGGAAAGCAGAGCGCTGGATGCATGGGGACGGCGAGGACGGTATGCCGGGCATAATTGGATGGGAGCAACTGCTTGGCAATTGGATGGTGTGCGGGTCCCGTTTGTTCATTATAATGAAACTTGCAAGTAAATCGCCGGATCAACTCATGGAGCCGCTCCATGGGGTGTTAGGTCACAATGAATAATCGAATGGGGTTGTATGGGGATTGGTTATGTACATCATCGTGATCGCCCTGGCAATCATCGGCGGCGTATCCACACTGCTGGTGGGATTGTCCAAGGAAAACCAGAAAGAAAATCCGAACTATATGCGCAAAACCCGAAAAAATCTAACGAAACTGCTCATTATCTATCTGGCTTCCATCATTGCGTTCATCGCGATATGGCTGATCTTTAAATGACGATAGGCGCGCAAGGCTCCCGGTCAAGCACCGGGAGCCTTTTGCGTATGGTTACATCATTGAGTTTGGTTACGTCATTGCGTTGGTTACGTCATTGCGTGGTTACCATAATGCGTGGTCAGCATAATAGGAGAGATGTCAGTTTAAGACGGACCTTAAGGCAGCGGCGAACCGGGAGATGCCCTCCGGGATATCCTCCGTATTCGCCCGGCCGTATGTCAGGCGCACATGGCCGGAGGCGGATCCGTAGACGCTGCCCGGAACGAAAACCATGCCCCGCTGAATGCAGGCCTCAAGCAGCTTGCCGTCATTCACCTCGGGCGCGATGGTGCACCACAGATGCAGGCCGCCCTCCGGGTGCCTCCAACGAATCATGCCGGGGAGCTCACGCTCCAGTGCGGCGATCGTTAAATTGCGTTTATGACGCAATCTGGACCTCAGCCGGTCGATGTGGGGAAGAAAATAGCGGGAGTTCAAAAATTGGGCCGCTACCTGTTGGGGAACGACGCTTAATCCGAAATCCATCTGCTGCCTTGCATCGGACAGCCGTTTCACGATCGAATGGGGGGCCACCATCCAGCCGACGCGCAGTCCGGACGCCGCCATTTTGGAGAAGGAGCCGATGTAGAGAACGGAGCCGGCGCGGTCCGCCGATTTCAGTGAAGGCGCCGGCGTCCCGTCATAAGCTGTCATGCTAAACGGATCATCCTCAACGATCGGCAGCCCGAGCTCGCCTGCAATATGCAGCAGACGCTCCCTTCGTTCCGGAGAGAGCAGGGCCCCCGTCGGATTCTGGAAGTTGGGATTGAGAAAAATCATTTTGATGCGGTGTTTATGATACAGCTCGTAAAGGTCATCCGGATGGATGCCCTGTTCGTCGACGGGAAGCCGGAACAGGCGCAGCCCGGCCGATTGGAACATAGGCAGGGAGTAGCAGTACGAAGGATCTTCGATAGCGACCGCATCCCCCGGCGACAGCAAGCATTGCGTAATGAGGTACAGCGATTGCTGGGACCCTGATGTAATTAAAATGGAGGATGCCGCCGTATGGATGCCCCGGTATTCCCGCAAAAATGAAACGAGCGTATCCCGCAGCGGCTCATAGCCCTGCGGGTTGTCGTATCCAAGATACATCAAGGGCAATTTCTCGCTCATGATGGTATGAAGCTCCTCGAGCGGCGACAATTCGGCGGCAAGCTCGCCGCCTGCAAAATCGATCATCGAAGGATCGAGCTCAAGCGCCTCGCGGATTCTGCGCAAAAAGGGCGGGCTTGGAAGAAAGCTGCCGCCTTCGGCATAACGGTGCCAGTTCGGCGTATGCTTTGGCGTGACGCCCCACTTTGTGACGCTGACCCACGTGCCGCTGCCCAGACGGCTCTCCAGAATTCCCAGCGAGCGAAGCTCCGAATAGGCCAAGACCACGGTGCTGCGGTTCACCCCGAGCTGGTCCGCCAGCTTTCGTTCCGATGGGAGCAAGCTGCCGGCCGGGAATTCGCCGTAAGCGATTTTTTGCTCCAGTTCGTCGGCAATTTGTTTATAGAGGGGTTTGGTGCTGGTCCGATCAAGTTCCCACAAATTGTTCATCCTTTCGGTTGAAGATGGTTGCGGCGCTCCTGTTATCATACCATCCTTTGCAAGCCTCATCGCTTTTCAATATGTAACATAATGATGACAAATTCCATATAGGTTGCTGCATATCGTCGCCGTCTCATAGGTGGCGCGGGGTAAGTCAGACAATGAGCGGGGAGGAAGCTATTTCTGCTCCTTTAACTGCGTCAGGGCCGCTGTAAGCTCGGGATATCGGAACCGGAAGCCGTGGGCCAGCGCTTTTGCCGGGACGATGTGTTGGCCCTTGAGCAAAATGAGCGACATTTCGCCGAGGACGCCTTTAAGCAGAACGGCTGGAAGCGGAAACCAGTGCGGCCGGCGGTACACGCTGGCGACCGTTCGCCCGAACTGGTCGTTCGTGACGGCATACGGCGAGGCGGCATTAACCGGGCCTGATATATCGCCATGGCAGATGCAGTAATCTATCAAGCCAACCATGTCGTCAATATGGATCCAGGAGAACCACTGCCTGCCGCTTCCGATTTTGCCGCCCGCCCCGAGCTTATAGGGAAGCAGCATCTTCGGATAAGCGCCGCCTTCATTGCCGAGAACGACGCTGATGCGAAGCTTGATCAAGCGCCCGGCAGGAATGCGGTCTGCCGCCGCCTCCCATTGCTGGACGACACGAGACGGGAAATCCTGGACGGCAGCAGGGCTGGTCTCATCGAACGTCAACGTTTCGGACGTGCCGTAAATGGCCATGGCCGAGGCTTGGACAACGACAGGAGGCTTATGCTTCAGGCGGTGCAAAAGTTCAGCCACAGCCAAAACGGTCTGCTGCCGGGAATCCATGATCCGCTGCTTCCCGCGTTCCGTCCAGCGCTGGCTGAGCGATGCTCCGGCCAGATTGACCAGCGCATCCAGATGCTCGAACCGCTCCGGGCTGTCCTTCATATCATCCCAGGTGGCATAAGATAATTGCCCTTGGCTGTGCTGAACCTGGAGCTGGCGTCCATCATCAGGGAGCGATCTCGTAACGATAATAACCTCATGTCCTTCGTTTAACCACCGCCTGGATAACGCCTGCCCGATAAAGCCGGTGCCTCCGCATATTGCATAACGCATGAATATTCGCCTCCTTCATCTGACCCGTATTGATCTGATTTCATCATAGAGGACGGCGGGGCTTCAATCAACCGCGGCAGGCCCGTCCGCCAGCCTGTTAGGTCAGCGAGGCTGCTTGCGAACGGGCAGCATTTTGCAAAGGCAAAAGGCAAGAGGCAAAAGGCAAAGGCGTGATGCGCTAACGGCAAAGCTTGGCGGTTCGCCTTCAAATTATGGGGTCGTATCCTGAAAGGCCTGCCTGATGCATTCAAACGCCTGATCCAGCTCGGACTTTCGTATGACGAGCGGGGGAGCGAAGCGGATGGTATGCTCATGGGTTTCCTTGCACAGAATGCCAAGCTTCATGAGCCTCTCGCAATAGGGCCGCGCAGGAACGTTAAGCTCCATGCCGATGAATAATCCTCTGCCCCGTACTTCCTTCAAATCGGGATGCTGGATTGTGCGGAGCCTGCCGGCAAAATATTCGCCAAGCTCCCGGGACCTTTCCGCGAGCTCTTCCTCTTCAAGGACATCCAGCGCAGCGATCGCAACGGCGCAGCCCAGCGGATTGCCGCCGAAGGTTGAGCCATGGGAGCCCGGCTCGAAGACGCCAAGTACGTCTTTATCCGCTGCAACGGCAGAGATGGGGAACACGCCGCCGCCTAACGCTTTGCCCAAGATGTAGAGATCCGGCTCCACCTGCTCCCAGTCGCAGGCAAACCGCTTGCCCGTCCGGCCGAAGCCGGTCTGGATCTCGTCGGCGAGCAGGAGGACGCGATGGCGGCTGCAAAGCTCCCGCGCTTCCCTTAAGTAGCCGTCCGGCGGGATGACGATGCCGGATTCGCCCTGGATCGGTTCAACCAGAAATGCGGCGGTATTCGGCGTGATGGCCTGCTCCAAAGCATTCAGGTCGCCATAAGGGACCTGCCTGAACCCCGGCGTAAAGGGACCGAACCCGTTCCGGTATTCCTCCGACGAGGAGAAGGAGGTGATTGTGATCGTCCGGCCGTGGAAATTGCCTTCACAGACGATGATCTCGGCCTGATTCTCAGGGATGCCCTTGTTCCGGTACGCGTAACGGCGGGCTGCCTTGAGGGCCGTTTCCACCGCTTCCGCTCCCGTATTCATCGGAAGAATCAAGTCTTTGCCGGTATAGTTAGACAGCCGTTCATAGAAGAAGCCGAGCTGATCATTGTAAAATGCGCGAGAGGTCAGAGTCACTTTGTCCGCTTGGTCCTTAAGCGCCTGAATAATCCGGGGATGGCGGTGGCCGGCATTTAGGGCGGAGTATGCGCTGAGCATATCGATATAGGTATTGCCTTCGGTATCGGTGACGAGAACACCTTCCGCTTTCGCAACGACGACAGGAAGCGGGTGGTAGTTCCTGGCGCCGAACCTTTCGGACCGCTCGATATGGGATAAATTGCGGTGCATGCTTTTTCGTCCTCCTTCGGGCCATAAAGAGCATGCAGACGGTCAGTGCCGGCCTGCATACATGTACTTCTCCTGTTTCATAAGGCCGTACAGCTTATAGAATTCGTTCTCCTAACAAGGAGGAGATGAGTCCAACCAGGAGCCGGGACGTACGCTGGCCGGAATCCAGGAGCGGATTGTTCTCCACGAACTCGGCCGAGCTGAGAATTCCTGCTTCATGCAGCGTTTCCAGCGCAAGATGCGCCTCCCGGTAGCTTAGGCCGCCCGGCACCGGCGTCCCCGTGCCCGGAGCGATCGATGGGTCGACGCTGTCAATGTCAAAAGAGAGATGAACGCCGTCCGTTCCGGAAGATGCGATGCGAATCGCTTCCTCCATGACACGGAACATGCCCAGACGGTCGATGTCCTGCATCGTGTAACAGGTGATGCCTTCACGGCGGATCAGCTCCCGCTCGCCCTGGTCAAGAGACCGGGCTCCGATAAGCACAACATGCTCAGGCGATATAGAAGAGCCGTCGCAGCTGATGGCGGTCAGCCGGGCGTCGCCTTTCCCAAGGCCGACGGCCAGCGACATGCCGTGAATATTGCCTGAAGGCGTTGTGTCCGGCGTATTCAAATCGGAATGCGCATCCACCCAGATGACGCCCATCCGACGATAGTGCCGGGTTAATCCGGCAAGGGTGCCGATTGCGAGGCTGTGGTCGCCGCCGAGAACAAGGGGGAAGTGGCCGGCTTCCGCTGCAGCGTGGACTCTGGCGGCCAGCGCTTCGTTCACGCCGATGACCTCGGGCAGATTTTTTAGCCGGCCGTCACGTGCCGTGCCTTTGGCATGCGGCGGCGGAGCAAGCCGTTCGGCGGTATATTGGACGCCAAGCGCCTCAAGCTTGCGCGCCAGGCCTGCCCGAAACAGGGCCTCCGGTCCCTGGGCGGCGCCCCTGCGTGCGGCACCCCGGTCGAATGGAACGGAAAAGACGGATACTTGGGAGAATCGATGATTTGTCATTCAATGCTCACCTCCCGTCATCAGTGATACGGTTTTTGGTTTTGGCTGGTTCTGAGGGTCAAGACGCATTGATCGCTGTTTGCACCGCGCGATGACCAGCCTTGGCAGCGGCATGCTGCGGCCCATTGTCTGTGTAGCATATGGATGCTGCGCTAAGCCCGTATCCCGCAGCAGAACTTTAAGCGCCCCCTGCGTCGTTTGATTTGGTCATCCGGATCCGGCCGGCTCGAAATGAATCTGAAAAATGAGTAAAGCGGAACATGCGTGCAGACGAGCAGTCACAACGGGCGGCGATGTATGAGCGGGATGGAATGCTGCCTGTCATGCATCATATGCTTTGGCCTAGCCGTATGGCTTGGGCGGTTGGGTAGGCGAAAGGACAAATAAGGCGGCAGCCTTGTTCATCATCGGAATTACGACATCACTGATAGGCTCGGTGGGGTAGCCAGCACTGCGAAAATGATTGCAGGATAGGCGATAGTGGAAGCAGGACGAGAGATGATTGCAAATAAACAACGGTGAGTGAAGCAATGCGAATAGTACATCTCCAATAGACTGAAGTCGCTGTAAAAAAATCCCGAAGTTAAAATGCTTGCGTCATGAAAGCGTTTGTGATAATCTATACCTGTAACCGGTTACACACCGGTTTACATGGATGAGGTGATGACGCAGATGACGACCATTCGAGATGTGGCCAAGCACGCTGGTGTTTCGGTCGCTACCGTTTCACGGGTTTTAAATGGAAACGGTTACGTTCATGAGGATACCCGCTCCAAGGTGGAGCAGGCGATCCGCGAATTGAATTATACGCCCAATGAGGTGGCAAGGTCTTTATATAAGCGAAAGTCGAAACTAATCGGATTGCTGCTTCCCGATATTATGAACCCGTATTTCCCGCAGCTCGCCCGCGGAGTTGAGGATGAGATGCAGGAGAACGACTACCGGTTGATTTTCGGAAACAGCGACGAGAGCAAGAAGAAGGAAATGGAGTACATCCAGACCTTTATCCAGAACAACGTGGTGGGGGTCATTTCTTCAACCAACGATCCTGAAGCCGACATGTATCAGGATTTGAACATTCCGGTCGTATTTTTGGACCGGACATCCAATGACCGGCCGTCGGTATATGCCGATGGACGTGAGGGCGGACGGATCGCGGCAAGGGAAATCGTGCGCCGCGGCAGCAAGGCTATCACCTTGATGCAAGGTCCGGCGAACGTGCGGCCGGCGCAGGAACGCTTTGAGGGGGCAGCCGAAGCATTGGCGGAGCAAGGCGCGTCGTTTCAAGTG
Organism: Paenibacillus ihbetae; assembly: GCF_002741055.1. Lineage (NCBI taxonomy): Bacteria > Bacillati > Bacillota > Bacilli > Caryophanales > Paenibacillaceae > Paenibacillus > Paenibacillus ihbetae. The sequence continues at coordinate 1,098,062 of NZ_CP016809.1, read as the reverse complement.
CTGAAGACGACATCCTTTTCGTTATCCCGCGCCGAAGGCTTTGCCCAGGAAGTGTTCCGGCGGTATCCCGATACGGACGGCGTCATTGCAAGTAATGATATCCTGGCATCCGCCGTATTAAAGGAAGCGCACCGGCTGGGAAAGAGAGTACCGGAGGACGTGCAGATCATCGGCTTTGACGATATTTTGCTCAGCAGCCTGCTGTACCCTTCGCTGTCGACCATTCATCAGCCTGCTTATGAAATGGGCAGGGAGGCGGCCAAGCTGCTGATCGGACTGATTGAGGGAGAACGGATGGAGCGAAGCAGCGTCGAGTTTTCCGTCACATTTATCGAGCGCCAGACAACGAGAAAGGTGGAATCATAATGGCTAAAATAACGGTAATCGGAAGCGCATCCATGGACCTGGTGGTAACGTCCGCCACGCGTCCGGGAGCAGGCGAAACCGTGCTCGGGGACAGTTTCAAAACGGTCCCCGGCGGAAAGGGAGCGAATCAAGCGGTTGCTGCGGCAAGGCTTGGCGCCGAGGTGACCATGATCGGACGCGTAGGCGACGATTCGTTCGGCCAGGTCATTTTGAACAATTTGAAAGGTAACGGCATTGTTGCCGACTATGTGGAACCGGTTACAGATATGGAGAGCGGAACGGCTCACATTATTTTGGCCGAAGGGGATAACAGCATCGTTTTTGTGAAGGCAGCGAATGACTTGGTAACGCCGGACTATGTTGACCGGGCCGCCGAGGTTATTCAAGGATCGGATATCGTGCTGATCCAGCAGGAAATTCCGGAGGAAACGGTCGTGCATGTAAGCGATCTGTGTGCGAAATACGGCGTACCGCTTATCCTTAATCCCGCGCCAGCCCGGCCGGTGCCGCAATCGGTCATCGAGAAAGCAGCTTATATTACGCCGAACGAGCACGAAGCTGCCGTTCTGTTTGGCGAAGAGCCTCTTGGCGAGGTGCTGAAGCGTTATCCGAACAAGCTGATCGTGACCGAAGGGAAGAAGGGCGTACGCTATTACGACGGCTCTCAGGAGGTTGTTGTTCCCGGCTACAAGGTCGAAGCAGTCGACACGACGGGAGCAGGCGATACGTTTAACGGAGCATTCGCGGTGGCCCTTGCCGAAGGCATGATTCTTTCGGACAGCCTGGATTTTGCCAATCGGGCGGCTGCCTTATCCGTAATGAAGTTCGGGGCACAGGGCGGCATGCCGACCCGCCGCGAAGTGGAAGGGGGCAGCTTCCAATGAAGAAGAACGGTATGCTGAACAGTCATATTGCGAAGGTGCTGGCCGATCTGGGACATACGGACCGAATCGTTATCGGCGATGTCGGGCTTCCGGTGCCGCCGGGAGTTCCGAAGATCGATCTGGCCTTGCGTCTAGGCACCCCGGGCTTTAAGGAAGTCGTGGATGCCATCGCGGAGGACATGGTCATCGAGAAGGTAGTGATCGCCGAAGAGATGAAGGCTGAAAATAAGGAAACACTGCAGTATATAAATGATACATTCCGGGATTGCGAGATTGAAGCTTGCCCGCATGAGCGGTTCAAGCAGCTGATGGGGGACGCAAAGGCGGTCATCCGGACGGGTGAAGCGAAGCCGTATGCGAATTGCATTTTACAGGCGGGGGTTCATTTCGGTTAATAAGGAGGTTGCACCATGAACATTGAGATGAAGAATATTCATAAGTCCTTCGGGACAAACCGGGTGCTGGCAGGCGTGGACTTTGATCTCCGGGAAGGAGAAGTCCATGCCCTGATGGGAGAGAATGGTGCGGGCAAATCGACGCTTATGAACATCCTGACCGGGCTGCACAGCCGGGACGAAGGCACGATCGTGATCGACGGTCAGGAGACGTACTTCAGCAGCCCGAAGGAAGCGGAAGAGAAAGGCATTGCCTTCATTCATCAAGAGCTGAACATTTGGCCCGAGATGACGGTGCTGGACAATCTGTTTATCGGCAAGGAGCCGACGTCGGGTCTTGGTTTTTTGAACATGAAGCAAATGAAGGCGCTTGCGAAGGAGCAGTTCGGCAAATTGTCCGTGACGATTCCGCTGACCCAGGAGGCCGGTGAATGCTCCGTCGGCCAGCAGCAAATGATCGAGATCGCCAAAGCGCTGATGACCAAGGCAAAAGTCATTATCATGGACGAACCGACGGCGGCGCTAACGGAACGGGAAATCGAGAAGCTGTTCGAGGTCATCCGTTCGCTCAAGAAGGAAGGCGTCTCCATCGTCTATATCTCGCACCGGATGGAAGAGATCTTTACGATATGCGACCGGATTACGGTCATGCGCGACGGCAAATCCGTCGATACGAAGCCGATTCCGGATACGAACTTCGACGAGGTTGTCCGCAAGATGGTCGGACGGGAGCTGACCGAGCGCTATCCGGCCCGGCATCCCGTTCCAGGCGATGTGGTGCTGGAAGTGAAAAACATCAGCAGCAAAGGTAAATTCGAGAACGTAAGCTTCTCGGTAAGAGCCGGCGAAATCGTCGGAATGTCGGGGCTGATGGGCGCAGGACGCACCGAAATGATGCGGGCCATCTTTGGGCTGGATCCGCTGGGTAGCGGCGAGATCTGGGTGCGCGGCAAGAAAGTCAATATCCGCAAACCGGATGACGCGGTTAAGCACGGCATCGGTTTTATTACGGAGGACCGGAAGGATGAAGGCCTTGTGCTCGACTTCTCCGTCCGCGAAAATATGGCGCTGACGAATCTGTTCAGCTTCTCGTCCAAGGGGTTCATATCGGCGAAGAAAGAGCTGGATTTTGTGGACACGCTGACCAAGCGTCTGCAGATCAAGACCCATACGACCGAGACGCCTGCCCGGAATCTGTCGGGGGGCAATCAACAGAAGGTCGTCATCGCCAAGTGGATCGGCATTGGTCCGAGCCTGCTCATCCTGGACGAGCCGACGCGGGGAGTGGATGTCGGAGCCAAGCGGGAAATATACCAGCTGATGAATGAGTTGACCGAACGCGGCGTGGCCATCCTGATGGTTTCTTCAGAGCTGCCGGAGGTGCTCGGCATGAGCGATCGGATTCTTGTCGTTCACGAGGGCCGGATTTCCGGAGAAGTGAGCGGGGAGAATGCAACGCAGGAACAGATCATGACTCTAGCTACAGGAGGACAATAATATGACAACCATTCATGATGCGAAGGCGGGAAAAGGCTTTAATGTCGCAGGCTTCACGCAAAAGCTCGGGCCGCTGCTCGGACTGATTATTCTCATCGTCATCGTTTCGGTTCTGAATCCGAGTTTTTTGGAACCGCTCAACATTCTGAACCTGCTGCGCCAGGTTTCCATTAACGCCCTGATCGCGTTCGGGATGACGTTCGTCATTCTAACGGGAGGCATCGACTTGTCGGTCGGCTCCATTCTGGCACTGTCCAGCGCATTTGTCGCCAATATGATGGTGGCGGGCTTCGACCCGATTCTGTCGATTATTATCGGGGTAGCACTCGGCGGTGTCATGGGGATGATTAACGGCCTCATGATCACGAAAGGAAAAATGGCTCCATTTATTGCAACATTGGCGACCATGACGATATTCCGGGGGCTGACGCTCGTCTATACCAACGGAAATCCGATCACGGGTCTAGGCGACAGCCTGGCGTTCCAGCTGTTCGGCCGCGGTTATTTGTTGGGCATTCCGGTGCCGGCGATTACCATGATCATTACCTTTGCGGCATTGTGGGTAGTTTTGCATAAGACGTCGTTCGGTCGCAAGACCTATGCAATTGGCGGCAACGAAAAGGCTTCGCTGGTATCCGGTATTAAGGTTTCACGCGTAAAAATTATGATATATTCCCTGGCAGGCATGCTGTCCGCGCTGGCGGGCGCGATTCTAACGTCCCGTCTGAACTCCGCCCAGCCGACGGCAGGAACATCGTACGAGCTTGATGCCATCGCCGCTGTTGTGCTTGGCGGTACGAGCCTGACCGGCGGACGGGGACGGATCGTCGGCACCCTGATCGGTGTGCTGATCATCGGTATCCTGAATAACGGACTCAACTTGCTCGGTGTCAATTCCTTCTATCAGATGGTCGTAAAGGGCGTCGTCATTGCGATTGCCGTTCTGCTCGACCGGAAGAAATCGGCTTAAGGGAGAGAGAACTATGAAAAAAATAACGCTATTGCTCATGTCGCTCATGCTGGTCTTCATCACCGGCTGTTCCTTGGAGCCGCCGGAATGGGCGAAGCCGAAGCGGAGTGGAAACATTGAAGATATGAAGATCGGCCTGTCGATCTCCACGTTGAACAATCCGTTCTTCGTATCGTTGAAGGACGGGGTCGTGGAAGAAGCGGCCAAGCAGGGAATCGAGGTTGTTGTCGTGGATGCGCAGAACGACTCTGCCAAGCAGAGTAACGACGTGGACGATCTGATTCAGCAAGGGGTCGACGCACTGCTCATCAATCCGACGGATTCTTCCGCCATCTCCACGGTGGTGCAGACGGCGAACAGCCTTGATATACCGGTTGTAACGCTGGACCGCTCTGCGGATAAAGGCGAGGTAGCGGCGCTGGTCGCATCCGATAACGTGAAGGGCGGTCAGATGGCTGCGGAATTTATCGTGGAGCAGCTGGGCAAGGACGCCAAAGTCATTGAGCTGGAAGGCGTTCCGGGTGCATCCGCAACGCGGGAGCGCGGCAAAGGCTTCCACGACATCGCGGATGAGCAGCTGAACGTAGTTGCGAAGCAGGCGGCTGATTTCGACCGGACGAAGGGTCTGACCGTAACCGAAAACCTGCTGCAGGGCAATCCGGATGCAAAAGCGATTTTCGCCCATAACGACGAGATGGCGCTCGGCGCAATCGAAGCGATCCAAAGCTCCGGCAAGGATATTATGGTCATCGGCTTTGACGGTAACGAGGATGCATTGAAGTCGATCGAGGCCGGCAATATGACGGCAACGGTCGCGCAGCAGCCGGAGCTGATCGGTCAGCTTGCGGTACAAGCGGCGAAGGATGTGCTGCAAGGCAAAGAGGTGGAGAAAAACATCGCCGCTCCGCTGAAGATGGTCGTGAAGGAGTAATAGAGCAATGCGCTCGGCTTGCTTGCAGCTTGATGTGCGTATAATGCCGCCTTGCTGAAGGATTAGAAGAAGCATGGCCAGCTCAAATGGGTGTGAAGAAATATAGATTAGCGCAGTCCCGGTTGAAAAGCCGGGAGCTGCGTTTTTTTATGGCCTTTTTCCAGAAAGGGCTTCCTGAAGCGGATCTTTTGGTGGCAGTTAGGGAGGCTAATTGACTATGAATGCCGCGGCGGGGGCGAGAAACGAGTCTGAGTGGAGCTCAAACGAGCCCGGGAAAGGCGAACAAGTCCCGAAAAGGTACTTGTGGAGCTCAAACGAGCCTGAGAAGGGCAAGCAAGTCCCGAAAAGGGACGTATGGAGCGCAACCGAGCGCGAGAAGGGCGAGCAAGTCCCGAAAAGGTACTTGTGGAGCTCAAACGAGCGCGAGAAGGGCGAGCAAATCCCGAAAAGGTACGTGTGGAGCTCAAACGAGCCCGGGAAAGGCGAACAAGTCCCGAGAAAGTACTTGTGGAGCGCAACCGAGCGCGAGAAGGGCGAGCAAGTCCCGAAAAGGGACGTGTGGAGCGGAAAAGAGCGTGAGAAGAGGGAGCAAGTCCCGAAAAGGGACGTATGGAGCTCAACCGAGCGCGAGAAGGGCGAGCAAGTCCCAAAAAGGGACGTGTGGAGCGAAAACGAGCGCAAGAAGGGCGAACAAGTCCCGAGAAAGTACTTGTGGAGCGCAAACGAGCGTAAGAGGGGCGAGCAATTCCCGAGAAAGTACTTGTGGAGTGCAAACGAGCGCGAGAAGGGCGAGCAAATCCCGAAAAGGTACGTGTGGAGCTCAAACGAGCCCGGGAAAGGCGAACAAGTCCCGAGAAAGTACTTGTGGAGCGCAACCGAGCATAAGAGGGGCGAGCAATTCCCGAGAAGTACGTGTGGAGCGAAACCGAGCCTGAGAAGGGCAAACAAGTCCCGAAAAGGGACGTGTGGAGCGAAAACGAGCGCAAGAAGGGGGAGCAAGTCCCGAGAAAGTACTTGTGGAGCGCAACCGAGCGCGAGAAGGGCGAGCAAGTCCCGAAAAGGAACCTGTGGAGCGAAAACGAGCGCAAGAAAGGCGAACAAGTCCCGAAAAGGTACGTGTGGAGCGCCAAGGAGCGCGAGAAGGGCGAGCAAGTCCCGAAAAGGGACGTATGAGCTGCGTGCTGGCAGCGTATCTGAGCTGCCATGAAGTCCCCTAATCCATCGATCCCGCAAAAAGGCTTCAACGGAGCAGGCGGAATCATGCCGGAAAAGCGGAGCGTTCTCCTTTGTCCTCTAATTTTAACGATAGATAAGACCATTCCAGAAAATTAGAGGACAACAGAGATTGGAGGCATGATCCGCATGCGGAGTGATGGCACACAGAAGGCGGCATGATCCGCATGCGGAGTGATGGCACACAGAAGGCGGCATGATCCGCATGCGGAGTGATGGCACACTGAAGGCAGCATGATCCGCATGCGGAGTGATGGCAAACAGAAGGAGGCATGATCCGCATGCGGAGTGATGGCAAACGGGGGTCCGGGTACCGGCCGTAAAAAACGGCTCACCCCAACACGCGCTGCCCCTCGGCCACCGCCCGCCGGTAGTCGCTCGGCGACCAGCCGGTATCCTGCTTGAACAGCTTCGAGAAATAAGAATAATTCGAGTACCCGACCTTCGCCGCGATCTGATAGACCGAGAGCGAGGTCGTCTCCAGCAGCTGCCGGGCCGCTCTGATGCGGACCTGAATGATGTAGGTCCCGAGCGATACGCCGGTTTCCTTCTTGAATACGCGGGCCAAGTAATCCGGGTTCAGATAGACGATTTCCGCCAAGCTGGCCCGGGTCAGATCGTCCCCGTAATGGCGGTGGATGTACTGTCGGATTTCCTCAACGACCGTAGGAGAGGGGTCGCCGAAAAAGTGGTAATCCGCCGCCGTCTGCACCAAATACGCAATATAGTTCTCCATATCCTCGATCGAGTTCAGCGATTGCAGGAACAGCTGGTCATGCGTCTTGCCGCTGTACAGCTTGTGCGCCTGGATTTCCCGGCTCTTCAGATAGGCGTACACCAGCTGCACGATATCAATCCGGAGCTGCCTCAGCACGGAAGCATTGCAGACGCCTTGGCGGGCAAGATTGCGCAAATAACCGCGGATCTTTTCCAGAAACGCCGCCGGGTCATTCTGGTGCAGGAGTGCCTCCCATGAAGCCGAATCGGGCGGAGAATAAGCGGTTTCCTCCAGCGGATGATGCGCCAGGAACATGATTTGATTGCGCTTCTTGATCAGATCCTCGTTCATCTGCAGCAGCTCCCGGATCAAGCCCGGAACGCGTCCGAGCTCTGCGGTATCGGCGACGCAGCAGCAGGCATCGCTCTTGAGGAATTTGTTGGCTTGCTGAATGAACGAGAGGAACGCCGACTCGATCGCCGCCGGGTCCGGAGCCTGGCTCCATTTCAGCACGAGGATCCAATTATAATCCTTGAATTCCTGGACCGTCTCCACCGAGAAGCGCGGATCCTCCAGCAGCTCGCTAAGGACATTGAGCAGTGCGTAGTCGAACAGATCCTTGTCCTCCTTCCCGAGGCTCCGGTCGTAAGGGAAAATGGTCAGGTGGACCGGGGTAAACCGATCCGACGCGCGATAAGACACATCATGCTCGGCGGCCGATTCCGCAATGGCGGCAGCATCCGCGGGCGGCCTTTTTTCGTGAATCCATTTGCGCCAGAATTGCTCCTGCAGCTTACGCTGATTTTTTTTCCACAGCTGCCCTTCCTTCAGCGCCTCCTGATAGCTTTGCTGCTCCTTCGCCTTGTATGCCGCCTTGGAGATGATCAAGGCGAGCTTATCGAACTCGATCGGCTTCAGAAAATAATCGAAGCTTTGCAGCTCGATCGCCTTCTGCGCGTAGTTGAAGTCCGCGTAATTGGTCAGGAAGATGGTCTGCACGGCGTAACGCTCCTCCCGGATCCAGGCTAACAGCTCAAGGCCGCTGCCCTGCGGCATTTCGATATCGCAGATAAGGATTTGCACGGCATGCTGCTGCAGGATCTCCCGGGCCTGGGCGACATTATAAGCGGTAAACACTCCCTCAATCGAGAGCGCGTTCCAATCGATCTTCTGCTGCAGGGCGGCTACGACAAAAACATCATCATCGACAAGCAATACGTTCATCGTTCGGCTCCTTTCAGGGTAGCGTCGGATAGCAGCAGCGGCAGCTCCAGGGTGATCCGGGCGCCGCCATCCTCACGGTTTTCGAAAAACGCCCGGGCCCGGTGCTGGTAGATAAGCTCCAGCCGCTGCAGGGTGTTCATGATGCCGATGCGTTTGCCGCCGGATTGCATAAGCGGCCGTCCGTTCTGAAGGTGCTCGAGGATGTCCGGCGGGAATCCGGGCCCGGTATCGGAAATTTCGATGCGGAGCCGGGTATGCTCTTCCTCGGTTTGCAGAGCGACATCAAGTGTAATCAGCAGCGTCTGCGTACGGGATACGGCGTATTTAACGGCATTCTCAATGAAGGTCTGAAGCAGCAGCGGCGGGATTTTCAGCCCGCTCAAATCATCGGTCATTCCGGCAATCCGGTACATGAACGCGCCCTGGTAACGGTGCTTTTGGATTTCCAAATAAATGCGGACATGCTCAATTTCGTCGCCCAGCCTGACCAAGTCGTCGCCGCTTTGAAAGATATAGCGGAAGTATTTTGATGTGGACAAGGACATGTACTCGATTTCCTTATACATCTGCATTTGCGCCATACTGTAAATATTCGTCAAGCAATTCAGGAAAAAATGAGGGTTGATCTGCAGCTTCATATAGTTCAGCTGGATCCGCTGCTTCTCGAGCTCTTGCTCGTACATCTCGATCTTGAATTTCTTGATCTGCTCGATCAGGTGCTTGAACTGGGAATTGACCTGCTCCAGCTCGGTGATCTCGCTGCTTCGGAAATCCAAGCTTTCGCTGTCCTCGTGAATGCGCCTCAGATTTTCCGAAAAATTCTGAATGGGCTTCAGCACCTTTTTCTTGAAATACAGCATGACGACGCTGAGCGTGCAGGTCAGCACAACGAACAGCAGCATGATGAGCAGCTGGGCGATCATGATTTTCTCGAACATGCCGAATTGGATCACCAGCTGCACATGAAAGGATGCATTGGAGAACTCTTTGGTCACGGTGGTTGTTGAGGGCGGGAACCTCAGCAAGGAAGCCGCTGCGGCGCTGACGGGGGCTTGCGGGTCGTCGCCCGCTGCCGGGCCCGAAATGGCTTCTCCGCCGGGTCCGATCAAGGAAACGTAGCCTTCCTCGCCCAGGTTCAGCTCGCGCAGGGGCCGGATCAGATCGTCTGCGGAAATGAGGCAGATCAAGTAGCGGTTATGGTAGGGCACGATATTCACGATGTAGTGGGTATCCCGAACTCGGATCGGCTTCCAATTGGAGTAAAAGGTCTCATAAACGTTTTTCGTATCGGTTAAGGAGACGATCTGCTCCTTGATCTCCAGAAACTCCGAATACGTCACGGACATCGGGGCGTAGTTTTGGAAGAAGTCCTGCTCCTTCAGATAAAAAAAGAAGTTGTAGCCCTGGCCGTAATTTTTTTGCAGCTCGTTAAACCGTTTATGAACGCGCTCGCTTGCTTCAATGAAATCGACGTATTCGGTATCCTTCGCATCCAGCATCTTCACGCTTTCGTCGTTAGCCAGCGTCCATCCCATGTAATGATTGATATAAGCGAAATCATGATTGATCTGCTGGATGTACAGGTTGGCCGTATCCTGCAAATACCGCGTGGACTGCTGCTTCACGATGAAGATCGAAGCGAAGCTGATCACGAGATCGACGACAAGGGCGAAGATCGAGATAAAGAGCATGATTTTGACATAATGCCGGATCGGGTAGGGCTTGTTATAAAGCGACTTGACCATCGGAATTCTCCAGTTCCTTTCGCGAACGCCCTGAAATGAAAGCGTTTTTAAGGATAGTAAAGCTATTATAAAACGAAAGGTGCAAAAAAAACATGGCGCTCCAGGACGCTTCCCGCGATAAAGTCCGGATATTGCCGGTTTAAGTCCGGATAACGGCAGGACATTGCCGGGACGGGGGCTAAAGACTTGGCTCGGGTAAAGGAAAGGTCCGATTAGCGTTCCAGAAGGTCCGGTTAATGCTGCTCCGCCGGAGTATACTGAAGCTGTTCGATACAACCTAACGCTTTGGAAGCGGCGGGAGAGAAAGGGGGATTCCATTGAAAGCAGGCCAACTGAATGACTCCCGGCAGCTTTTTTCGCGGATCAAGAAAAATTGGGGGCTGTACCTGCTGCTGCTGCCCGCGGTGGTGCTGGTCCTGTTGTTTTCCTACGTGCCGATGTACGGCATCCTGATCGCCTTTAAGGATTACAGTCCTGCGGCAGGCATTATGGACAGCCCGTGGGCAGGGCTCAAATACTTTGGGAAATTTTTCCGTTCCTATCAATTTGAGACCACGATCAAAAACACGGTCGTTATCAGTCTGTACAGCGTGGCTACGTTTCCGATTCCGATCATGCTCGCATTGATGGTCAACCAGATGCGTCCCAACCGGTTCAAGCGGTTTTTCCAGACGGTGACCTACATGCCGCATTTCATATCGACGGTGGTCATGGTCGGCCTGATGCTCATCCTGTTCTCGCCCAGCACGGGCTTGATCGGCAACCTGTTCCGTCTTTTCGGAGCCGAGGCGCCGAATCTGATGGGCTCGGCCGGGTGGTTCAGCAGCGTCTATGTGTGGTCCGACGTGTGGCAGCACATGGGCTGGGACAGCATCATTTATATCGCGGCGCTGTCGGCCGTCAATCCCAGCCTGTACGAGGCGGCGACGATGGATGGCGCGAGCCGGTGGCAGAAGATCCGCTACATCGATATCCCGATGCTCATGCCGACCATGATTACGCTGCTGATCCTGCGAATCGGAAATCTGCTCGGCGTCGGCTTCGAGAAGGTGTATCTGATGCAAAACAATCTGAATATCACGTCCAGCGAGGTGATCGCGACCTACGTGTACAAAATCGGGATGCTGAGCAGCCAGTACAGCTTTTCCTCGGCCATCAACCTGTTTAACACGGTCATTAATTTCGTGCTCCTGATCATGGTCAACTACATTTCCAAGAAGTACAGCGAGAACAGCTTATGGTAAAGAGAGGAGGGTTTCAATGAGCGGAATGGAAGCAAGAACGAAAAAAGGGGCGCACGCCGTCTATGTCCGTTCCTCTGACCGCATCCTGGAGATCGCCATGTACATCTTCGCCGTCCTCTTGTTGATCGTGCTGATCTATCCGATCTATTTTATCGTCATTGCCTCATTCAGCGATCCAGCGGCCGTTGCGAACGGGCAGGTGTGGCTGTTTCCGAAAGATTTTACGCTGGCAGGCTATCGGGAATTGCTGAAGCATTCTAATATATGGGTGGGGTACCGTAATACGATCCTGTATACCATCGTGGGAACGGCGATCGGCCTGGCGGTCAACATTTCGGCAGCCTACGCGCTGTCCAGACGGGATCTGGTCGGCGGCAAGTACATTTCCCTGCTTTTTATATTCACGATGTTCTTTAACGGCGGCCTGATCCCTACCTTCATGACGATCCGGGATTTCCAGCTGTACGATACGTTTCTCGTCATGGTGCTGCCGTTCTCGGTAGCGGTATTCAACATCATCGTAGCGCGGACGTTCTTCAAGACGAGCATCCCAGAGGATTTATGGGAGGCGGCCCAGATCGACGGATGCGGGAATCTGAGGTATTTTGTCCAGATCGTCATCCCGCTCTCGAAAGCGGTAATCTCGGTCATCGCCTTGTGGACGGCCGTCGGCCATTGGAATTCATACTTCAACGCGCTGATTTATTTGAAGGATTCGAATCTGTATCCGCTGCAGCTTATCCTGCGAAACATTCTGGTGACGAATCAGATGCAATCGGCTCTCGGAACGGGGGAAGCCGCGGCCGTCGCGCTGCGCTTGGCAAACCTGATGCGGTATGCGGTCATCATTGTCGCTACGGTTCCGATCATGTGCATTTACCCGTTTGTGCAGAAATATTTCAACCAGGGGGTGATGATCGGAGCCGTGAAGCAATAATGTTTGATTCGATGCATGTCCTATCATCAAAAAGCTTGGGGGGATTAAGGAATGGTAAAGGGCTTGAAGCTTAAGGCATTTCCGGTCAAGACGGCGGTTTCGCTGCTGCTGGCTGCGCTGCTGGTGTTTAACCTGGCGGGGTGCAGCGGCGGCAAGGAACCGGCTGCGGAGTCGGATGCGGCTTTTAATAAAGAAGGGCTGCCGATCGTGAACGAACCTGTCACGCTGGACGTGCTGACCGTTCGATGGGGGAATATGGGGGATACGTTTCTTCAGAATCAATGGCTGAAAGATCTGGAGAAGCAAACCAACGTGAAGATCAACTGGCAGATTATGTCCTCGAACGATTGGGGCGAACAGAAATCGATCATGCTGGCAAGCGGGACGCTCCCGGATATCATATTCGGGGACATTGTGTTCAGCGATTCCGACATCGTCAACAATCTGTCCTACTTCCGTCCGCTGGACGAATACATCGACCAGTATATGCCGAATTTAAAAGCAGCAATGGAAGAAACGCCGGAGATGAAGCAGATGAGCACCTTCCCGGACGGAAAGATTTACTCTCTTCCGGCACGTCTGCCGTCGAGACCCGAGTCGTCGATCCAGCCGATCATCAACAAAACCTGGCTTGACAAGGTTGGATTGGATGTCCCGGACAACACAGAGGAGCTGTATCAGGTGTTCAAAGCGTTCAAAGAGCAGGATCCGAACGGGAACGGAAAAGCCGATGAAATTCCGGTCAGCGGTTCCGGGGATATCAGCGTGGATTTATACAATCCGTTCGGCATCACCGACCTCAACGCCAACAGCATGATGGTGGTGGACGGGGAGCCCGTGTTCTATCCGATTACGGAAAATTATAAAGAAGCAATAAAATGGGCGCATCAGTTGTACGCCGAAGGTCTGATCGACCAGGAGGTGTTCACCCAGGACAACACCATGCTGACGGCCAAGCAGCAGAATCCCGACGTTCCGCTGGTCGGCTTCTCCAATCAATGGGTACCCGATGCCGTGTTCGGGAAGTGGAAGGATCAATACATCGCCATTCCACCGATCGCCGGCCCGGACGGAAAACGCTACCAGGGCGGAGAGCCGGGCGGCTTGAGCCTGCGGCGGAACCAGCTTCTCATCACGACCTCCAACGAGCATCCGGAAGTATCGGCGCGCTGGGCGGACCAGTTCTATACCAATGAAGCCAGCATCCAGAATTTCTGGGGCGCGATCGGCACCGTTATTAAGAAAAACGATGACGGCACGTACACGCTGATGAATCCGCCGGAGGGCACGAGCGCGGATGCATGGTATTGGGAGCAGTCGGTTCGCGATTTTGGACCGAAATACGTCAGTCCGAGCTTTGAGCGCAATATCATTCTGGACGAAACGACAGGGGACGGCCTGAAGCTGGTCATCGATAAGCTGGGCAGCGATTATGTGACCACCCCGTTCCCGAACGTTATGTACAGCGCGGAGGAATTCCAGGAGCTGCCTACGCTGACGACCGATATCGACGGTTATGTCAGCACAACCCGGGCAAAATGGATTACGGAGGGCAACATCGATCAGGAATGGGACGCTTATGTGAATAAGCTGAACGAAATGGGACTGGAGCGGCTGCTCCAGATTCGCAAGGATGCTTATAAACGGTATACCAGCGCAAAGTGATGCCAGTATAGAGGCGGATGCGGTCCTGCGAATGGGAATAGGCAGGGCCGCCGCCGTTTTCACGGGGCAACCTACATTTCACGAACAAGAGGAGAGCGTTAGGCATGAACAAGTTTCGGATCGGTTTGATTGGGCTCGGCGGTATGGCGCAAGAGCATATCCGCTGGATGAAAGCAGAGCATGTGTATGAGTTTGTTGCCGTAAGCGATGTGAACGGGGAGGCGATGGCGAGAGTCGGCGATCAACTAGGCATCGAAGGCGGCAAGCGCTACGTGAATTATAAGGGACTGATCGAGGACCCGGAGGTGGATGCGGTGGTCTCCGTGACGCCGAATAACGTGCATGCCGACATCATGAGTGCGTGCCTTCAGGCGGGAAAGCCTTTTCTGGCGGAAAAGCCGTTTACGCGCGTCTTCGAGGAGGCTGTGCCGCTGCTCGAAATGTATGAGAAACGTCCGGTCCCCGTCATGATCGGCTTTACGTATCGTTATACGCCCGCATTCCGTTATGCCCGGGAGATCGTGCGTTCCGGGAAACTGGGCACGGTCCGGCACTTCTCTCTCCAATATCTCCAGGGCTTTGGTGTTCCGCACCAACAAATCCCGTATATGTGGAGGTATAACAAGGCTATCACCGGTACGGGCGCTTTAGGCGATCTCGGCTCGCATATGATCGATATGGCTCGCTTTCTCTTCGGAGAGTTCGAGGAGCTGACCGCCCAGCTGCAGACGATCGTTCCGGAACGCCGCGACCCGGTCACGGGCGCGATGGCAAAGATCGAGGTCGATGACTTCGCAAGCTTTCAGGCCCGGATGTCAGGGGACGTTATGGGCGTGTTCCAGACGTCGCGCAATGCATTCGGCTCGGGGAACCAGCATGAAATCACGATCTACGGCGATATGGGGACGCTTCATGCGGGAACGCTGGACCCGGACCACATCGTGTGGATTCGTGAGGAAGAGGGCGGACAGCTGGCGAGAGCACTCGTCGAGGTGCCGGCGCATTGCAAGGTTGCGCAGTATGCCGATTTTGCCGCCGTTTTAAGAGGGACCCCGGCAGACGGCGTGCCCGGCTTTATGGACGGGTACCGGAACCAGGAGGTGCTGGATGCCGTCGTAAGAGCAAGCGAATCCAAGTCTGCCGTGCGGCTTACAGCGGACTGAGCGCATCCGGATCGCTTAAGCGTTTGTGACTTGTCGTGCACTGAAACACCAGATGGCCGTTCACATTGCTTTCCCCATCCAGATATACAGCGGCATTAAAATAAACAGGAACAGGCAGAAGTTAACGGTTACAAAAAGGGATCTGAGCATGGGCTTACGGTGGAGATCCACAGGTGTGCGTAAACCTCCGGTACCCTCGATCACGAACAGGATCAGCAGCGTGTGGATAATCGTATGGCCGATCACCTCTTTGTGGCCGAATACAAGGCTCGTCATGAAGAAGATTCCGGTTACGAGCAGTGCCGTGAAGCGGTTCATAATTCCCATCATAAAGGCCCATGCCAAGCCGATCTCGACGAAGGCGCTGATCAATACAAATTGCTCGAGGGTAAAACCGAAGGTGGGAAGCCCGTAGCTGCCCATGACGGAGCAGGCAAGGGCAGGCATGGTCAGCTTTTCCATGGCGAGCCAGGAGAGCGAGAACCCCATACACAGATACAGGACAGCGGGAGCGGTTCGCATTAACGGCGTGCCATTAACGAACAGGCAGTAAACGATCCCGACATACATCAAATAATCCAAGGCGTGAAAAACTCCGTATTCCAGCGAAGCTTGGACATACAGCAGGAACAGAATGGCGCCGCTCACTTTTAACGTTTTCGTATTGGCCAGGCAGGCGGCGGCAGTGAACAGCCCAAGGACGATCCACATGGATTTGATGGTGAACTCGGGGGCAAGGTAAGACCCGCTAAATAGCTGCAGAAGGAGCCCGATGCCAAGGCCGGTGCGCAGGATGAGCTGGGTGTGCTGCTTCATTCGGCACAGCCACGCATGAATCCGCAGGATCGGACGCGCGCGGCCGATCGGCCCGGAAACGGCACAGGCGAGCCAGAGCATCAGGACGGTAAACCCTAGCCAGAACAGGAAGGACGGGGTGACGATGCGGGAGAAAGGCAGAGGGTCCCATTCGAAGCTTTCCGTAAACCATTTTACGTGTACATAGAAGTTGCTAACCTTGGAGAAATGCATTACCATTCACTATATTCCTCCCTTAACCGCGCTAATCACCTATCCAAGATAATACAAAATTAACTTAAAAAGTATATTCTGGACGAATATATCCCTCCTTGTTAAAAATTTATCCCTTAAAGAACTTAAGGACGACCAAACCTATCATTCAGCCGATGCGAGTAAAGATGGAGCGATCCTCGCCGCCGTTCTGCTATAATGGTCATAACCTAAGTCGAATAACGGAAAAGAGTGACGCAGATGAAACAAAGCCATGAGGGAGGATCCCGACCGTACGAGGACAAGACTCGCCGTATCTACGATCATCCCGGGACACAGCAAGAGAGCGGCGAGCTCAAATACCTAACGGATATCACGGAAATGCCCGTGGAGCGGCGTGAGGAGCAGGGAGCCGTGCTTATGCTGCAGGGGACAGCCTCGGATGTCGGAAAGAGTATTGTCACGACGGCACTATGCCGCATTTTTCTCCAGGACGGCTACCGGCCGGCTCCATACAAATCGCAAAACATGGCGCTTAATTCGTATGTGACGCCAGACGGAAAAGAGATTGGCCGGGCACAGGGCGTTCAGGCTGAAGCCTGCGGCATTGCTGCGACGACCGACATGAATCCGATTTTGATCAAGCCGGTGAAGGACATGACGTCCCAGATCGTCATCCATGGGGTGCCTGAAATGCAGATGAGCGCGATGGATTACAGGAACCGGTTCCTGCCAAAAGCGAAGGACATAGTGCTCGAGGCTCTTGAACGCTTGCGCCGGCAGCATGACATCGTGGTGATGGAGGGAGCGGGCAGTCCGGCGGAGATCAATCTGAAGGATCGGGACATCGTCAATATGAATTTAGCGGGATGGGCCGATGCCCCGGTCATCCTCGTTGCGGACATCGACCGCGGAGGCGTGTTTGCCTCTATTGTCGGGACGCTCGAGCTGCTCGAGCCCCATGAGGCAGCCCGGGTGAAGGGCTTCATCATCAACAAATTCCGAGGGGATGTTGCCCTGCTGAAGCCGGGCCTGGACTGGCTCGAAGAGCGGACAGGCATTCCTGTGCTGGGGGTCCTGCCCTACATTCCGGACATGCGCATCGAGGCGGAGGATTCTGTCGTGCTGGAGAAGCCGGCTGCTCGTTCAGGGCCGCGGAAAGAGCTCGATATCGCGGTCATCCGGTATCCGCGGATCTCGAACTTTACCGATGTGGATGCATTGGCCGGTGAACCGGACGTGCAAGTCCGCTTTGTGAGCATGGCGGAGGATTTGGGTGAGCCGGATGTCATCCTCCTGCCGGGCTCAAAGGATACGATCGGCGATCTGGAGTTTTTGAGAGAGCAAGGCTTGGCGCGGTGCATTCTGGACTTGGCGCCTGGGAGAAACGTGCAGATTGTCGGCATTTGCGGCGGCTATCAGATGCTGGGCAAGCGTCTGTCCGACCCGGATGCGGTGGAAGGAAGCGCACGTGAAGCGGAGGGGCTCGGGCTGCTGCCGCTGACGACGATCTTCCGGAAGGAGAAGAGAACCGTTCGGGTCCGGGGGAAGCTGGCGCAGGGGCATCCTTTAGCGCTGGGGACTTCGGCTCCCGCCGCCGATATGCCCTTAGAAGCGTATGAGATCCATATGGGGATCAGCGAGTCGAACGGGTCGATCGAGGACGGAGCGTATGCTCCGCTGTTCATCATGGGATCCGGACCCGATGGGACTTATCCGGAGGAAGGGCACTCGGAGGGACTGGGCACGACGGACGGTTCGGTATGGGGCAGTTATTTACACGGCCTGTTTGACAATGACGAGCTGCGCAGGGCATGGCTGAACGGCATCCGCGAGAAGAAAGGGCTGGCCCCGATCGGGGAAACCTTCAATGCGCGCAGCCGCAAGCTGCAGGAATTTAACCGGGTGGCCGACATCGTAAGAAGTCATCTGGACATGGACAAAATTTATGCGATAGCCGGATTAAGGCAGCGCGCCAATCGGGAATAAATGGATATTTGAACGGGAATACCAAGTAATAGTTGGAATAGCACCATGCAGACTGCATGGTGTTATTTTGCGTCGTTTTTTTATTGGCTTGCCCCCAAGTGAACTCCAACCTTGATTAAATATAGGATAGGGGGGTATACTAATAACAAGAAAAGATACATGCATGAAAGTATACAACTACAAGATTGGAGTGATCGCGGATGAGTAAGAAAATGGCCCTGCTGACATTAACGACCCTGCTTGCTTTCGGTTTCTTCACGGGATGTGATGATCCGAATCCGGGGGGAGACTCCAATTCCGGAAACCAGCGATCCCCGCAGGATAAGGCCGGCGGTGAAGGGCAGGCTGAGGGGCAAGGCGAGCATGGGGCTCATGCAGCACATGGGGCACATGCAGAACATGGAACACATGGAGCTCATGCAGAGCATGGGACCGGGCATGGAACATCGTCGAATGAGTACAAGGCGGTTTTCCAATTCGACGGGGCGGTGAAGGCTGGCAGCGAGGCGGACCTGACCATTCACATTACCGACCGGGGTCAGCCGGTGCAGCAATTTGATGTTAACCATGAGAAGCTGATGCATCTGATCATCGTCAATGACGATCTGTCGTACTTTGAGCATATTCATCCTGATTATCTCGAGAATGGCAGCTTTACCGTGAACACAATATTTCCTGCAGGCGGGAAGTATAAGCTGTTCGCGGATTTCGTCCCCAAGGGAGCTTTCGGAGCAACCCTCAGTGAGTGGGTAACGATCCCGGGAGAAGAACATCCGCAGACACCGGTCAAGCCGGATACAAACCTCGTGCAGCAGGTGGACGGCAAGCGAGTCGAGCTATCGCTCAGCAATACGTTGTCGAATGAGGAGGCTGTGCTCACTTTCGAATTTCAGGATGCGGCCACCAAGCAAGGGATCGATAATCTGGAGCCTTATCTGGGCGCTGTCGGCCATGTCGTTATTTTGTCGGCCGATGCGGAGCAATACCTTCACGTGCATCCGGTGGATGAAGGCGGAACCGGACCGAGAGCGGAGTTCGCCACATCCTTTCCGAAGAGCGGCATTTACAAAATCTGGGGACAATTTCAGCATAAGAACAAGGTCATCACCACTGCGTTTGTGGTAGAAATTCAATAAATCAAGGAGTGATCGATATGTCCGAAGCGGTGAAAATATATACGATCCCAACGTGCAGCGACTGCCATTTTGCCAAACGTTATTTGAAGGAACGGAACGTTCCATATACGGAATACAACTGTGAGGAAAACCCGGCATATGCCGAGGAAGTAAGGGAGCTGACCGGAAAATCGATCGTTCCGACGATCGTGATCAATGACCAAGTGTTTGTCGGCTTTGCTGACAACCTGGATGAAATTCGCAAGCTGATTCCATAAAATATGCGTTCCGACCGTAAAGAAGCGCAGGCGATCCTATAAGGGTCGCCGCGTTTTTTTGTGGAAGTAGGCGCTGAGGCGGCGGGAACGGCCGCTTTCGTGCATGAAGCCGGGAAATTTTTACGAATTCTGATCCAATTTCACGGGTGTCAAAAATCAGTAAGGGTGTTATTATATGGTTTGTGTGTTTCTTAGGAAAACGGCGATTGATCATAGATTCGAATGACGAATCATGAAACGATCGGAAATATGTCACGTATCAATATTCACCAAGCTTTGAAGGAGGGAGATTATGTTGGATAACGGCATGAATGTCATTTTGTTCGAGAAGAAGCCTGACGGAGAGCTCCGGCAGATTGAAGAGCGGACATGGACGATGAACATGGTAACGGCGCTCGAGCACGTGAATTATATCGTAGCGGGCGGCCAGGAGTATGAGACGATTGAAGGCAGGCTGAATGTAGATTCCGGGAAATTGGAGCTGCTGCTCGTTCCGATGCGGAATGTGTGACACTTGTCCGAAAGGAGAAATCATGTTGAGTAATGAAAAAGACAAACAGGAATCGCCGGCATCCAAATGGCTGACGCCGGAAGGCAAGCCGATCCGCGTCCTGTCGAGCTCGCTCGGCATCGCGCTGCTCGCCAATGCTTTTCTGGTATCCGGGGCCGCTGCCGCCGGCACCCCGAACGAGCTGGCCTCGGAAGCCGTTACATCGGCCGACGAGCCGAAGCTGGTCTCATGGTCGACGGAGGAAGTGAAGAAATACTTCGATAAGCATACCGACTGGAACATCCCGTTCCCTAAAGAAGAGGATTTCCAAGAGGCAGAGGCCGGGTCGGGCTCCGGCGGCACGACGGTTATCAACAACTACAGCGGATACAATGCCGGCTTCGGCTGGGACGATCTGCTGCTCTATCATATGCTGTTTAACAACGGGTCCTATTACTCATCGAGAGGCTGGTACGATAATCACCGCGGCTATTATGCGAATACCGGCAAGCCTTACAAGCCGCGCACGTACACAAGCGGAGCCTTTCAGAACAAGCCGGTAGTCAACTCCAACGTGCGTCCTAAGACCTCGACATCGTCTACCGGGACGATCGTTCGGCGCTCCACCTCTTCCAAATCCGGTGGAATCGGGGGCAAGTCCAGCGGCTTCAGCTCATCGTCCAGCTCGAAATCGAGCTCAAGATCGGGCGGATTCGGCGGATGACCGATTCGAGCGTGTTTGAAGTCGCGGGACAGCCGGCCCATAACCGGAGCGAGCGCGTGAAGCAGCTCGCGGAGCTTGGATTCACATGGGCCGATCTGGAAGAGGAGCCGTATTGGATCGACCAGATCGTGATAATGAATGAAGACGTTTACGCCGAGCTCGAGGCTGCAGCTTCCATGCTGTGGCGGATCGTGGACAAGACCGTTCGCTATATTCACGGCAATCATCATATTTACCATCTGATCGGCATCCCCGAAATTCTATGGGAAATGCTCGATCGATGCCCCATCCCGGAGGAAGGGCTGATCAGCCGCTATGCCCGCTTCGATTTTGCCGTTGCGCATGACGGTGCGATCAAGCTGCTCGAGCTGAATGCCGACACGCCGACGGGATATGTGGAGGCCTCCATCGCAACCCCATGGCTGTGCCGTCAGGCAGGCATCCGATCCGTGAATGACCGGATGGCCGGACTGGTTGCAGAGGCTTGGGGAATCGAGCGGCCGGATACGGCGGCTTGCATCGGCTATGGCGAGCATCTGGAGGATTCCGGTACGATCGAGGCTTTGGTCCGGCACAGCGGATTGGATGTCCGATTGGTGGACTGCCTGGATTTATGGGTGGACGAAGGCGTTCTGAAGGACGGCGAAAATCGCGAAATCCGCAGGATGTTTGCCCTATATCCCAAGGAATGGATGTCCGTTGACGAAGGCGGCGATGCGCTCGCCTATGCGATTGAGACCGGCAACCTTGCGATGTTTAATCCGCCGCACAGCATTCTGATGCAATCCAAAGGCCTGCTCGCCGCAATCTGGGGCATGTTCGAGCTGGGACTGCTGTTCGGTCCGGAAGAACGGGAGGTCATTGAGAAATACATGCTCCCGACCTATAACAAGCCGGTATTCTCCGGCAATTTCGTCTCCAAGTCGATGTTTGGCAGGGAAGGCGGTTCGGTAAAGCTGTACGACAACGCGGGGCAGCTTGAAGTGGAGGACCAGGACGGCTTCGACACCAGCGTAATGTTCCCGACGGTCTATCAGCAGCGAGCCGAGCTGGCCCGGATCCGCACAGCGGAGGGCGAGTTTCATCTATTGACAGGCTTGTTCATCCTGAACGGCACGCCCTGCGGGCTGCTGGGACGGGCGGGCGGTCTGATTACGGGAAATACGAGCCACTTTATCGCAATAGGAGTGAAGTAAATGGATTGGAATGAAGGAAGGGAGCGCCAAGCAGCGCCTCGGAGGAAACGCAGATCCTCGCTTGCCGCGTACGGATGGGTGGCGGCCAGCCTGATGCTGCTGTTCGTGCTGGGCGCGTGCTCCAGCAGCCAGACGGTGTTTCATACCGGAAGCTCAGGGGAGGAATCCATTTCAACGGCAAGAGTTCCCTGGGATTACCGGATCGTTGAAGGCACTGTGGGCGATCTGATCGGCGGGGATATGACCGTGCTGCCGGATAATGAGCTGCTGCCCAACGACGGCAACTATGCGACCGGAGACAAGATCTGGACACTGCAGTTCATGGACGCCGAGCTGACGACCGACGAGAACCAGCGGAATAATATCCGCTTATCCTCCTGGCAGACGATCAAATCCTACAAGGATGAGAAATCGGCGCAAGAGGATTTAACCAACCTCAAAGTCATCGTCAAAACGGATGTGGAACTGGTAGGCGTGTACGCAACCACGCATAAAAACGAAACGAGACGCTTCGCCGTAATCGAGCTGCCGACGGGGAACCGGATCAAGCAGCCGATCGACGAGAAGCGTTATGCGGCAATGGAAAAAGAGAAGACGGTTGACGTTGTATTGGAGGAAGTGCATGACTTCGCCGATTACGACTTGGCCTATGCAAAATTTCGGGGGTGGGCGGAGTGACGGTTGTTATCAATATCGCGGTTAGCGTGGTATGCATGATTTTGCTTCAATTGCTGGGGATGGTAGTATTCAGCTGGATGACCCGGTTTAACGACATGGCAGAGCTGAAGAAGGGAAACGCGGCCGTGGGGCTGGCCTTCGGCGGCAAGTTTATGGGAACGGCGATTATCTTAGGCGTCTCTGCCTATACAAATTCATCGATCTGGCACATGATGCTGTGGTTTGCCGTCGGGTATGTGTGCCTGATCGTCGTCTATTGGGTGTTTGAGCTTGTAACGCCGGGCCTGAATATTTCCGAGCATCTCCAGAAGGGGAATATGGCCATCGGCATTTTGCTGGCGATGGTGTTTATCGGCACGGCTTTTGCTGTAAGCAGCCTGATCATCTGATGGTTCGTACAGCTTATGCGGGAGAGGAGCAGTAGTGGGTGCATTTTTTTCTGAAATGGTCCTTAAAAATGATGCGTCTGCGCAAAACGACCATCACCTGCATCGTGGTGCTGTTTGTCGCATTGAGCGCAACCGCTGCCTATTTGCTGGAGCCTGATACCTATAAGACGTGGTTCAATGCGCTGTACTGGGTGCTGACCACGATGGCAACGGTAGGCTATGGCGATTACTATGCCGTCACGGTACCGGGCAAAGTGCTGACGATATTTTTGTATATTTTCGGAATCGGGCTCCTCAGCCTGGTGATCGGGAAGATCGTAGAAGCTTTCGGCAGCGTCCAGCGACAGAGAGGAGCGGGGAGATTGAATTATCGCGGCAAAGATCATGTCATCATTATTAATTGGAGCAAAAAGGCGCAGTCCGCCATCGATGAAATATTGTCCTATGATTCCGCACCGGGCATCGTCGTTATCGACGAATCCGGTCGTCATCCGGTCGAGCATCTCGAGCAGGTGCATTTTGTTAGCGGTGACCCGGCATCTGATGATACGCTATCAAGAGCCAATATTCATGAGGCAAAAGCGGCGATCATCTTCGCCGATTCGCGGATTGACGAGGCTTCGCTGATCGATGGGAAGTCGCTTCTCATCGCCTCGAGCATCGAACGGATTGCGCCTAAAGTGCATACGACGGTTGAGATCGTGCAGGAGCAGAATGTTCAGAACTTCCGCCACATTAATGTGAACGAGTTCGTGCTGGCGCATGATGCCATTTCCCGGTTAGCGGTCCGGGCCGCGCTGCAGGAAGGCAACTCGGATGTGTTGATGCAGCTGCTGAGCCGTTCGTTTGGCGATGACATTTACGAGATTCCGGTAAGCAGCGTCTGGAAGACCTACGGCGATGCATTCCAGGATTTGCTTCGTCAGGGCGCAACGCTGATCGCCGACCGGAGCGATCTGGGAATCAACCGCAAGCTGGGACAGCCGATTCCTGGGGATGCACGGCTCTATATTGTTTCGGATGAGGCGACGTATCGGAGAATCGTAGATAAAGGATAAAGGCTAAAAGAATAGGATAGTGGATAGAGGTTAGAGGATCTCAAGCCCTCGCTCTCAAGATGGCAATCTTGCGGGCGGGGGCTTTTTTAGGTCCATTGGCGGGATGAATAGGACGTCATTGGCCTGCTAGATCCATGAGCAGACGCTCACTGCTTCTCTCCAGCTTCATGGGAAATCGCTTAACCTTTCCAGGAGAGAGAGCCTCTACTTCATCATAGGCGGCATCGGAGGCGTAGATCCGTTCGGATGTGTTGAGCTGGCGGAGCAGATCCTCCCGGTTATCGAGGCTTGCTGTGCGGGCGATGATGCCATCAATACCAGCCTCTTGGACTCTCCGGGCCATCCACTGGGCCCCCGCCTTCCCTAAACAGACAAAGCTGATATCGCTGCCTGGAGCAAGAAGGGCGATCTCTAGCAGCAGCGATGCTTCTGCTGACGCCCCGATCACGAATGTTTTTTTATCATATTTGGCGAACAGCTGCTTCACTTCGGCATCGTGATTCAGCGTTGTGACCATGACGGAAGAGTACTCCAGCGCCTCGCTTATGGCGGCTTCGCTGCTGCGAAGATCCTCCAGAAATACGGTCTTCACGGAAGCCTTTGTAATATCCTCGATAGCTTTCCTGTAAAAAGGGTGGTCATGCTCCCGGCATTCCACCAGCAGTATGCGCAGACCATCGCTCAACACGGGCTCCCGGAGCATCGTGTAGGCCAGCGAGGCGGCAAAAAATTCAGCCACCGGAAGGTTGAGCGCCCGTGCCTCCTCAATTGTGCGTTCGGCCAGCGTGTGCATCAACGTTCGGCTCGTACGGAGCTCCTCCACCTGAGCATTATCGAGGACCGTCGTACCTCTGCCTTTATGCATGGACACGAGGCCTTCGTCCTTGAGCTGGTTATAGACCAGATTCACGGTATTGCGGTTCACCCCGAGAAGATCGGCAAGCGCTCCTGCAGAAGGCAGCATATCGCCTGGCTTCATCATTCCGATGCCGATTAGCCATTTCAACTGTTCCTTGACCTGAGTGCTTACGGTAAAGGTAACATGCGGATCAATTCGGAGGACTGGCATCTGGTTCATCCGATTTAAACTCCTTCCCTAGTCAATTAGTAATTTAAATGTACCCAAGTGCACACGATTTGGCAACAAAAGCGTTGACAGAAACGGTGGGAAGCTGTAAGTTAATCATAACCAAATAACTAGTTAAATAGTAATATGAGGAGTGAGCAGATGAAACAACAGACGAAGCTGTACCTGCAGAAGATGAAGGGGGGGACAAGAAGCCCCTTAACCGTTCGGCCGCTCAATATCATCGTCGGCTTTATCGGTGGCGTAATTTCCATTGGACTCTTGGCTCTCTTGACTTCGGTTGGGGACAGCGTATGGATTATGGCGCCGTTCGGGGCAAGCTGCGTCCTTGCTTTTGCCGTATGGGATGCGCCGCTGTCACAGCCAAGAAACATCGTTGGCGGCCATCTGGTGTCCACATTGGCAGGACTTACGGTCCATGAACTTTTAGGAGACGGGGTAATTGCGATGGCAATTGGCGTGGGCGCAGCAATCAGTCTCATGGCACTGACTCGTACGACCCATCCTCCGGCAGGCGCCGACCCGCTGGTCGTCATGATGGCCGGAAGCGGCTGGTCATTTTTGCTGACTCCGGTGCTGGCCGGATCCGTCATCATTGTGCTGGTTGCCCTGCTGGTCAATAATGCGGTAAAGGAACGGAGATATCCGACTTTCTGGTGGTAAACCCTTATTTTGCTTTGTTAAATTAATGGATGCATAGGTAATAAATATCTTCATATTGGAGGATCAGTTCCATGGAAATGCACGGCCGGGAATTGATCCTCTCTTTGTTGCGCCGGCAATTATTAAGGATTTGTAACTAATAGATATACCATAAAAAAAGGACTTCGAAACAGCATCCCGGAAAAATAGGATACGATTACCACTTGCACCTGAGTTGTAAAACTATAGAATATAACCCAAACCCGGTACGGGACTCTATTCTTATTTTGTAGATATGGATAATATTTACAAACCTTGATGGAATGCGGATCTCAGCCGTTTTTTTATAAGACTAAGGTATCAATTTTGTAATAACTATGGATAATGATGTAAAAATGACCGGAACTTTAGCAATTTTTCTGCGTTTATATTAACGATTCACGAAAATTTTCAGAAAACCATCGTGATCACGCTGAACTCATCTCGTGTACTGCTGTATAGGGATTCTTCGGGTTAAACAGCGTCCAATTTTCAGACACGCAGCGAGCTAACATTCGGATGCAACCTTGTCAAACAGCACGGCTGAGATTAGAGCGAAGCATGCTTTGGGGGAGATCCGCGAATGATTAAAGGTTTGCTTCTTTATGACTACTATTCCAATCGGAAAAGTTAGTAAAGAAGAAATATGGTATCGGGCGTGTATCGGCCGTAGAATGACGAGTAGCAGCAGCTCCGTCTTCACGAAACAAGCCGGTACACAATCATTAGGGATTGAAAGGGCAGGTGAACGAGGAAGACGATGAGCAGACGAAAATGGTGGGTGATCGCAGCACTGTGCACTATAGTGCTTCTAAGCGGTGCCGCTGTAATACTCGGAAACTTCCGTCCGGTCATAACGACGTATGCGGGAGCGGACGGTGTGAAGATGAAATTCAAAACGGAAGGCACTTCTTTCCTTGTGTACGGGGAAGATGAGAGCTGGCGTGAGGTATTCGCCAAGGGCGTCAATCTCGGCGCGACTGTTCCGGGGCATTTTCCGGGCGCGCTGCCGGCAACCGAAGAGGACTACTTGCGTTGGTTCAAACAGATTGATGAAATGGGAGCGAACATCATCAGGGTCTACACCGTGCACAACCCGGTCTTCTACTCGGCTCTGGTAAAGTACAACCGGAACAAGGGGGAGGATCCTCTGTACTTCATGCAGGGGATATGGTCTCCGGAAGAGCAGCTGATCGAGCGTCGGGACGCATACGACGAAGAGATTGTGCAGATGTTTAAAGCCGAGATTTCCAAAGCGGTAGCGGCTGTATACGGGGATATCACCGTAGAGCCGAAGCATGGACAATCTAGCGGCGAGTATAAGACGAATGCGGGCAAATATTTGATGGCCTGGCATTTGGGAACCGAATGGGATCCGTCCATGGTCGACAACACGAACAGGGTACATAAGGATGCGCCAAGATACGACGGGACATTCTTCTCCGGCACGAAGGACGCGAGCCCGTTCGAGAATTGGCTGGCCTCATTACTGGATTACACGGCACAGCAAGAGCAAAAGTACGGCTGGCAGCATCCGATGACCTTTACGAATTGGGTCACGACCGATGTCCTGGAGCATCCGGGCGAGCCTCTGTTTGAGGAGGATCTGGTGTCCGTCGATGCCCGGCATATTGAACCGGTTAACTGGGATGCCGGATACTTTGCGGCCTATCACGTGTATCCTTACTATCCGGATTTCTTCCGTACCGACAAAACCTTGCGGACGATTCCGGACGGGAATGGCGGATATAACACCTATAAGGCCTACCTCCGCAAGCTGAAAGCGGAGTATGACGATATGCCGATCATGGTTACCGAATACGGCGTTCCATCATCGATCGGCGTGTCGCACCACGGACCCGGGGGTCGGGATCAAGGGGGGCATGATGAAGCCGAGCAGGGCAATATTAACGCTTCACTGACCCAGGAGATATTCGATGAAGGCTACTCCGGGGCGATATTGTTCATGTGGCAGGACGAATGGTTTAAGAAAACATGGAATACGATGCCTTTTGAAATACCGGCAGACCGACGGGCCTTCTGGTTGAATGTCCTGACCAACGAGAAGATGTTCGGGGTGCTCGCCATGGAACCGGGCAAAGCGGGGCAGATTTCCATTGACGGCGATTTGGCCGATTGGGACAACCTTCCTGAGGGAGAGGTCAAGCAGTGGGAAGGAACGGCCCCGGGCGTTAAGGGAATGAAGCTTGCGCACGATGAAGCATACCTGTATATCGGGATGGAGCTTGAGGAAGCCTTCGATCCGGAAGAATCCAAGCTGTTCATCGGAGTCGATACGATTCCCGGCGGGGATATTCCGAAGAAGGAGCTTGCCGGCAGAACACTTGCCGGGGGCGAACTGGAGACGCTGATCCAGCTCGGCCAGGATGAAGAGTCCCAGGTAAGCATCGCGCCGTCCTATGATTTCCACAGCCGTTTGTACGGCCCGGACGGTTATTGGATGCTGCCGGAGAAACCGAAAGCCGGGAGCAAGGATGATCCGCTCGTCCCTGGCGGCACGTTCCATGCCTGGAAGCTCGCGATCAGCCTGATGATGAATCCGCCGGACACGCGGTTTGCGCACCCGTTTATCGATGAGACGGTAGGCATGCTCAAGCGGGGCAGCACTGATCCGGAATCTCCGGATTTCAACTCTCTCACCGCATGGCAGTCCAAGGGCCGATTCGTGGAGATGCGCATTCCTTGGATGCTGCTGGGCTTCGGAGACCCTAGCTCTCTTCAGGTGGTCGATTACAGCCCGCTCAAAAATAAACGGGAGTTCACGACCGTCACAACCGAAGGAATCAGGCTTGCTCCGTGGATCGCGAAGCGGTCGGAGCTCGACGGGTCGGCCGAATCCGCGGCGAAGACAATGGAGATCGATCTTGAGGGGATTCGGCCATACACCTGGGAGCTGTGGGAAACGCCCGTGTACAGTGAACGCTTGAAGCAAAGCTATTACGATATGCAGGAGATATTCACGCGTCTGCCTTAAGTCCGGGAGGGCGGCCAGATGCTAAATACAAAGAGGAGGCACTCGAATATGTTTTCAAATTTAGCCTTGGCCTACGGATTTATCTATGTTTGCCTTGGCCTGATTGCTGCCGGGATCATAATGCTGTTCTGCATGAAAATCAAGCATAATGCCGAGCAGCGGGAAATGGAGCACTATGCTGCCAAGCATCACGATTACTTTGTTTATGTTCAGGCCCATCTGCATGATGATATCAAGCTTGAGCTGCCGCCAGGGAAGCTGACCCGTGCCGAGCGCAGGGTCATCCAGGCGAAATTTATCGAATGGATCGAGCAGTTCAAGGGAGAAGCGAGGGAGAAGCTCCTTCACCTGTGCAGGGAAGCGGGCTTCGTGGAAGAGGATCTGCGGGCGTTGTCCAGCCCGCGCAAGGGGCGGCGCATTGAAGCGGCGTACCGGCTCGGGGGCATGCGTGCCGAAGAAGCGGTACCGCAGCTTCAGCAGCTGATGAACCGGACCCGTTACGGGCCGGTGACCATCATCCTGGCCAGAGCGATCGCCAAGAGCGCGAATGAACAGCGGCAAATCCGCGAAATGCTGTCGCGTTTGCTGTCGTACGGCAAGGCCATTCATCATATGGCTGCCGACATTTTGCTTGAGACGCGGCTGGATGCCCCGAGCTTGATGCGCAAGCTGCTGGATGATCAGGACCCGGGACTCGTCAAGGTGGCGCTCGTTGCGATGTGGGGACAGGCTGTTCCGGCGGCCGTTCCTACTTTGAACCGGCTGGTCGGCTCCGAGGAGAAGGATGTGCGGGCTGAGGCGGTTAAGCTGTATCTGGGCTCGAATCCGGCGCTTAAAGACGATACGATTGCTGCGCTCATGCACGATCATGCCTGGGAGGTACGGGCAGCGGCAGCCAAAGCGCTCGGGAGGCTCCATGCGGCCGGCAGTATTCCGCTGCTTGCCGAAGCGCTGAAGGACGAGAACTGGCATGTGCGCAATCATAGTGCGGAAAGCTTGGCGATGCTGGGCGAGCAGGGTTTCGAAACGCTGTGTCAAGCGGCTTTGACGGGCACAGGTCCTGCGAGAGAGACGGCGCTGTACCGGATTGAACGGATCATGGCGAAGGAAGGCGACCATGAAGAGGTCGAGCAAATGGTGGCCTTCAATAAGAAAAAGCTTGTTTATGACCGTTACTTCGGCGTTCAACCAAGTAAACGGATCGGAACAGTTGCAGGAGTAGGAGGGGATTACACTGCTTAGGGATATCCTGCTCACTTACGGCACGGTGGCGATTTATTACGTCATGGCCGTCAGCGCGCTTTATTTTGTAATTATTATGCTTTCTTTCAGAAACATCTGGAATATTTACAGACGGGCGTCCTATTCCAAATATAATACGCTCTCCGGATCGGAGCTCGTCCCGTCGGTCTCGCTGTTGGTTCCTGCATATAACGAGGAGTTGACCATCACGGAGAACGTCCGCTGCCTCATGACGCTCAATTATCCGACCTATGAGGTAATCGTGATCAACGACGGTTCGTCGGACCGGACGCTCGATGTGCTGATTGAGGAATACGAGCTGACGCTGCTGCCTAATCCGGAAGTTCGCGGAAGACTCGAGACCAAACAAGTACGCGGGATCTATTACAACCCGCAATATCCGCATCTGTACGTCATCGACAAGGAGAACGGCGGCAAGGCCGACTCCTTGAATGCGGGCATCAATCTTTCGCGTTATCCGCTTATTTCCTCGATCGATGCGGATTCCCTGCTGGAGAAGGATGCATTGATCCGTATGGCTCGGATGTACATGGAGAATCCGGAGGAGACCGTGGCCATCGGCGGCGATGTTCGGATCGCGAACGGCTGCGTGATCGAGAACGGAGCGGTCAAGAACGTATCCCTGCCGCGTAAAATGTGGCCGATGTTCCAATCGATCGAATATATGAAAGCCTTTCTGGGCGGACGGATCGGCTGGAGCCAGATCAACGGCCTGATTATCGTCTCCGGCGCCTTCGGCATGTTCCGTAAGGACTACGTGATCGCCGTTGGTGGCTACCGGGGCGGCTATCCGGGCGAGGATATGAACATTATCATCAAGCTGCACCGCTATATGCTTGAAAATAAAATCCGCTACCGCGTCGCGTTTTGTCCCGAAGCGGTGTGCTGGACGCAGGCGCCGGACACGTACAACATCCTGTCCAACCAGCGCAAGCGCTGGGGACGCGGTAACCTGAAGAATATGATTGAGAACCGGGATATGGTTTTCAATCCGAAGTACAAAGTCATGGGGCTCCTGACGATGCCCTACAACGTTATTTTTGAAGCGTTAAACCCTTACTTCAGAATTACGGGCCTTCTGGCTCTGCTTGGATATGTCATGACGGATATGACCAATTGGCAGGTTCTGCTGGTATTCGGATTGGTGAATTTCCTGAGCGGTTATCTGCTCAGCATCGGCGCACTCCTTCTCGAGGAGATCGCCTTCCGCCGCTACACGAAGCTGTCCGACCTGGTGAAAATGCTTCTGTTCTCGGCGCTGAAATTCGTCGGCTACCATCAACTGGGCGTGCTGTGGAGAGTACAGGGCCACATCCAATACCTGCAAAACAACAATTCATGGGGGACCATGACGCGGCAGAGCTGGAAAGATAAGAAGGAAGCGGCATGACATCTGGCCCAAAGTTCACAGCATGATTGCCGTACCAAAAACAATAAAGAGAGGTGGGACTAGCAGTTATGTCTCAATCCGTAACATTGCAACGTGGACAGGCGGTTGATTTTTACGGCCGCCTGGAGGAGAAAGTGAGAGAACACCAAAGCGGCGCAGCCTTGCTGTTTCTGTACTGCGAAGACCAGCCCGGAACGGAGTCCTGCGTTCAGCAGTTCGTGGATCAGCTGCCGGGCGTGGAGACGGAGGTGCTGCGGGACGAGAGCACGGGCGTGCTCGCCGTCGTCATGCCGGGATTCACGCTGGATGCGGCCCACTACCAGGCGCTTCTGCTGAAACAGCAATTGCAAAGCCGGCTTCAGCAGGCGGATCCGCGGATTACGCTGGCGGCCGTACAGGAGGCGCCGTCCATGCAAACGATGAAGCAGATGGCCGAGACGGCGCGTCTCAGCACATCCTCCGACATTCATATATTCACGGAAGAGGATACAGGCAGCGCTCAAAGCCGTATCCTGATCGTTGATCAGGACAAAGCGGTCAGGGAGTTTCTGCAAATTCGGCTTACGATGCAGGGTTATGAAACGCTGGAGGCCGTGGACGGTCTGGAAGCACTGGAGCTCATTCCGAAATGGGAGCCGGATCTGGTGCTGACCGAGCTGAACCTGTATGGGATTGACGGCCTTCCGTTCATCCATCATATCCAGCAGCTGGATATGAAACATCCACCCAAAATTGTCGTGCTGACGGAGAAGCGCGTGGAACAAACGATTAGTCAATGCTTCCAGAGCGGAGTGGATGATTATGTGACGAAGCCCTTCTCGCCGGTGGAGCTGGATGCCCGCATCCGGCGCTGCCTTCACTAAAGCGGGGGGCGGGTGGACTTAAACGACTTTACTCGCACAGGAAACATGTTCATGGGAGCGGGAAAACTGAGCTTTTTCAAGGATCCAAACCGTATCATCCCGGTGCCTCCCGAAAAAGAGAGACCTGCTGCACAATGTTGAGATCCTTTTAAAAGAAGGGCTCAGGCAGACCGAACAGACTATACATCCGATGGAGGTTGAATGCTTGTGAACGAAGAATACGAAACTTTATTGAACGCCATTGAGAATAAAAAGGCGGTATTAGGTGTTGTGGGACTGGGCTATGTAGGATTGCCGCTGGCTGTAGAAATGGTCAAGCAGGGCTTTACGGTTGTCGGGATCGATCTTGATCCGAACAAGATTGAACGGATTTATCGCGGCGATTCGTATATTACCGACATTTCGTCCGAGGAGCTGGCCGCATGCATGGAGACCGGACGCTTCAAGCCGACGACGGACTACAGCATGATTGCGGTGATCGACGCAGTCAGCATCTGCGTACCGACTCCGCTCAGCGAAAACCAGGACCCGGATACGTCTTACATTACGATGGTGGTCGATCAAATCAAGCGATTCATGAAGCCTAATCTGCTCATTACGCTGGAGAGCACGACCTATCCGGGAACGACGGAGGAACTGATCCAGCATGAGATCGAGAAGCTCGGGTTCAAGGTCGGCAAGGACTTCTACCTGTGCTTCTCGCCGGAGCGGGTGGATCCCTCCAACAGCAAGTTCAATACGCGGAATACGCCGAAGGTAATCGGCGGCACGACCGAAGCTTGCCTTAAGCTGGGCGTTGCGCTTTACCGTCAGTATGTCGAGACGGTGGTGCCGGTCAGCAATCCGAAAGTAGCCGAAATGTCGAAGCTGCTGGAGAACACGTTCCGCAGCGTGAACATTGCCTTCGTGAACGAGATGGCGATGATGTGCGACCGGATGGGGATCGATGTCTGGGAAGTCATCAATGCCGCCGCTACGAAGCCGTTCGGGTTCATGCCGTTCTATCCGGGGCCGGGCATCGGCGGACACTGCATTCCGCTTGATCCGATGTATCTGTCCTGGAAGGCGAAGGGCTTCCGCTTCTACAGCAAATTCATCGAGCTGGCCCAATCGACCAACGACAATATGCCGTACTACGTCATCAACAAGACGGCAACGATACTGAACGAATATGCGAAATCGGTCAAGCGCTCCAACATTTTGCTGCTGGGCATGGCCTACAAACCGGACATCAGCGACCTCCGGGAGTCTCCGGGGCTTGAAGTATATGAGCTGTTCAAGGAAAACGGAGCCAAGGTGGAGTACTACGATCCGTACGCCGTCAGCTTTGTCGACAAGAACGGGGAGACCATCCGCAGCGTGGAATACGATCTGGCCAAATTCCGCAGCTACGATTGCATCGTGCTGATCACGAACCACAGCAAGCTGGACTACGGCACCATCGCATCCCTTGGTGTTCCGATTCTGGATACGCGAAATGCGTTTAAGGACTACGCGCGCCCGCATATCTACAAGATCGGCCATTCCGTGCAGCATGTGACCGAGCCGGACGAAGCGGTTCTGATCTAAGGACATCGAAAGGAGAGGAATGAGGTTGAACCACGCAAAAGCAAAGTACGGCATCCTTGCGGTCCTCATCGGTCTTTTGCTGCTGATCCTCTTTCTTCCCCATTCCGAGAAGGTGAATCAGAACAAAGCGACCTGGCTGTGGGATGCAAGTCTGATTCGGAGCGAGCCGGAGGAAATTGTCACGTTTAGCGTGAATCACGGAATTACGACGATCTTTCTGCAGATCCAGCAGGACGTGCAGGAGGAGGAGTATCGCCGCTTTATATCGGCGGCATCGCGTGAGGGCATCCAGGTCCACGCGCTGGACGGCCACCCGGAATGGGCTTATGAGAACGGCCGCGAGGAAGGGCTTAAGCTGTTGTCCTGGCTTGAGGCTTACAATCAGGTAGCCTCGCCTGAGGAGCGGTTTCAGGGTGTGCAGCTGGATGTGGAGCCTTACGTGCTGAAGCGATGGGATCGCGAGCAGGCGCAGGTGGTGAAGGAGTGGAGCGCGAACATGGAAGCCTGGGTACAGGAGGCCGAGCGCATCGCCCTTCCCCTTAGCGCGGCGGTTCCTTTCTGGCTGGATTCCGTGCCGGGGCCGGAAGGCAATCCAGATGGCTCCTTCAGCCGATGGATGATCGAGCGTACGGATTCGATCGCAATCATGGCTTACCGCGACAGCGGCGAGCAGATGTACGAGCTGTCCAAGGAAGAGCTGGAGCAGGCGGATGAGCTCGGCAAATCGGTCTGGATCGGAATGGAGCTTGCCCATACGGATGAAGGAGAGCATCTCACCTTCTATGCCAAAAGCCGGGGAGAAATGGAGGACGAAGCCGAACGGGCGGCCTCGCTCGGGAGCGGGCATCCGTCATTTGCCGGCATCGCGGTCCATCATTATCAGGCGTGGGTGCACAAGAACATGGCGATGGCTAAGGATGAGCAGTAGAGAGGCACCTGTCCGGACGTTCATCCCTTGCTCCGATCCATGACGAATAGGCCATGTATTCTTGGGTGCATGCAGCACTTATATCAAAACCGGAAGCTGTAATCATAAAGACTGCGTAAAAAATTCACAAAGACACCTTTCAACGTCTTCATAGACGGGCGAAGGTGTTTTTTGTTTCTGCAATTTTTTGCTTCTGTAATTTTTTGTTTCTATATATAAGCTGCCAATGCCGTTAAAATGGAAACTCCACGATAAAATCAGGGTGATTTGAGCCGCTGTCAAAATTATTTGAAAAAATTTTTTTTGAAGGATAAAAGCGGCTGGAGACACGGATTACAGGGCGATTGCGTCCTTCCTTTGACGAGCGGCGGCCTTCTGCATGCTCCGACTTATTCAGATTTTATTTAGAGTGTCTCTATATACTGATCCATGGCATGCGGCCGATAAAGTTTATCTATCGCTCGCAAAGGATCAGCTGAAGCGGGATTTCATGTCGGGATTCTTTGAAAATGAAAGTAATCATATGAAAACAAGAAAGAAAAGCTGTCGGAATCAGAAAAAATAATCTATATTCTAAATAGGAAATTAGAAGGGAGACTAAGGTCCCGCAATGAATAGAAGGAGTATAAATATGAATGGATTAACCACGAAATCACAGGCCGCATTACGCAGTATCATGATCGTCGTCATGCTGTCGATGCTGTCTGCTTGCAGCCTTTTCGGAGGATCAGCTGCAACCAAGGAGGAGACCGGCGCGGTCGAGCCTGCAGCCAAAGTCGAACGGTTCACCGGCGAGAAAAGCCGGGAGATCGATTTCGTGTATACGGCACGAAAAGAGCTGTCCTTGACCTTTAACGGCATGGGGGACAAGCAGACGATGCAGGCACTGCTGAACGAGCTTGATACATACAACATCAAGGCTACCTTTTTTCTGCCCGGGATGAGAGTCGCGGAGGAGCCTGACATTGCCAAGGAGATTTTGGCCCGCGGACATGAGATCGAGAATAACACGCTCAATGCGCTCGATTTGAGCAAGCTCGATTATGACGGGGTGTATAAGGAAATTCGTCTTGCGAACGATGTCATCCAGCGCGAGACAGGCGTTCAGCCGAAGTATGTTCGGACCCGGTCCGGCGACTATCCCGAAGATGTCCCGCTGGCGGCCGCACATCTGGGAATGAAGGCTGTCGTAAGCTACAACATTAACCCGAAGGACCGCAACATGCAGAGCGCTCAGGAGCTTGGCGAGTATATCGCAAGGTATATGTCCAGGGGCGGGATTATTTCACTGAACACGGACATCAATCCGGAAGTGGTCGGTTCCGTGAAATATATTGCGGAGGCTGCCGGCGACATCGGGTATTCGCTTGTAACACTGGACGAGCTGGTGAACAACGGCGGCGTGCGGAAGCCCCTGGAGCAAATTCCGGGTTACGACGCGGCCAAGATCAATCCAGACTATAAAAATTCGAAGTACGAGCTGGTCTACAAAGCTGACACGAACCGCAAAGAGGTGGCGCTGACGTTTGACGACTTTGGCAGCGACAAGACGGTGACCAAGATTCTGGACATCCTGGAGGAGCATGATGTCAAAGCAACCTTCTTCCTCCGGGCCAAGGGCGTCGAGTCCAACCCGAACCTGGCCCGGGCCATGGTGGAGGGCGGACATGATGTAGCCAACCATTCCTACAGCCATCCTGTTGTAACCACCCTTACGCCGGAGGCATTGCAAGAGGATGTCGTAAAAGCCCACCAAGTCATTACGGAAGCCATTCAGGAGCAGCCCGTCATGCTATTCCGGCCGCCGACGGGCGTCGTCGACGATATTCGCGCCAAGGCGCTGGCGGCAACCGGATACCCGGTCATCGCCATGTACGATGTCACGACGCTCGATTGGGACGTGAGCAACAGCGCGGACGATATCGTTCACGGAGTCATGACGAAGACGGAGCCGGGAAGCGTCATCCTGCTCCATATGCTTGATGACATCCATACGATTGAAGCACTGCCAAGGGTGCTCGAAGGTCTCAAGGCGAAAGGCTATACGTTTGTAAAGATGGCGGACCTGATTCAGGAACAGGAATAACAATTTGCATATTGGGGATGGAATAAAATGGATACTTATCAAAACATCGCGGACCGTGTTGATAAATTGGCGGTGGTGGGGCTCGGATACGTCGGGCTTCCGCTGGCCGTGGCCTTTGCCAAGAAGGTTGATGTTATCGGCTTCGATCTGAATTCGGAGAAGGTCATGCAGTACCGAAACGGCATCGACGCGACAGGGGAGCTGGAGCTTGAGCTGGCCGGATGCACGGCGGAGTTTACATCCGATCCGGAAAAACTGAAGGAGGCCCGCTGTTTCATCGTAGCGGTCCCGACGCCGGTCAAGAGCGGGAACGTGCCCGATCTGAAATTCGTGCGCGATGCGAGCCGTTTGATCGGCCGCGTGCTTGCACCGGGATCGATCGTTGTGTATGAATCGACCGTATACCCTGGGGTCACCGAGGATGTGTGCATCCCGATCCTGGAAGAGGAGTCGGGGCTTGCCTTCGGAACGGATTTCAAGGTCGGGTATTCTCCGGAACGCATCAATCCGGGGGATCGGGTGCATCGGCTGGAGAATATCGTAAAGATCGTCTCGGGCAGCGATCCGGAAGCGCTGGAGACGGTAGCGCGGCTCTATGAGCTCATTATCGAGGCGGGCGTGCACCGGGCCGAGAGCATCAAAGTCGCTGAGGCGGCCAAGGTGATCGAGAATGCCCAGCGGGATATCAACATCGCCTTCATGAACGAGCTGTCCATGCTGTTCAACGAGATGGATATCGATACGAATGCCGTACTGCGGGCAGCCGGGACAAAGTGGAATTTCCTGCCGTTCCGGCCCGGTCTGGTCGGCGGGCACTGTATCGGAATCGATCCGTACTACCTGACTTACAAAGCAGAGGATAGCGGGTATCATTCAAAAATCATACTGGCCGGAAGACATATTAACGACGGCATGGGCAAATACATCGCGCAGCAGGTCATCAAGCTGGCCGTCCAGAAAGGGCTGGACATCAGCCACGCCAAGGTGGCTGTGCTGGGGCTTACCTTTAAAGAGGATTGCCGCGATATCCGCAACTCCAAGGTGATCGATATTATCCGGGAGCTGCAGGATTACGGCGTGCAGCCGCTGGTCGTGGACCCTTGCGCCGACGGCAAGCAGGCCTATAAGGAGTACGGGATTGAACTGACCGCTTTGGAGGAGCTGCAGGACATTCAGGTTGCGATCGTAGCGGTTGCGCACAGCGAGTTCAAACAGCTTGGAATTACGGAATACACCGAGATGTTCGGCTCCGGCCAAGCGAACATCATGATCGACGTAAAGGGCATTTATCCGAGAAGTTTATTCGAGAATAACGGCTTCCATTACTGGAGCCTGTAACGATGGATGGGAGAGCTCAATGTTGAAGTTTAGAAAAAAAGACAAGAGGATCAAGGAGGTTCTGACGGAACCCCGAGCCGACCGCCGTACCCTGTCCTACGTGCCGGATCCTGAACAGATCCGGGTAACCGCCGACCGAAGAGGCAAGCATGCGATGAAGAATGGAGACAACGGAGCCGATCCGGACTACTTGAACCAGCTTCGAACCCTCAGCCTGCGCTATGTCGCTGAGTTCGACGTGCGGATTCTTCCTGGCGGACAAGGGCGTAAAGCAGCCCTTCAAGGGACCTCTTCGGACATATCGGCCACGGGCATGCTGTTGAAGCTGCCTGCAGCTAATCCAGGCATTAAAGTCGGGGACAAAGTTCGGGCGAAATTCAAAATTCCGCCCGGCGCCATGCCTGAAGGGTTTGAATCGCGCGTTCATATTGACGCAACCGTTGTCCGTGCTTTCGTAGACGCGACCGGCGGCACCCAGGTCCATATGCTGGCCATTGAATTTGATAAGCCCCTGACGGAATACATGAGGCGCAAGCGCTGGGGCTACTCCGTATATTCGGCCAGCGCGCTGCTGTTCGGAGCCGTGCTCTTCATCATGCTCATGCGGGCCGAGAGCATCATCTATTTCAAATATAATATGGTCCTGTATTTGTACAGCTTGATTGCGGCGCTGTTTCTTCTAACCCGGTATCTGTTCGGAGCGCTTTACCGGGATGTGCCGATCAATCCGGAATATACGCCCGGCGTGTCGATCATTATCCCGTGCTTTAACGAGGCGGAATGGATCAAGCGGACGATCCTCAGCTGCATGAATCAGGATTACCCGGTCGATAAGCTGGAGGTCATTGTCGTCGATGACCGGTCAACGGACCAGTCCGTGGAGCAAATTGAAGAGATGATCCAGCTCATCCATAGCGAAGCGGAGCGGTATTCTACCCGGGACCGGCTCACGTACACGGTTCTGCCTGAAAATGCAGGCAAGCGGGTCGCGCTGGTGAAGGGCGTGGAAATGGCCAAGCATGATTTGGTCGTGTTCGTCGATTCGGACAGTTTCCTCGATCCGACGGCCATTCGCCACCTCGTGCAGCCGTTTCAGGATCCGAAGATGGGCGGCGTTGCCGGCCGGACCGATGTCGAGAACAAATACACGAATGCGATCACGAAGCTGCAAACCGTCCGCTACTATATTGCTTTTCGGATTATGAAGGCTGCAGAGTCGTGGTTTGACAGCGTAACCTGCTTGTCCGGACCGCTGTCTTGTTACCGGAAAGAGCTGATTCTCCAGCATGCGGACGCGTGGCTTAACCAGAAGTTTCTGGGGCGGCCGGCTACGTTCGGGGATGATCGGAGCATGACGAACTTTATTTTGAAGACGCATCGCACGACCTACCAGGATTCGGCGATTTGCTCGACGATCGTGCCTTCCCAGACGAAGGTGTTCTTGAAGCAGCAAATGCGCTGGAAGCGTTCCTGGCTGCGGGAATCGCTGCGGGCCGGAGGATTCATTTGGCGCAAAGAGCCGTTTATGGCCCTGTTCTTTTATATCGGCTTGATCGTGCCGATAGCTGCGCCGGTCGTCGTCGTGTATAACCTGATGTACGTTCCGATCGTTCACGGGATTTTCCCGGGGACCTTCCTGATGGGACTCCTGATGATGGCTCTGCTCATGAGCCTCGCGCATCTGCTGCTCCGGAAGAGCAGATTGTGGGTATTTGGCTTCGTGTTCTGCTTGTTCTATGAGTTCGTGCTGTTGTGGCAAATGCCGGTCGCCTGGTTCACGTTCTGGAAATCGACCTGGGGCACGCGGGAAACGCCGCAGGACGTCGAGGCGAAGCTGAAGAAGGAAGCGCGCAGGCGCAAAGGCAAAAAATTCGGACTGCCGCAGTAAGGCAGCTGCCGATGTTGAAATGAGGATGGCGCAAAAATGAGTAAGAAGCGTAACCCTGCCCTCAACGTTAAGAGGAAAAATCGCAGGAAAGTCATAAAGGTCATCGGCCAAATCATACTCCTGGCGGTGGCGGCCGTCGTTTTGATCAACGCGGTCTTCGACCTTCAAACCTACCAGGAGCCGGACAAGTCAAAATGGCGTCAGGACGAAGGCTTCATCGCCTTGTCCTACTTCGGAGTCGGACGGAGCGGGACGTCCAAGCTGGTGTCGCAGGATCAGCTGGACGCCCAGCTCAAAGCACTGTATGATCAAGGCTACGAGACGATTTCGCAGCAGGACGTGATCGATTATTACGAGAAGGGCGCGCCGCTGCCGGATAAAGCCCTGTTCCTGTCGTTTGAAGACGGGCGGAACGATTCCGCGCTGTTCGCGCAGCCGATTTTGGAGAAGTACAACTTCAAAGCAACCTTCCTGTCGTATGCGGACAAAATGGGCAACAGCGAACGAAAATTCCTGCAGCCCAAGGATATGCTGAAGATGACCCGGACCGGCTATTGGGAGCTTGGGACGAACGGTTACCGCTTGACCTATATTAATATTTTTGATGAGGACGGCCGCTACATGGGCGTCAAGGACGAAAAGGATTTGACCGACAAATCGAACGTTGAATATTACAACCATTATCTGATGGACTTTATCCGCGACGAGAATATGATTCCGATCGAGGACCGAGCGGAGATGGAAGCACGGATCGGCGCCGATTATGCGGCGATGCGCGATGTGTACAGCAATAAGCTCGGTTACGTGCCGGGAGCCTATATGATCATGCATGCGAACGCCCTTGGCGAAGGGATGAATGAGCTGGTCGACAAGGCGAATACTGAGCAGATCCGGCAAACGTTCAAGATGAATTTCAGCCGCGAGGGGACGGCGATGAACGACAAGCAGGGAGATTTGTACAACCTGACGCGCGTCCAGCCTGCGCCCTACTGGTCTACCAACCATTTGAGCATGAAGCTGCGCAAGGATTCTGGGCAGGATATGACGTTTGTGACGGGCGACGATAAAGAGGCTGCCCGATGGGCAGTGGAGGGCGGAGCGGCCGAATTCGACGGCAGTCGCATCATCGTAACCTCTCCTCCGTCCGGCGAGGGACGTATTCGTCTTCGCCAGGATCCCGGCGCTGATATGACCGTAACGGCCAACCTGCTCGGCAACGTGGTCGGGCGGCAATCGATCTATGTTCGTGTGGACGAGAAGGGGGATTCGTTCCTGCGGCTCGTTCTTGAAAATAACGTGCTGCGGGTAGAGCAAAAAGCACCGGGCCAAGAGCCGAAAGAGCTGTTCGAGCAGACGCTGCCAGACGTGCAATGGGGCGAAGAGGACCTGAGGTTCGATAAAGCATCCGTATACACGAAAGAGCAGACTTTATCGGGGGATCGGGACGATGATGAAGAATATCCGATCAATATCCTTGGCAACAGGAAGCTGGAGCTGACGGCAATCGGCGATACGCTTAAGATTAGCGTTGACGGCCAGGTGATCCTTGGCGGTCAGCCGGTGGACAGCGCAATCCGGGGAGGCGGCGTCGCCCTGGGATCGATGTACCATGAGCAGAACCAAAAGGACGACATCTACGACGGGATCTTCGAGAACGTTACGGTATCTGCTATTGATCCGAATGGGGGCAAGGACGTACGGTATACGAACAAGCCCTCAGGCTTGGAAGGCGCCGTCTGGCGCGTTCGCCGCACATTCGATACAGCTGTGAATTGGGCGGTCGAAACATTCTAAATGGGATCGAGCCGTCGAAATCTTCTTAAGTGAGATCCAGGCGGTAGCGACACCCCAGGTGAAGTCTAGGCGGTCAGGACATTCTAGGTGAGAGTCAGATGGACGGGACATCCAAGATGATCATAGATGGACGAGACAGCTAGGTGAGATCAGGCGGTCGGGACACCCTGGGTGAGACCATAAATGGACGAGACTATATGAGAAGGTGGCGGTAAATATGAGCCTCAACAAAAAATGGATCTGGGCGGCGGCCGTCACTATTCTCGCTGCGGCGTTTTTTCTATGGCGCGAATGGAGAAGCGGCGCGGATGAACTGCCGCCACCGCCGTCATCCGGGATTCGCCTGTCTGCCTGGATCGCGGATTGGCAGTGGAAGCCCGGGGTGCTAGATCTGGAGCAGCTTGGCGGAAGCGTTAAGGGGCTCAGCATGTTCGCGGCTTATTTTAATCACAGGGATGAGCTTCATTTTACGGAACAGTACGGAGAGGCGCTGCCTGAAGTCCGAGAGGCTGCGACAGCAGCCGGTGTGGAGCGCATGCTGCTGACCATCGTTAATGACAGGTTTGGCGAGGATGGAACGGCGGTTCAGAAGGATCCGGACCTGGTGTCGAGGCTTGTGGCTACGGACACGTCCCGGGAGAAGCATATCAACCAGATCGTCGACACGGTGAAGGACTCCGGATTCGACGGGGTTGAGATTGACTACGAAAAGGTTCATAAACGTGATCTTCGCAAGCTGACTTTGTTCTATGGCGAGCTGTATGAACGCCTCCAGGCAGAGGGATTGAGCCTTCGCATTGTGATTGAGCCCGGCTTGAAGACGGAAGGACTGGATTTTCCGGAGGGTCCTTCTTATGTCATGATGGCCTATAATCTGTACGGTGGCCACAGCGGCCCGGGACCGAAGGCCGACCACCGGATGATCCGGAATTTGGCCGACAAGCTGCGCAGTTTTCCCGGGAACACCTCCTTGGCGCTGTCGGTGGGAGGCTTCGATTGGCCGGATGGCGGCAAGGTCGCCTCGTTGACCGAGAAGCGGGCGGCCGAGCTGGCGGATTCAAGCTCCGCCGCTCCCCAGAGGGATGCCGATAGCGGCGCTCTGCACTTCGAGTATACGGATGATGCGGGGGTCCGTCATACCGTTTGGTATGCGGACGGGACGACGCTTGCAGGCTGGATGGCAACGGCGATGAACGCCGGCATTTCGGATATCGCCATATGGCGTCTGGGTGAGCTCGTGCCGGATACGCTGAAGCGGTTGAGGGAGGAAGCGGGCAGTTGATTGGTGAAGGAGCTAAAAGTAGCTGGTAAGCGTCGGAACAAGTTCCTTCTAGGGGCTTGTTGGGAGCCAAAGTGGCAGGTAAGCACCGGTGCAAGTCCCTTTTGAGGACTTGTGGAGCCAAAGTGGCAGGTAAGCGTCGGAACAAGTCCCTTCTAGGGACTTGTGGAGCCAAGGTAGCTGGCAAGCACTGGAGCAAGTCCCTTTAAGAAACTTGTGGAGCAACCGGAGCAACCGGAGCCCCCTCAGCTAAATAAAATGCGGTTAAAACGGAATTTTGGTAACTATAATCCGTCGATAAATTGCTATAAATAGTGGTAATCGATCATTATTCAAAAATAAAGAGATGGTGGTGCGCGGATAACATCCCGGGCGCCGCCATCTTTTGTCTTGGATAAGGAGTAAAATGTAACGCATGCTGTATAGTGGAGACTATTGCGGCACCCGCGCGGAATGCCATCGAGGATTAATGTATCAATTTGGACTCCCTGGCTTTGCGGACCAGTCCGCTGCTTGCCCGGTTGATCGGCTTTTTAAGGACGATGCCGATGACAAGGGCAATAACAGCGAAAATTAGCAGCATCAGCAAATCCCGGTAGACGATATCCCATAGGATGCCGCCGACGGCTTCACGCATCATGCTGATGGCGTAGGTGAACGGCAGATAAGGGTGCAGCGCCTGGAAGAAGGGCGGCGTCATCTGGATGGGGAACGTGCCCCCCGCGCCGGCCAGCTGCAGAACGAGCAGCACGATCGCCAGCGCCTTGCCGACATTCCCGAACACCGAAACCAGCGTATAGACGATCAGCATGAATACAGCGCTGGCCAGGAGCGCGAATACGATGAACCAGTCCGGATCGGATACGTAGGTTTTCAGTAAATACAGATCACCAATCGTGACGAACAACGCCTGCAAAAGCGCGATGGTAAGAAACGTCAGGTACCGTCCGAAATACACCTCTACGCTGCGAAAGCTCCTTTCCTCGTCATGCACGTCGACCGTAAGGAGCGAGACGAGCAGCAGCGCCCCGACCCACAGCGATAAGGTGGTGAAGAAGGGGGACATTGCCGAGCCGTAGTTGGGAATCGGGTACAATCGATTCTCCTTCAAAACCACAGGCTCGGCAAAAAATTGGCTCTCGAGCTCGAAGTTGTTTTGCAGCAAATCGATAATTTCCT
The DNA here is from genome assembly GCF_002741055.1 of Paenibacillus ihbetae. Lineage (NCBI taxonomy): Bacteria > Bacillati > Bacillota > Bacilli > Caryophanales > Paenibacillaceae > Paenibacillus > Paenibacillus ihbetae. Next base: position 1,053,825 of record NZ_CP016809.1, on the reverse strand, counting down.
GGATATCCCCGCCCGCCTCCAGCTCGCGTATTTTATTGGCAAGATTCGTTATGCGCTGCTCCGCCTCCGGTAGCCTGTTTTTCGCGAGCTGTACTTCTTGACCCCCGAGCTTCAGGCCAGCCCCGGCATCCTTTAGCAGCTTCTGGATATCCGGTACGATTGCCAGTGCATGGCTGAGCTCGCTTTGTACCCGTTTCGCCGTTTCTTCGCCTTTGTTGAAGGCACCTCGAATCGCCGGGCCAATCTCGCTGTCATACCGCGTCAGCAGAGTGCCGGTCAATGCGTGGATGTCATCGGCCAGCTTCTTGAGCTTGTCGATCGACTCCTGCGGTGGCGTATCGCCTTTCTCCAGCGCTTCTCCGATTACGGTAAGGACGGATTCGGCGGAGGCAAGCCGAGCGGCGATCTCATTCAGCCGTTCCGCCCCTGAGGCGGCTGCAGGCGAAATACTGCCAAGCCGCTGGAACAGTGCGCCGAGCCGCTTGGCTGCCTCGGATCCGACCTTTGCCCGCTCCGCAGCGGTTTGGATCCGGCGTTTGAGCTCTTCGGGATCGATATCGGTCTGACCGAGCGCATCTGCCGCTTGCGATATCGTACCCGATACTTGCTCAAGCACCTCCAGATCCTGACGGAGCGCGGGATCAAGCGAAGCGGAGGCCGCGGCTGCGCGATCAGCAAATTCGACCAGCGCCCCCGCCATTTGCTCTCCTGTCTGCGCAATATCCTTGAGGCGGGGCAGCGCGGCATTCGCCTCTTTAACAAGGCGATTGGCGAGCTTGATATCCTCCTCGGCCGTCATGACCGCTTGATTCAGCTGCGGGAAACTGTCCTCCAAACGGAACAGCAGGTCGCGGACCCTGTTAATGGTCGGCAGCTCGTTCTTGATTTCGATGCCCAGCCGGTTGAAGATTTCAAAGATGGTTCCGTTTGCCGTTTTGATGAAGTTTTTGCTAATCTCCTCCACGACGCCCGACGCGCCCTGTGCGGTCACTTTTGGAGAAATGGCATTGATCTTCTCGTTCGTATAATACAGAATTTCGGCTTTGACCGGTTCATCCCCAAGCACGGTTCCAATGCGGGCAGAGAAATTCTCGGGAATGACGATGGCCGCATAGTCATCGCCGCGGCGCACGCCTTGAACCGCCTCCTCGCTGCCCTCCGTGAACCGCCATCCCAGCTTTTCGTTGGTTTTCAAGGATGCAACGATTTCCTTGCCGAGATTAATCGGCTGATCGCGCAATGTGGTGCCTTTATCCAGATTGGCTACGGCAATCGAAATGCCCGAGGTCTGGGCATAGGGATCCCATGAGGCAAGGATGTTAAACCAAGCGTACAGCGAGGGAAGGACAGCGAGCCCGAGAATGATGACGGATGCGGCCCAGTTTCGGGTTATTCTTCTGAGATCGGCTGCATAGATATGGAAGATATTCTTCATAAAAGCTCCTGCCTTGTGTGTATTTGGAGCTTAGTATGGCTTATAAACGATTTTGGGATACGGCCCCGATCCGTGCTGCAAGCTCCTGCATGAAGGCAGCCGAGTCGAATGCTAGCATGCATTCGTATCCGCGGCACAGATACTTGATTTCGAATCCGGCGGCGGTACGGCGACGGGCCAGAATGCGTATGCCGCGGTGCCGCATCTGCCGCCGGACTGTCCATAGCCGGTCGGCATTATCTCTGCCGGCATGCCGGAGGATGAGAGCATAAAGGTCAGCCAGCTTGAGCTCGAGGGTTGGCAGCAGATTCATATCGCGTGTAAGCACGGATTCAATGACCGCATGCAGCATGTAGTCTTGAATGAGGGCTTCATCCTCCCGGGTGGGAAGAGGGGGGGCCGTCCGTTTCATATGCGACACATCCTCAACGATAGATTCAAAAGGGAACATGTGTTCTATTATACCTATGGTATGCCAATCGTATGCTTCCCGCAATCCATAATTTCTGCCAGAAGGGAGGAGGGGCATCAAAGACGTCAAAAACCTCTTTAATTTTTTACAAAAGCTTATGTGAATTCCAGTAATTGAAAGCTGTCTGTTTAGCTTGCTGCTCTTTTGTGTTATAATGATATTAGCAGTCAACTAAAAGAGAAAGGATCAGGATACCATGAGTCCCCGAAGGACGAATCCCCAAAGGACGATTTGGAAACGTTATGATCTCTCATACACATAGCTTCCTTCGTAGAGCGAAGTCGGACGTCTGAAGACCAGGACGGTCTCTACGAAAGGAATGGGAACTATGGTTCGAAGGATGAACTCCTCACGGTTGCCTCTGCGTAGAGATTGGCCTGTGTCTGACCAATCTACTACGACAAGAGGGATCCTGTATGAGGAAAAATCAAGAGTCGATTATCGCCATGTCGGCGATGATGTTCGGAACGTTTTTAATGGCATTTGCGTATTACCACATTAATTTTTATAATCATTTGACGGAAGGCGGATTTGTTGGCCTGGCGCTGTTGGGCAAGTATGTGCTGGATATTCCGCCTGCGCTCAGCATGATCCTGATGGATATTCCGGTATTGCTGATCGCTTGGTTTGTAAAGGGAAGAAAATTCATCATTCATACGGTTGCGGCAGCGAGCATGTTCACGCTCTTCTATGCGTTGATGGAGCGATACTCGACGCTCGTCATCGATCTTGGGAATAATCTATTGGCAGCTGCGCTGCTGTCCGGGGTGTTGACCGGCTTTGGTGCCGGCATCGTCCTCCGATTCGGCGGAGCTACGGGTGGAGATGACGTGATCTCTGTTCTGTTCAGCGAATGGAGCGGACTGAAGGTAGGAACGGTCTTTTTCCTAATGGATGCGATCGTGCTTCTCCTTTCCCTGTTTTATATGCCGCTGGTTGAAACCTTGTATACCATATTAGCCGTATCCATTGCGGGGCAAATCATCACGTTGACGGTAACCTTCGGTACGGAGAGAACCGGCAAGAAGCAAGGCCCGAAGCCAGCGCGCTCCCAGCGAGCCGCCGTTGCGCCGAAACCTGCGCAGCATACGGTAAGCGGCCGGTGATGATCCGGTTGTACGAGAGGAAGGGGCGGTCTATGCTTAAGCCCCGGTGTGAAATGCACTTGTTCAATAAGCGAATCCATCATACAAGCAAAACGGCCTTTTTCCTGAATGTGATTGGGGGGAAGGCCGTTTAACTTTTACTGGCGTTATTTTGGTGTCCAAGGAAAATGCGAATACTGCACCGAATAAGAAAAACTAACATGCCGGTCGGATCTTGGTCTGCTTACGATAAAAAAGAAGACCGGTCTAACGCTGCGGCAAACCTGAGCTTCATCCTGAACATCCGATATGGGGCAAAACATTATGGATTAGGAGGACAAATATGAAACGAATGCCATTTGAACGTCCAACCGAGCATTACGATGAGGACATTTATCACATTGATGAACAAATTTGCAAACTGCTAAAAGAACGCAAGGAGCTCTCAAACCATAATCCAGGCTATCCGCCATTAGAATACATAGAGAAATGGGCAGCTGATTATGAGTTCTATCCGGATTTTTTAAAATCCGTGTTTGCTGCATTGTTAACCGAACAATATTTCAAGCCCGTCGTAAAGCCGACCGGATTCAGAAAGCATATTCCCGTGCTGAAATCCGTGGAACAAGGGGAATTCTTCTATACCGTGACCTCTGTACGGCAATATGACAATGCAAGCGTAGTCACCTTCAATGTGGACTGGGACGTAACAAACGAATCGGAGCCTTCATATGAACTGAAGCATTTCGAATTATATGTGGGAGATGAATACGACTGCAGCATGGATACCGGACGCAGTGCCTCTGGTCATTCATCGTTTAACTACATCATATCCCCGCCGCTTTCTGATCAAATCCAAGGGATGGAATTCATTTTCAGTGAGTTCAGCAGACCCTTCTCGAATAAACCAACTGGCCAAAAAATCACGATACGAGTAGATTAATTTCCATTTCATGAATGAAACCAGTGGCTTGGGTAGTGAGTGTTTAGCTTTTACTAGAATATTAGCGGGATTCGATATACGCAGCCAATATGAAAAAAACAAGTCCCGTTCTCGGGACTTGTTTTCTATAAATGATATAGGTAGCGTAAACCATCAGACTACTCCTTCTCATCCGGATGGTTCTCGTCCCACTCCTGGGCTTTGGCCGTGGCGATGGCAATCGCGCGGCCTTCATCGTAATCTTCCTCCAGCAGGGCGTTCGCGATTTCCACGGCTTTGTTCCGGACCCGGGGCTCGAGGTTTTTCATGGATGGCGGATAGTCATGCTTGCTCCAAGGCATCGTGAAATCCCTCCATTTATATGTTCGATTACTGTCATATTACCCGGCCGGGCCCGATATTAATCGGATGCAAAGACGGAAGACCCGCTTACTTCTCAAACAGCTGCAGGTATTCGCCGTAGCCTTCCTTCTCCAGATCCTTCTTCGGAACGAACCGAAGCGCGGCCGAATTGATGCAGTAGCGAAGGCCGTTCGGCCCTGGACCGTCGTCAAACACATGCCCCAGATGGGAATCGGCTTTCTTGCTTCTTACCTCGGTGCGCACCATCATGTGGCTGAGGTCGAGCTTCTCCTTGATGTTGTGCTCGCGGATCGGCCGCGTGAAGCTCGGCCAGCCACAGCCGGCATCATATTTGTCGGTCGAGCTGAAAAGCGGCTCGCCCGAGACGATATCCACATAGATGCCTTCGCCGTCATGGTCCCAGAACTCGTTCCGGAACGGCGGCTCGGTCGCGTTATTCTGGGTGACCTCATATTGGATCGGGGTCAAGCGCTGCTTAAGCTCCTCTTTATCGATCGGCTCGGACCAATGGCGCTCGATGAAATCCTCCCTGCCGGAGCCTTTACGATACCGCTTGTAATGGCCCGGATTTTTTTTGTAATAATCCTGGTGGTACTCTTCCGCCTCGTAAAACGTGCTGGCCGGAATAATCGGCGTTACGATCGGCTTATCGAATCTGCCGCTTGCCGCAAGCGCCGCCTTGGATTGCTCGGCGAGCTCGCGCTGCTCCTCGGTATGATAGAAAATCGCGGTACGGTAGGACGTTCCGCGATCATAGAACTGCCCGCCTTCATCGGTCGGGTCAATCTGCTGCCAGAACAGCTCCAGCAGCTTTTCATATGGGAAGACCTCCGGATCATACGTAATTTGGACGGCCTCGTAATGGCCGGTCGTATCGGAGCAGACCTCCTCGTAGGTCGGGTTCTCGGTGTGGCCGCCGGTATAGCCGGACACCACCTTCAGGATGCCTGGCAGTTCGTCAAACGGAGAGACCATGCACCAAAAGCACCCTCCGGCAAACGTGGCCAGTTGACTTGGGGCTGTACGATTATCCATATTTTATCCCTCCATGCGTTCATTACAAGATGATGAAACCTTATGTTCTATTATAATCCTTTTACCCGGTGAAACCAAAATTTCGTCAAACGTTCGCACGGCGCCTTTTCATGCAGCGGTAAAGAGCCAGGACGGCAGCTGCTGCCAGCATCATGGCTGCGGCAAGCAGGGCGAACAAAAGAGGGCGGTCCGCAAGGCCGCTTCCGAGCCAGGCATACAGAACAATTGCAGGGATCTTCCCGAGCGCCGAAGCGGCCGTAAAGGTCCAGAACGGAACCGAAGCAATCCCGGCGTATAGATTCACACCCGTCTGCGGAATGATCGGAAGCAGCCGCGCCAGGAATACCGCTCGAAAGGGATGACGCTCCACGGCTTCCGTAAAGGCGTGCAGCATCTTATACTTGCCGAGCAGGCGCCTGCCGGATTCCCGGTACAGCGTCCGAACGCCAAAATACACGATGCAGGCTGCCGTCGTCGTACCTAGCCATGCAGCGGTCGATGCCCATACAGGGCCATAAGCGTATCCGAGCACGGCAATGACGGCTTTATAGGGGACGATGGGGATCAGGGCGAGAAGAGCGGCCAGCAGCGTCATGAGCGGGAGGGAACGGTTCTGCTGAAGCCAATCCAGCAGCTCATGGCGGAACGTAAGGCCGGCTGCGAGAATTCCGGCATAAATCGCGGGAATCATCCATCGGCTCCATCTTTTCATAAATGTATAAACCTCGCTTTAATAACAACAGGAATAGGAATATGATAACAAACATTCGGACGGAGCGGAAAGCTATTGTAAACGAAAAGAGATCATCTAGCCCGGGGACATTCCGCCGGGGATGTCGAATCCAAGTGAAAGCCTGGGAAACAAGCGTCGAACCAAACCGGTTCAAGCCACCGTTTTGTATACATGCAGGCAAAGCGTTATAATGTCCTCATGATGTAAGAAGGCGGCCATGGGCATGGCTGCTTCTCGGGTGAGGAGGAGAGAGAGAATGGATGCTGAAGGAAAATCCATGGAAGATCGGATCGTGGAATCCTACCGGCAGGACGAGGATATGATGATCCTTGTGTTTGCGCAGTGGTGCGTCAATCACGGCCTGGATCCGGCGGAGCTGTACCGGAAGGCGTATCCCGGACAGCCGGATAACGAACGGCTGGGCCGCGTCCTGGAGCTGACGGTGCCGAAGGAGGAGGCTGGGGATATCCCGGACCAGACGGTTCTTGGCGTGCTGTCGATGTACGGCAATGACGACTTGGCAGCAGTTGTTGCCGAAGCGGCGGCCGCGCGGCACGCTCGGCCGTAAATCGCAGCCCTTGAGGGACGATAGCGCGCTTCTCGTCTATGTAACTAAAATGGAAGGACCGGCAAGGAGCAAATCCTTGGCCGGTCCTTTTTGTGTCGCTCGCAATCGATCGCTGCTTTAAGTCGGCGTCCGGCTGTTCAACCGGAACTGCTTCGGCGATTGGCCGAATCGGGAGCGGAACACCCGGTGAAAATAGGTGTAGTTGGCAAAGCCCGACGTTTCGGCGACGTCCTCCAGCGACAGCGGGCTGAATACGATTCTCTCCTTGGCCATGTTCAGGCGGACATCCATCGTATACTGCATGATGGTGGTTCCGAAGGTTTCCTTGAACAGGTGCACCGCCCGCGAGACGCTGATGCCCACATGCGCGGCGACGTCCTCCAGCTTGAACATGGAGGATGCGTTCTCTTCAATATAATTTTTCATGCGGTAGGCCAGATAGGTCTTCGGCGTGGTGGTCGGCTGCTCGGAGAGCAGGCGGTCGACCTCCAGGCAGAGAATTCTAGCCGTGTAGTCCGATATTTCCGGATAAGGATTCGAAACCCGGCGCTGCTCCAGAACGATCTGGCGGAACAGGCTCAAGTACCGCTCTTCGACCGGGACGCGGATTTTGGAAGGACGCTTCTTCGATTTCCACCAGGCATCCGCCCAAGGCCCCTTGAAAAAAATATGATAATCTCCGCTCTCAATCGTCAGCTCTCCCATGGCATTGACTTCATCGTCAATACGGAGCTCGTAGAATTGGCCCGGAGGAAAAATCAGCAAATCGCCGGCTTCGACGAGCGCAAGCTCATCGTCAATGCGGGCCCGGCAGCGGCCGTCCGTCTGCCACCGCATCAGGTAGGTGTCAAAGCCGTCCGGCATCGTCATGTTAAAGGGCTTGCGATGAAATGAAAAATCGGCTGCTACGACTTGGTTCGTTAAATTGGAATCCATTGCTTACGTCCCCTTCTGAATCACACAAAGAAATGAAGAAAATAATGACCAGATTGTTCATGTTTCGATCATATTATTCATTTTAAACGAAAGCATTAAAGAATACCATGGTACTAGTCCGGGGCACATCTTACACTCAAGGAGTGACATCGATGAACAAAATGAAAGCAGGCATTATCGGCTGCGGCAACATCAGCGGCATTTACTTCACGAACTTGAAGAACAGCCCGTGGATCGAGATCGTGGCATGTGCCGATTTGATTATGGAGAACGCGAAAGCGAAAGCGGAAGAATTCAACATCCCGAATGTTTATACCGTCGAGGAGATGCTCGCACAGCCCGACATTGAATTTATTATCAATCTGACGATACCGGCCAGCCACGCGAATGTGGATATCGCCGCACTGGAAGCGGGCAAGCATGTGTACAGCGAAAAGCCGCTGGCCATAACGCTGGAGGAAGGCCGGCGGGTGCTGAACCTCGCCGATCAGCGGGGGCTTCGCGTTGGCTGCGCGCCGGACACGTTCCTCGGCTCCGGGGTTCAAACGGCCAAGGCCGCCATCGAATCCGGCATGATCGGACGGCCGATCGCCGCTACGGCATTCATGATGGGATCCGGGCCGGAGGCCTGGCACCCGAACCCGGAATTTTTCTATGCTGCGGGCGGAGGCCCGATGATGGATATGGGACCTTATTACGTATCGGCATTGGTCGAGCTGCTTGGTCCTGCACGCCGTGTCAGCGCGTCGACCGGCATCCAGATCCCGGATCGGACGGTTGGCTCGGGCCCGCTTCAAGGCAAGCCTATCCACGTGCAGACGCCGACGCATTTAGCGGGAACGCTTGATTTTGAGAACGGTGCCATCGGCACGATGATCACAAGCTTCGATATCTTCGGCGGTTCTAATCTGCCTTGGATCGAAATTTATGGGACCCAGGGCACGCTCAGCCTTGGCGATCCGAACTTCTTCAACGGCGAAGTGAAGCTGAAGAGACACGGCTCCGATGCATGGGAAGTGCTCGAACCGGTCTTTGAATGCGGCAATAATGAGCGGGGGCTCGGCATCAACGACATGATCCAATCGATTCATGAGCAGAAGGACCATCGCTCCAGCGGCCGCATGGCCTATCATGTGCTGGAGATTATGCAGTCATTCCAGCAGTCCTCGCTTGAAGGCAGACATATCGTTCTGAAGAGCACGTACCGTTACGGCAGCCTTCCGGCTCCGCAGCAGGCCGAATCCGCCGAATAACGGACTTAAAGACTTAGGTCTGTCATATGGCTTGCTTCATACGGGAGGGCCGAAGGTCCTTTTATGATCAATGAGTCCATCATGAACTGGAATCTCGGCCAATCATCCTGTACACTTGGTCATGAAGCAAGCATATGAGCTTATAAATGCGCAATGCGCGAAGGAGCTTATCCGCGCAATTACCGAATGTAAGCGTTACACCACCGCTATTATCACTTACGAAGATGAATTCACAGGGGAGGAAACGGACATGTCGAAAACATTACGAATCGGTATTATCGGCTGCGGCGGGATTGCCAACGGCAAGCATATGCCAAGCTTGAAAAAGCAGGCCCAGGCCGAAATGGTTGCCTTCTGCGACATTGTGGTCGAGCGTGCGGAAAAGGCCGCTGCCGAGTACGGCGCTGAAGGGGCCAAGGTCTATTCCGACTACCGGGAGCTTCTGAGAGACGAAAGCATCGACGTTATTCATGTATGTACGCCGAATGATTCCCACTCGGAGATCACGGTAGCGTCCTTGGAAGCCGGAAAGCACGTGATGTGCGAGAAGCCGATGGCGAAGACCGTTGCCGAGGCGAAGCTGATGCTGGAGGCTGCGGAGCGTACGGGCAAGAAGCTGACGATCGGTTATAACAACCGCTTCCGCAACGACAGCATGTACTTGAAGGGAATCTGCGAGAATGGCGAGCTTGGCGACATCTATTACGGCAAAGCGCTTGCCCTTCGCCGCCGCGCCGTTCCGACCTGGGGCGTATTTCTGGACGAAGAGAAGCAAGGCGGAGGCCCGCTGATCGATATCGGCACGCACGCGCTTGATTTGACGCTGTGGCTGATGGACAACTACAAGCCGAAGAGCGTGCTCGGTTCGACCTTCCACAAGCTGGGACAGCGCGAAAATGCAGCCAATGCCTTCGGTCCTTGGGATCCGAACAAATTCACGGTCGAGGACTCCGCATTCGGCTTTATCACCATGGAGAATGGTGCAACGATCCAACTGGAGTCCAGCTGGGCGCTCAATGTGGTGGAATTCGGCGAAGCGAAGACGATTCTTGCCGGCACGGAAGGCGGCGCCGATATGCAGGATGGTCTTCGCATTAACGGCGAGAAAATGAGCAGACTGTACGAGACGAAAATCGACCTGAACGCCGGCGGAGTCGCATTCTATTCCGGCACGAGCGAAAGCGATGCCGACCGTGAAGCGAGAATGTGGCTTGAAGCGATCATCGAAGACAAGGAACCTGTCGTCAAGCCGGAGCAAGCCTTCGTGGTCACGCAAATCTTGGAAGCTATCTATGAGTCGGCGAAGACCGGCAAAGCGGTTTACTTCGACAACTAAGGTCTAGGCAACTAAGTTCTAATTGATCACCAAATACTTAAACTTTAGAAAATCAGGAGGTATACAATGAAACTAGGCGTATTTATGGTATTGCTGAGCGGACGTAAATTTGAGGATGCACTGGATTACGTGGCTTCCAAAGGCCTGAAGGCGGTGGAGATCGGTACGGGCGGATACCCTGGCAATGCACACTGCAATCCGGCCGAGCTTCTCGAGAACGAAACCGCGCTGAAAAACTTCAAGAACGCCGTAGAATCCCGCGGCTTGATCATAAGCGCGCTGAGCTGCCACGGCAACCCGCTTCACCCGCAAAAAGCGGTAGCCAAAGAGTTCCATGACGTGTTCGTCAAAACCGTGGAGCTTGCAGAAAAACTGGAAGTACCGGTTGTCAACACCTTCTCCGGATGTCCGGGGGACCATGAGGATGCCAAATATCCGAACTGGCCGGTAGCACCTTGGCCTAACGATTATCAAGAAATTCTGACTTGGCAGTGGGAGAATAAAGTCATTCCTTACTGGACTGAGTGGGGCAAATACGCTTCTGACCGCAACGTAAAAATCGGCCTCGAGCTCCATGGCGGATTCTCCGTCCATACGCCGGGAACGCTGCTCCGCCTTCGCGAAGCGGCCGGTGAAGTGATCGGGGCGAACCTCGATCCGAGCCATATGTGGTGGCAGGGCATCGATCCTGTTCAAGCGATCCACATTCTGGGACGTGCCGGAGCCATCCATCACTTCCACGCGAAGGATACCAGCATTGATCCGATCAATGTGAACAAACACGGATTGACCGACATGCAGTCCTACGCGAATATGCTGGACCGCGCTTGGCAGTTCCGCAGCGTGGGCTTCGGGCACGATGTGAAGGAATGGGCTGACATGATGAGCGCCCTTCGCCTTGTCGGATATGATTACGTCGTGAGCATTGAGCATGAAGACGGACTGATGTCCGTTGAGGAAGGCTTCTCCAAAGCGGTGCAAAACCTTCAGCAAGTGCTGATCGAAGAGCCGCTCGGAGAAATGTGGTGGGTCTAACATCGTACAGCAGCAAGTGAATACGCAATTAGGGGGAGCAACAGCATGCTTAATGTAACCATTTGGAATGAGTTCGTACACGAGAAAATCCACGATGAGGTCCGCACCGTATACCCAAGCGGGATCCATACGGCTTTGGCGGAGGGTCTGCAGCATCCGGATTTTATCATCCGCACGGCAACGCTGGATCAGCCGCAGCACGGATTGACGGATGACGTACTGGACTCAACCGATGTGCTGTTATGGTGGGGGCATATGGCTCATGACCAGGTCAGCGACGAAATCGTCAGCAAGGTCGTCAAGCGGGTATTGGACGGTATGGGTCTGATCGTCCTGCATTCGGGACATTTTTCAAAGCCGTTCAAAGCCCTGATGGGAACAAGCTGCGATTTGAAGTGGCGCGAGGCGGGAGAGCAGGAAATCATTTGGAGCGTGAATCCGACGCATCCGATCGCTGCGGGCCTTACAGGTCCGATCATCATTGAGCATGAGGAGATGTACGGGGAATTCTTCGATATTCCGGCACCGGATGAGCTGGTCTTTGTCAGCAACTTCGAAGGCGGCGAAGTATTCCGCAGCGGGTGCACGTTCAAGCGCGGCCACGGGAATATTTTCTACTTCCGTCCAGGGCATGAGACGTATCCGACCTACTACAACCCTGAAGTGCTGAAAGTCATTACGAACGCGATCCATTGGGCTTATTCCGCAGCAGGCAAGCAGACCTTCGGCAACAGTCAGCCGGTTCGTCCGCTGCCGGTGCTGGCATAAATTCCGACTATAATGAAACGAGCCGAGCAAGGCATCTGCCTTGAACGGCTCGTTTTCTACTTTAAAGAACGTGATGCCATTCATTTTTTTATGGGTAAAGGATACAATATACTAAAGCATAGGGTATTTTAAATACTAGGTAGAGTATGGATAACTCGGCGAGCGTCGACGCTGATCATCGTGTAGCAGTCATCATTACACCGCGCGCCGGGAGAGGCACGCGGTAATATCGTCGATGCTGTGCAAGGAGGGATGACGGATGAAGGATACCCAAAGCGCGCCAGTAAGTCCGGAGACGATCGCCTTATGCAGGTCAAGGCTTGCCCATGAGCCTGTCGAGGGATTTTTGCTGGGGAGAGGGGCCGTACCTGCCAAAGTCATGTTCGTCGGGGAAGCGCCCGGTGCCACCGAAATTCAGGAAGGCAAGCCTTTTACCGGCCAAGCCGGCCGGGAGATGGATGCCTATCTGGAGCGCCTGGGTCTCTCCCGCAGCGAGGTCTATATTACAAGCACGGTAAGGAGCCGGCCGTTTAAGGAACGTATCATCACCCGAGCTTCCGGCGAAAGGGTGATCAGCCGTTCGAACCGAACGCCCACGAAAGTCGAAATTTTGGCCCATGCACCGATCCTGGACGAGGAAATTCGCTGGGTTCGTCCGCAATTCCTGATCCCGATGGGGAATATTGCGCTGCACCGGTTGATCGGGAGCCATGAAACCGTCACTTCGCTGCACGGGAAATTGATCGAGGGACCCGTTCAGCAGGCGGCAGAGCGTGACAATCCCGGTGCGGGCTATCGATTTTCGCTGGAGACCTATAGCATCTTCCCGATCTTCCATCCGGCTGCCGTCCTGTATAACCGAAAATTGTCCCGGATCATCGAATCCGACTTGGATATTTTGGCACGGATATTAACGGAATAAGTGCTGAATTTATGGGAAAAAGGGGCCAGGTGGTTTTCAGCTTCCCGAAAATGTGTTAAAATGAAACATACTAACTAATCGTAAGTTTTTCGATCTCTCGTTAAACGAATACATTTTTGAAACATATGGTGACTTCGTAAAGAGGTGAAAGGATATGGAAGTTACAAACATTACGCTGTGTCCCCGCTTTGAATCCGCGTTTTCTTTTCTGGGTAAACGTTGGAACGGATTGATTATCCAGACATTGATGAGCGGTCCGAAGCGTTTTAAAGACATCTCCAACCTGATTCCGTCCATGAGTGACAAGATGCTGTCGGAGCGGATGAAGGATCTGGAATGCGAAGGAATTTTGATTCGTCATGTGTACCCGGAAACGCCGGTTCGTATTGAATACGAGCTTACGGAGAAAGGCAAAGCGCTTCGCCCGGTCATGGAGCAGATTGCTTCCTGGGCTGAACAATGGGTCGAGAAATGAACCATTGGCGGCGTTCCCATCACTAGCTGAACCCTGACATGAGAACAACTCATATCAGGGTTCTTTTTTATTTTGTTACAGAAAATACGAACCTCGGAGGATCTGCTGCCTGATATCGCAAGCGTAATTATTGTTCAGTTGTGATCTGTCTGCTTGGAGCGTACGCCGAATGACGTTTTCTGATGCAGCTTAGCGGGGATCAGCGTGGAGAAAACAGGAAAATCTAACGAGACATGCACCAACTCCGCTGTTCGTTTATATGATGACAGTAGATCTGCTTGACGTCAGACGAAGGAGGCGATCTTAAGGATGGAACGCGGCTGTATTTCCCATTTTCATTATGGACAAGAAGACATCGCCGAGCTGGCGAACGCTTCGCTCAAGGTGAGGCATATTGTCGAGAAGACGCGCCAAATGCTGGTTCAGCATGCCGATGAGCAGCGGCTGACGGTTTTAAAGGGAACAAGCCCGGATCAATCCGGACGCAGCGGAGAGGGCGAACTCATGTTTCAGAAATGGGTGAAGGGTCCGCGCGGCTGGAAGTTTATCGATTATGAGAGATACGGCGTGCAGACCGGAGACAGGCTGGAGAGCGGCCGGACAGGACGATTGCTGCAGATGTTCATCTGGTCGCATTTTGAAAATATACTTATGCTGCATCCGTTTATAGGCGGCGAGCCCTTTTATGACGGAGAGGAGCTAGAAGTGATCGGCAAATATTTCGTGCCTACGTACAGCAGCGCCATTCCATTCTTACAGAGCGGCAAAGCGTTTAAGACGATTCAGGCGGGCATTCCGCTGTATCAGGAGCTGATTCCCGCACCGGTGGTCATCGCCGGAGCCAAGGGGGAAGAGCATGCAGGTAATTGGGTGACCGGCGTGAACCTGAACGCTGCCGGATATGCGGGCATTATGCCCTATTTGAAAACGAACGGAAGACGGGAGTTCATGGAAGCCCGTATGATATAGCCATCCGAATCCACCGGATGTAACCTTGCCTTGATGCATAGGCAGGGTTATTTTTGCTGAAGGTTAAAATTTTAATCAAGAGTGTGAAATATATCACAAGTTATTCGGACATAAGACGATATAATCAATTTGAAAGGATGGATGGGATAACGCAACAATACAGTGTGGGAGGAATAACCATGCCAGCAGCAAAAAAACAAAAGCTAGTGGTCATCGGCAACGGCATCGCAGGAATCAGCACGGTCGAGCAAATTTTGAAGCTTAGCGGGGCATTCGATATTACGGTGATCGGCCAGGAGCCGCACCCGAATTACAACCGGATTATGCTCTCTTATGTGCTTGAAGGCACCAAAACACTGGATGACATCGTCTTGAATGATTGGAAATGGTATGAAGATAACGGAATTACGCTGCATACGGGTACAAGCGGACAGCGGATTAATGAAGCCGCCAAGGTTGTCATGACGGACAACGGGATGGCAGTTCCCTATGATCAGGTCATTATCGCAACGGGGTCCAAGCCCTTCATATTGCCGGTACCCGGCAGCGACAAAGAAGGCGTGATCGGCTTTAGAACCATCGCCGACTGCACCCGGATGCTTCAGGCAGCGAAAACGTACCGGAAAGCTGCGGTCATCGGCGGAGGATTGCTGGGACTGGAGGCTGCGAAAGGCCTCGTGAGTCTCGGCATGGATGTTACCGTCGTGCACCTGATGAACGATCTCATGGAAAGCCAGCTCGATTCTGTGGCTGCGCATATGCTGCAGGATGAGCTTGAGCGGCAGGGTATCCGCTTTTTATTAGGGAAGCAAACGGTCGAGGTATTGGGAGATGCGAGGGTAACCGGTCTGCGCTTCAAGGACGGCGATGAGCTGGACGCGGATCTGGTCGTCATGGCTGTCGGCATCCGTGCCAATGCGGAGGTAGCGCAGGCGAGCGGGATCGAGGTCCGGCGGGGCATCGTCGTAGACGATTATCTGCAAACCTCGATGCAGGATGTGTATGCCGTCGGGGAATGCTGCGAGCATCGCGGTGTATGCTACGGGCTAGTCGCGCCATTATTCGAGCAAGGACAAGTGCTGGCCAAGCGGTTATGCGGCGTGGACACCCCTCCTTATCAAGGTTCGATAGTGTCGACCAAATTGAAGGTAAGCGGCGTGGACGTATTCTCGGCCGGCGAATTTATCGAGCAGCCGGAGCATGACGTTGTTCTTGCCAAGGATGACTGGAAGAAAACCTATAAGAAAATCCTCATCAGGGACGGAAGGATCGTTGGCGCCCTATTGTTCGGGGATGTAAGCGAATCGGCCAATCTGCAGTCTTTGATACGCAAAAAAGCGCAGATGACCGACGATATCTATCACTCGATCATGGGCGGCTGTGCCGGAAAAGGGGCCGATGCGGCCATGCGCATCGCGCAAATGCCCGACGACGAAATCGTGTGCGGCTGCAACGGCGTGACGAAGAAAGCGATCGTGGACGCCGTCACGGTTCAGGGAATGACCACCGTGGATGAGATCAAGGCATGCACCGGGGCGACGCGGTCCTGCGGCGGCTGTAAGCCTGTGGTGGAGCAAATTCTCCAGAGCGTACTGGGAGACGGCTTTACGACGGCGGCCAAGCAGGGAATCTGCCCGTGCACGACGCTTGATCGGGATACCATCGTTGCGGAGATCCGGGCCAAAGGCTTGACCACAACCAAAGAGGTCATGCATGTTCTGGATTGGAGCAATCCGGAAGGGTGCTCGAAATGCCGTCCGGCGCTGAACTACTACCTGACCATGCTGAACCCGCTGACGCACCGGGAGGAGCGGGAGTCGAGGTTCGTGAATGAGCGGATGAACGCCAACATCCAGAAGGACGGCACTTATACGGTCGTTCCCCGTATGTACGGCGGCGTAACAACACCGGAGGCGCTGAAGAGAATTGCGGACGTATCGTTAAAATACAATGTCAAGGTCGTCAAGGTGACGGGGGGACAGCGTCTGGATTTGGTCGGCGTCAAGAAAGAGGACTTGCCGAAGGTGTGGGAGGAGCTGGATATGCCTTCCGGTTATGCCTATGCCAAATCGCTCCGGACCGTGAAGACCTGCGTCGGCTCGCAGTTTTGCCGATTCGGCACGCAGGACTCGATGGGAATGGGCGCTTACCTCGAACGGAAATTCGAGCGGCTTGACTTCCCGGCCAAATTCAAAATGGCGGTGAACGGATGTCCCCGCAACTGTGCGGAAGCTTGCACGAAGGACATCGGCATCGTAGGCAATGACGGCGGCTGGGAAATTTTTGTCGGCGGTAACGGGGGTACGAAGGCACGGCTGGCCGATTCGTTCTGCAAGGTGAAAACCGATGAAGAGCTGATCGAGATCTGCGCAGCCCTCATGCAGTATTACCGCGAGACGGGGAATTACCTGGAGCGGACATCGGAATGGGTCGAGCGGCTTGGGCTTGAGGCGATTCGCGAGGCAATCCTTCATAAAACGCAACAGCGCAAGGAGCTTGTGGGGCGAATCGAGCTGGCCTTGTCGCAGCTGTCGGATCCTTGGAAAAAAGTGCTGGAAGATGACAAGCTTCGGGATGTGTTGTACCGGGACGTGCAGCCGGTCGTCGCGACATAGACCTCGCTTTCGGGTGAGTCCGGCGTGGGGCGAGTAATTTGAGTACACTAGCGCTTATCGCCCCAGACATTCCCGTTGAACCCTTGGCTCGGTATCCAGGTGAGCAGGGCCGTACAGGCAGGTATATACGGCTGCCGACACTCGGCTAAACGCCCGATCAGCGTCATAGCCTCGTGCTCGGTCAGACCTGGGGGATGAGGTAATCGCGTTTGAAGTACCGGATTGATGAAAGAAAGTGGGTCTCATGTTCCGGCGCAGCAGAATGTTATAAGTTTTTTTATGGAGATGTTTCACATTTGCATGGGTCTTCGGAATATTGGTCCGGCTATTTGTGCTCATTTTTAGATGGCAAACGTTGTACATGGAGGTTGATCCTATATGGAAAATGGTCAATACGTAGTGATCGGGCAGGCTGAGGATTTTCTGCCCCAGATCGGCAGGGTCGTCAGGATCGGCGAGCAGGAGATCGCCGTCTTCCGGACCTCCGATCATCGATGGTTCGCGCTGGACAACAACAATCCGCACCCGAAAGGGGGACCGCTGGCGGAGGCCATACTGTCTGGGCATTATATTTACGACCCGCTGTACGATTGGAAAATCGAGCTGGCGACAGGTAACGTTCAGGCGCCCGATTCAGGGAACGTGCGAACCTATCCTGTACGGGAACGGGAAGGAAGGGTCGAGCTTTGCCTCACGTAGCGAAATGTATCCATCGTTTCATCAAACCGACAAAAATAAGAGGTGTTGTCCCATGATCGCAAGCGATGTGGAAGCCGTCGTCCAGACAGCGGTCAAGAAAAAAGAAATGATGAATGAAAGCCTGCTGCGCTATATCGTCTCGACCATGCTCGCCGGCGCTTATGTCGGCATCGGCATCGTCCTGATATTTAAGCTGGGGGCTCCGCTAGCCGCGGCAGGCTCGCCGTTTCAATCTCTCGTGATGGGGGCTGCGTTCGGCATCGCGCTGACGCTGGTCGTATTCGCCGGATCGGAGCTTTTTACCGGTAATCATATGGTATTCACCATGAGCACGTTATCCGGAAAAACAACCATCCTGGATACGCTTAAAAACTGGGGGATCGTGTTCATCGGTAATCTAGCGGGAGCGGTCCTGCTTAGTTATCTGGTTGCTGCCACCGGTCTTTTCAAGGGCCTTCCGGCCGATCACCTCATTTTTACGGCTGCAGCTAAAAAAATGAACGACCCGTTCATGGAGCTGTTCTTCCGGGGAATCCTGTGTAACTGGCTGGTCTGCCTGGCCATTTGGACGGGCATGAGAGCGAAAAACGAGGTTGCCAAACTGATCTTGATCTGGTGGTGCTTGTTTGCCTTTATTGCAACCGGCTATGAGCACAGCGTTGCTAACATGACGCTGCTTACACTTGCCAAGATTCTGCCGGGACATCCGGAGACGGTGTCCGTCGCCGGCTGGATCAGCAACATGGTGCCGGTAACGCTCGGCAATATTGTTGGGGGCGGGCTGTTTGTCGGCAGCGCGTACTGGTTTATTTCGACTCCGAAAGGAAGCAAGAAGCAGCAAGCTTCAGGCTAAACGAAAATACCGGGTTTTAAAAAGTAGCTTCAAGTTTAACAAACAGTCGCTTGTAGTATAACAAAAGTAGCAGTAATCAAAGTGAACCAAGGATTTAAAGCAGCACGAATCTGATACCCTTTTCTATTGCGACTTCATATACCCGGTAACGTAAAAAAGCGGACTCTACGCCAAAGGGCGGGGTCCGTTTTTGTATGCAATGCAAAGTGCGCAGGCCTGCCTGTCTCTTGCCTTGAAATCCATCGCGGAAGAGATGTCAGGCAGGATTGCTGCGCGTAATGTCCTCCAAATCCTTACCGGTGTTCCACCAGGTCAATCGCACCCAGCACGACATGGGCCAGTCCGAAGCCAAGAATACCGGTTGCGGCAAGCTTATACTTGCTGCAAAGCAGAGCGGCGCCTGAAGCAGAAACTACAGTTCCGAGAACAGCAGGAATCAAACCTTCACGCATGCGTTTACACTCCCTTGGAATGGTTTTGGAAAGACAAGGATTATTGTGGGCAAAGACAGGCAGATTATGCACGGCGGCGGGGATGGGAGGAGCGAAGAGGGAGCCGTGCCAGTGCGCAAGTCCCGAAAGGGGACTTGTTGGAGCGCAGTGCGCGCCACAGAAGCAAGCAAGTCCCTATAAGGGACTTTCAGCGGTGGAATGCGTGCCACAGAAGCAAGCAAGTCCCTATAAGGGACTTGTGAAGGCGCAGCGCACGCCACGCAGGGTGACCAAGTCACCCTAGATCCGGCAGATTTCCTTCGGACACAGCTCGCAGTGGCAGATTTCCTGCAGCATCGACAAGTCTTTAATGACGATCAGCCCGCCTGCATATTCGATCGCTTCCTTTTTGCGGAGATCGCTCAGCATGCGGTTGACGCTCTCGCGCGTGGCTCCGATCATGTTCGATAGGTCGGTATGTGTAATTTTTTTGTTGATCAGGGTGCTGCCGTCAGCTTGCTGTTGCCCGTACGTATTGCCAAGACGGATTAGCGTCGAGCACAGCGCCCCTGGTTTGCCGTACATCATCAGATCCCGAAATTTGGTCTGCGTAATCCGGTGGTGGACGCCCATCCACTTCATGAAATCAATCGCAAAGTCGCAATGCTGGCAAACCAGCAGCTCCAGATCCTTATTTTCGATGACGCCGACCACGCTGCTTTCCAGCACTTCAGCCGAGTAGCTGTGATTGCTGCTGATGAACGGATCGGCATGCCCGATCAGATCACCCGGATGATACATATATAGAATAAGCTCTTTGCCTTCATCGGTCGTTTTCGTTAATTTAATGCGTCCCTGCTTTACATAGTAAAGCTTGTCGGCCAAGTCGCCTTCCCAGAACAAATGCGAGCCTTCAGGGAGTGCGCGTTCCTTCATGGTAACCAGCAGACGGTTTCGATTTTGTTCCGAGAAGCACTGGATATTCCCTAAGCTTTCTAGTTCTAAAACGTTGTCTACAGTATTCATGTCGGTGTCTCCTAACATCTTTAAATTTGATCAGTTCAATCTTGAATGATTTGTTACCTCCATTATAACGTGAAAAAAATCACTTGAAAGGGTAATTTGGAGGAAAATAGTGGCGAATTTTCAAACTTTGTGATCTAGTTCACGAACAGGAAGGTTCCTCTTAACCTTTTTTCTTGCGTCTCTCCGATCGTGACAGCTCCGAAGAGGATGTCACAAATCATCAAAAAACATATAGTCGACCCAATATATTGTGAAATAATTCACATAATAATATAAGACGCTATGTTACGATCGAACCGTAGACAACAGATACCTATAAACAACCGCGAAAGCAACCAAACAGAAAACCATGGGAGGATGAGAGAGATGGCTGTAAGCAAAGCATCTGGAGAAACCAAAGCATCCGCAGAAACCAAAGTCAAAGAACAAACGGCTGAACAGTACGTACAGGGCTTAATCGACCGGGCGAACCGGGCTCAAGCGCAGTTTATGGAGCTGGACCAAGGACAGGTGGACCGAATCGTGCATGCGATGGCGATGGCCGGGCTCGAGAAGCATATGATGCTGGCAAAAATGGCGGTCGAAGAAACCGGACGCGGCGTATACGAAGACAAGATCATTAAAAACCTGTTTGCAACAGAGTACATCCATAACAGCATCAAGTACGACAAAACGGTGGGCGTTATAGAGGATAACCCGTATGACCAGTTCCAAAAGATCGCCGAGCCGATCGGGATCATCATGGGGATCACGCCTGTAACGAACCCAACCTCAACCACCATCTTCAAAGCGCTGATTTCAATCAAGACGCGCAACCCGATCATTTTCGGATTCCATCCATCGGCCCAGGCATGCAGCCGGGAGGCTGCCGCCATTTTGCTGGAGGCCGCGCGCAAGCATGGAGCCCCGGCGGATTGCATTCAATGGATTGAAGAGCCGTCCATGGAGAAGACCCATGCTTTAATGCATCATCCGGACGTGGCATGCATATTGGCAACCGGCGGTTCCGCGATGGTAAAAGCGGCTTACAGCTGCGGCAAGCCGGCACTCGGCGTCGGTCCGGGAAACGTGCCGTGCTTTATCGAGAAGTCGGCGGACCTCGACCAAGCCGTGAATGACCTGATTTTATCGAAGACGTTCGACAACGGGATGATCTGCGCGTCGGAGCAGGCCGTTATTATCGAGGAGCCTGTGTTTGAGCAAGTGAAGAAGAAAATGATGGCGGCCGGCTGTTATTTTATGAACAAGGAAGAAACCGTGAAGCTGTCGGCCAAGGCCATGATATCCGACAAATGCGCGGTCAATCCGGCGATAGTCGGTCAGCCGGCGGTTAAGATTGCCGAGCAATGCGGCCTGGATGTCCCGGCAGGCACCAAGATTCTGGTAGCCGAGCTGGACGGCGTCGGGCCGGGCTACCCGCTGTCCGCGGAGAAGCTGAGCCCTGTGCTGGCGTGCTACCGTGTCAAAAACGCGCAGGAAGGCATCAAACGTTCGGAGGAAATGGTCGCCTTCGGGGGGATGGGACACACGTCCGTCATTCATTCGCATAATGAGGACGTGATCCGGGCGTTCTCGAGCCGCATGAAAACCTGCCGCATTCTGGTGAACCAGCCGTCCTCTCAGGGCGGAATCGGGGATATCTACAATACGAATCTTCCATCCCTGACGCTGGGGTGCGGTTCGTATGGCCGCAACGCAACCTCTTCCAACGTAACGGCCGTTAATCTGATCAACGTGAAAAGGGTGAACCGCAGAACCGTGAATATGCAGTGGTTTAAAGTTCCGGATAAAATATACTTCGAAAAAGGCTCCACCCAATATCTTGCCAAAATGCCGGGCATATCGCGCATTGCCATTATCACCGACCCGATAATGGTGAAGCTCGGATACGTGGAGCGGGTTGAGCATTACTTGCGGCAGCGAAGAGCACCCGTAGCGATTGAGGTGTTCTCGGAAGTGGAACCGGATCCTTCAACGACTACGGTTGAACGGGGAACCGAAATGCTGACCAGGTTCCAGCCGGACTGCATCATTGCTCTCGGCGGCGGTTCGCCGATGGATGCGGCAAAAGCGATGTGGCTGTTCTATGAGCACCCGGATGCCGATTTCAAAGATCTGAAGCAGAAGTTTATGGATATCCGCAAACGGGTGTATAAGTATCCGAAGCTTGGCCAGAAAGCGAAGTTCGTTGCCATTCCCACCACGTCGGGCACGGGCTCGGAGGTCACGAGCTTTGCCGTTATCACGGATAAAGTCTCCGGTCACACCAAATACCCGCTGGCCGATTACGAGCTGACGCCGGATGTGGCGATCATTGATCCGGAATTTGTCTATACGCTGCCGAAGACCGCCGTCGCCGACACCGGCATGGACGTGCTGACACATGCCATCGAGGCCTACGTGTCGATCATGGCGAACGATTATACGGATGGGCTTGCCATCAAGGCCATTCAGCTCGTATTCCAGTATCTGGAGCAATCGGCGCTTACCGGCGACAAGCTGGCCCGGGAAAAAATGCATAATGCCTCGACGCTGGCCGGCATGGCCTTTGCCAATGCGTTCCTGGGCATCAACCACAGCCTTGCGCATAAATGGGGCGGTCAGTACCATACCGCGCATGGTAGGACGAATGCGATCCTTATGCCGCACGTCATTCGCTACAATGCGAAGAAGCCGACGAAATTCGCCGCTTGGCCGAAATATACGCATTTTGTGGCCGATCAGCGGTATGCCGAGATCGCCCGAATCCTCGGACTGCCGGCTCGGACGACGGAAGAGGGCGTCGATAGCCTGATCCTTGCAATCCGGGAATTGAACGCCAAGCTCGGCATCGAAGAGTCGTTCCAGCAGCTTGGCATAGATCCGCAGGATTTCGAGAATCGCGTCGACGAGTTAGCCGACCGGGCGTTTGAGGACCAGTGTACGACGAGCAATCCGAAGCTGCCGCTCGTATCGGAGCTTGCGGATGTATACCGCAACGCGTTTTATGGACGGTTTTAATCACGATAAGCGAATGGGGTAAACCCTAGGGATGGATGCAGCCTTCTGCCGGCCGTGCTTGCCGATAGCAGAAGGCTGCCTATTTGTCTTTAATCAGCCAGAGGGTTCAAATTTGATCAGTCATAGGGCTGCATATTTGTCCCTAGCCGGCCCGGATTTGTATCTATCCAGCGATAAGGGGAGATAAGAGAGGAGATAAGGAGGGGGGAGGTAAGGGGGCCATAAGGGGGCTTATACTCAGCGGCAATCGCTTCTCGCGCACACGGTCCCTGAACCCGGAGCATGCTTCGTTGGGTCTCGACACATCCAGCAGCTAAGGGTTAAGGAAAGCGGGATGGAACGCCATGGGAAAGACGCGGTCCAGCCCCAACACGTGATATAAATCACGAAAAGCAGCATCTTTGTGATTATTATCACAGATGTAAGAATCCACGAAGGTTACAATAAAGGTGTACCAAATAAGCGAGATGAATCTCGGATCTTTACAAAAGCAGCTTGCAGGCATATGGAGCAACTAACGCGCTTTAAACCGCATTAATTCACTTTCACTTTAAATTAATCTTAATCCGCCTCAATTAGTGAAATAAATCACATTAAAGTGATTGGATCGGAAAGTCGGGAAGTACCCGTAGCGCGGAGGGTTACGCCGAATGTGCAGGCTGCAGCTTAAAACTAGGAGGGATTCGAAATGTCGGTGATGGAGCAGTACGCAGGCTGGAGAGCATTCAAGCCGGGGAAATGGAATAGGAGAGTCGACGTCAACGATTTTATTGCCAGAAACATAACGCCATATGAGGGGAACGAGGAGTTTCTTGCCGGACCGACGGATCATACGAAGGCTCTTTGGGACATCGTATCCGATCTGACCCGCAGGGAACGGGAGGCCGGAGGGGTGCTGTACGTTGATGTGAATACGCCGTCGACGATCACTTCCCATCAGCCGGGGTATTTGGACAAGGAGAAGGAGCAGATTGTCGGGCTTCAGACCGACGAGCCGTTCAAGCGCTCGATTCAGCCGTTTGGCGGCATCAGGATGATGATTGACGCATGCAATGCATACGGTTTTGAAATGCCGCAGAGCATCATCGATATGTTCACCCATATCCGCAAAACCCATAACCAGGGGGTGTTCGACGCATACACTTCCGAGATGAGGGCCGCGCGCAAAGCCGGAATCATTACCGGCCTTCCGGACGCTTACGGACGCGGGCGCATTATCGGGGACTATCGCCGGGTGGCCCTGTACGGCGTGGATACGCTCGTGCAGGATAAACTCAGAGAGCTGGCCGAGCTTGAAGTGGACGCGATGGATGAACCGGTGATCCGTCTGCGCGAAGAGCTGTCGGAGCAGATCCGGGCGCTGAAAGAGCTGAAGGAAATGGCCGCCATGCACGGCTGCGACATCTCCAAGCCGGCCAATACGGCCAAAGAAGCGTTCCAGTGGCTGTATTTTGGCTATCTGGCCGCAATCAAGGAGCAGAATGGGGCCGCGATGTCGCTGGGGCGGGTCTCTTCCTTCCTTGATATTTACATCGAGCGCGATCTCGCCGAAGGCAAGCTGACGGAAGAAGCGGCTCAGGAGCTGGTGGATCACTTTGTCATGAAGCTGCGTATCGTTAAATTCCTGCGTACGCCGGATTACAATGAATTGTTCAGCGGAGATCCGACTTGGGTGACGGAATCGATCGGCGGCATGTCCTTAAACGGCGTTACCCGCGTGACGAAGAACAGCTTCCGCTTCCTGCACACCCTGTATAATCTGGGACCTGCTCCGGAACCGAACCTGACCGTCCTATGGTCCGAGAAGCTGCCGGAAGCCTTCAAGAAATATTGCGCCAAGGTTTCGATCGAAACGAGCTCGATCCAGTACGAGAACGATGATCTGATGCGTCCGATTTACGGCGATGACTACGGCATTGCCTGCTGCGTATCGGCGATGCGAATCGGCAAGCAAATGCAATTCTTCGGCGCAAGAGCAAACCTGGCCAAAGCGCTGCTCTATGCTATTAACGGCGGCAGGGACGAAAAGAGCGGTGCTCAGGTCGGTCCGGAATATCCGGCGATCACGGCCGAGGTTCTCAGCTACGAAGAGGTGATGAAACGGTTCAAGCCGATGATGGAATGGCTGGCGAAGCTCTACATGAATACGCTGAACGTCATCCACTACATGCATGACAAATACAGCTATGAACGGATCGAGATGGCGCTCCATGACCGGGATATATTACGGACGATGGCATGCGGGATCGCGGGCTTGTCCGTAGCGGCGGATTCGCTGAGCGCAATCAAGCACGCGAGGGTTAAGCCGGTTCGCAATGAGCAGGGACTTGCCGTGGATTTTGAAATCGAAGGGGACTTCCCTTGCTACGGCAACAACGATGACCGGGTGGACAGCATTGCGGTGGAGCTGGTGGAGACGTTTATGAGCATGATTCGCAAGCACAAGGCGTACCGGGATGCCATGCCGACGCAGTCGGTGCTGACCATTACGTCGAACGTCGTGTACGGGAAGAAGACGGGAACGACCCCTGACGGTCGCAAAGCAGGCGAACCGTTCGCGCCTGGAGCGAACCCGATGCACGGCCGCGACAAGAAGGGCGCGCTGGCCTCGCTGACGTCGGTTGCAAAGCTCCCTTACGAGGACAGCCTTGACGGTATCTCGAACACGTTCTCGATCGTGCCGAAGGCGCTGGGCAAGGACGCCGATACCCGCATTCGCAATCTCGTTGCGATGCTGGACGGATACTTCGGCGATGATGCTCATCACCTGAACGTCAACGTATTCGACAGAGAGCAGCTGATCGATGCGATGGAGCATCCGGAGAACTACCCGCAGCTGACGGTGCGCGTATCCGGATATGCGGTCAACTTCGTCAAGCTTACGCGCGAGCAGCAGCTGGACGTCATCAACCGGACCTTCCACGGTTCGATGTAATGAAAAACCGATAGAGATTGTCATACGAAAGCTTGGATGGTCAAGCCGCAATACAAGCCGCGGGGGATTTTCCGCTAGGTTATGCGGATTCAGAAAGAGCGGAGAGTGTTCCCGCTGGCAATGCGGATACGGAAAAAGCGGAGAACGTTCCGGTTGGCTGAGCGGAGACAGAAAGGATGATGCCCCATGCTGAAAGGCCATGTACACTCCATCGAAACGTTCGGAACGGTGGACGGTCCGGGAATCCGCTTCGTGCTTTTCATGCAGGGCTGCCTGCTAAAGTGCCAATACTGCCATAACCCGGACACGTGGGGTTTGCACGAAGGTCAGGAGATGACGGTGGAGGATGTATGCCGGGAGATCGAGCCGTATTTAAGCTATTACCGCGGTTCAGGCGGAGGGCTGACGGTTTCCGGCGGGGAGCCGACGCTGCAATATCCGTTCGTGGCCGAATTGTTCAAGGAAGTGAAGAAACGCTGGAACCTGCATACGGCCTTGGACAGTAACGGATACAACGAACCGGATAAAATTGCGGAGCTGCTGGACTATACAGACCTTGTGCTGCTGGATCTTAAGCATATTCGCGACGACAAGCACATCGCGCTGACAGGCAAATCCAATGAGCGCACGCTAAAGATGGCCAGATGGCTGTCGGACCACGGAAAAACGATGTGGATCAGGCATGTATTCGTTCCGGGCATCCATGACGAAGAGGAAGACCTAACCGATCTAGGGCAATTTATCCGTACGCTTGAGGGCGTGGAAAAATTCGAAATTCTGCCGTATCACCAAATGGGTGTATATAAGTGGAAGGAGCTTGGGATGGCCTATCCGCTGGAAGGCGTGCCTTCGCCGACAGAGGAGGAAGTGGCGCGCGCATACCGGTTGATTGGAGAAGTCGTCTGATATGCAGGGTACTTCATCATCCCTTTAAGCCAGAATTAATGCCACATAATATGTTAAGATAAATGACAATGACCTTTCCTGATTATGGAAGGGTCATTGTTTTTTGTGGAAGATTTTATCCCTAAGATAGAATAATGTCGACCTATCGGAGAATGGAATCGCTTTCTATAATGAAGATGTAACAAAAACAAACAAACCTTTTGGAGGGTCAAAGACAATGAAGAAAAAGGGTCTGGCATTACTCATGTCGCTTCTATTCGTCTCGTCTGCGCTGTTGTCTGCCTGCGGAGACAAGGGAGCTGAGAAGCCGTCAGGCGGTACGGGCGGAGCAGCGGGCAGCGAACCGTTTGAAATTACGATCCGTCACACGCAAGTGGGCGAATCCAAGAAATTCCGTCTTGCGCTGCTGAACGACGTCGTCAGCAAAACCGAAGCGGCGGTCCCAGGTCTGAAGATCAAGCTGGATGCCGTCGACTCGGAGGTGAACCGCAAAGAGAAGCTTAGAGGCGAGATGGCTGCGGGCAAGCCGCCGGAAGTGTTCGATGTGTTCGGAAGCCCGGACGCAGGTGTATATGCGAAGGAAGGGCTGATGCTCGATCTGACGCCGATCCTCGACGAGCTCGGCATTAAAGACAAATTTACGACGCTGGATCCTTTCACCCACGACGGCAAAATCTACGGATTGCCGATCGGCGGCTCCATCGAAGGTATTTTCTATAACAAAGAATATTTCGAGCAGAAAGGCCTCTCCGTGCCGAAATCGCTGGCCGAGCTGGAGCAAATTGCGGAAGCGATCAAGGCGGACGGCAAAATCCCGTTTGCGCAATCCTCGAAGGACGCATGGATTCCGCTCATGACAACCAATAATCTGTGGAGCTACTATGCAGGACCGGAAGTGACGTACGGCTTCAAGACCGGCGAAACGAAATGGACGGATCCGAAAGTGGTCGAAGGCGTGAAGAAGCATCAGGAATGGGTGGAAAAAGGTTATTTCAAGAAGGGCGAGCTCGGATTCGAGTATGCGGACATGAGAAACCAGATTCTCTCCGGCGAAGCTATCATGATGATGGACGGCTCATGGGCCAATTCGGTATTCCGTGATCCGGAGCAGGCTGGCGATATGGTCGGCAAAATCGGTTACTTCAACCTGCCGCCTGTAAACGCGGGCGACCCTGTCGTCGTCATGCAGGATGCGAACAACGGTTACGGCTTCTCGGCCGAAGTGGCGAATGATCCGCGCAAGCTGCAGGCGGTCAAGGAGTTTATCAAGAACATGTGGACCGATGAAATGCAGCTGCGCGGCCTGAAGGAAGACGGGGTGCTGCCGGCTATGAAAATGGATCTGGAAACGATGAACTCGACGTCCGACGATCCGCTTATGCAGGATATTTTCAAAGGGGTCAGCGAGATCGGCAAATCCTTCCCTGCCTTTGATGCGCTCGTGCAGGCTGACGTGAACACCGCGCTGAGCATGGGCATCCAGCAGGTAATCGGCGGCGAGCTTGACGCTCAGAAGATGCTGGAGAACGTTCAAGCGGCGCAAGAAGCAGCCAACGCTGCGGAGGAATAATCAAGTGCAGGCGATCTAAGGCACTACCCGCTGTCATGGGGGTGCCTTTTCGCCTAAACGACTGACATCAATACGGAGGTTACTATGAATAAAGCGCTGAGAAATCCTCTGATCTACATTTTGTTTGTGCTGCCGGCGTTCATTCTGTTCCTGGCATTTTTCATTTACCCGATCTATACGGCAATTGACAACAGCTTTACGAGCTGGAACGGCATTTCCAAGGACGTGAAATATATCGGATTTGACAACTATGCTGCGGCCATGTCGGATATCGCGTTCTGGAAATCGGTTAAAAACAACGTCTATTTCATTCTTTTCTCATGCTTCGTCCAGGTTCCGCTGATCGTCATCTTCTCGCTCCTTATCGCCAATGTGAAGCGGCTGAAGGGTCTGTACAAAACCGCCGTATTCGCCCCGTCGATCATGTCGACGGCCGTCATCGGCATTTTATGGGGCTTCATTTATAATCCGGACTTCGGCTTGATGAATCAAATCCTCGGGCTGTTTGGTGTGGAGCCGATCTATTGGCTGTCGGACAAAAACTGGGCGATGCTCTCGATCTTGATCACAAACGCTTGGCAGTGGACCGGCTTTTACATTGTGATGGTGCTGGCCGCGATCATCTCCATTCCCAAGGAGCTGGATGAGGCAGCGGCAATCGACGGGGCCACCGGCTGGCAGCGAGCCATGAAAATTACGCTCCCTTTGGTTATGCCGATCATCTCCGTTGTCATCATGCTGTCGATCGCCGGGGCGATGAAAGCCGCCGATATTATTCTGGTAATGACCAAGGGCGGGCCGGCCGGCTCGACGGACGTCATGGCAACCTATATGATCCGTTACGCCATTACCAGCTTTAAGCACGGCTTCGGGAATTCGATTGCCGTTCTGATCTTCGTCTTTACGATGATCATTACCGCGCTCTATCAGGTACTGATCGCACGCCGCAACGAAAGGATTGAATACTAAATGAGAGCGATGAAGAAACTGATCCCGCATATTTTCCTGATGGCTTACCTGCTCGTCATTTTGTATCCGTTCCTGTTCGTTCTGTTCTCGTCGGTAAAGACGGATAACCAGTCGATCGCGGCCAACCCGTTCGGGCTGCCCGACACCTTCGTGCTCGACAATTATGTCAATGCGTGGGTGAACGCCAAGATCAGCACTTATTTCTGGAACAGCTTGTATATCGGCGTGCTGTCCGCATGCTTGTCGATCCTGT
The DNA here is from genome assembly GCF_002741055.1 of Paenibacillus ihbetae. Taxonomy (NCBI): domain Bacteria; kingdom Bacillati; phylum Bacillota; class Bacilli; order Caryophanales; family Paenibacillaceae; genus Paenibacillus; species Paenibacillus ihbetae. The sequence continues at coordinate 1,024,240 of NZ_CP016809.1, read as the reverse complement.
TTGCGGCGATGCTGGCCTTTGCCATTACGCGTATGCGCTACAACCGGATCAGCGTCATCCTCTTCCAGTGCATCCTGCTGGGCATGCTTATTCCGAACAATTCCTTGATGCTGCCGATCTATGGCATCATGCGTCAGTTGGACATTCTGAATACGCATCTGGCGCTCATTCTGCCTTACGTGGCAAATGCGATACCATTCTCCGTGATCATTTTGGCGGCTTTTATGCGCTCGTTGCCCGGAGAAATCGAGGAAGCCGCCGTCATGGATGGATTGAGGTCGGGGGGCTTGTTTGCTAGAATTATCTTGCCTCTGACCGTTCCGGCGATCGTAACCGTATTTATCATTAATTTTTTGGGGAATTGGAACGAGTTTTTGCTTGCTAACTATTTCTTGTCCAATGACGAGTTGCGAACACTTCCAGTCGGGATGGTCGGTTTCAGGGACGCTTACAACATGAACTACGCCCAAATGTCGGCGGGGATCGTATTCAGTGTTCTGCCGGTTCTGATCATCTATGCGATTCTTCAAGAGAAGATCATTGAAGGGGTCACCGCGGGAAGCGTGAAGGGGTAATACGAGAGCGGGAGCATGCGTATGAATCTGCGGAACAAATTGTTTACGGCTTTTTTGGGACTCATTATCATTCCGTTATTTTTGCTGGGCCTGTTTACTTTTTTTATCACCTATAACTCGATTGAGGAAAAATACAGCCAGCAAGCCGAATACTCGCTTAAAGCGATCAGCTACAGCATTCTGAACGTGTTCAAGGAGATGGAATACGTGACGGACAACGGGATTGCCACCTCGGTGTTCGCGATGGCGCTGAATGCGAAGGATCCGAACGATCAGAACCTGATCAAGGAGTCCAATGCGGAGCAGCTGAAACTGAATGACAGGCAGCGCAGCTTCCGGAATCTTCTATATAATCACCCTGCGATCAGCTACGCTTTTTTGTATCATTTCAACCGGGAGTCGCCGCCGATTCCGATCTTCAGCAAAGAAAATTTTCGAACGCTTCCGTATGACCAGTTTAAGGGCAGCCCGTTATATGATGAAGTGGTGTCGCTGAATGGAAGACCCAAGTGGCTTGCACCCCATGAATTTCAGGAGCTGACAGGCGAAGAGCCGGTTTTCACCCAGATCCGGTTGATCAAGGACGTGACCACGCTGCGCAAGCTCGGCATATTGGTCGTCCAGATCAAGAAATGGGAGTTCGAGGAAATCTTTCGCAATTTGACGATCCCTAACAATCTGCAAAACACCTCGTTCATGCTCGTAAATAATGAAGGATTGGTTCTGTTTGATCCGGAGAACAGCATGGACGGGCAAAATATCAAGCAATACATGAAGCATAAATTCGAGTTCAAGCAAGGCTACCAGAGCTTTAAGGCCAAGTTCAACGGGAAGGAGCACATCGTCTCCATTTACCATCTGAATGATTACGGCTGGAATCTGGTCTCCTTAACCGATTGGAACTCCTTGTCCCAGGAAGTCACGTCGTTTGCCAAATGGTTCTTCGTGATTATGGGTGTCTGTCTTGTAACCGCAATCGTCTTTAACCGGCTGTTCATGAACCGGATTACCGGGACAATTGCCGTTATCGTCCGGTTTATGCGCCGGGTCGAGGACGGAGATCTGAATGCTAGAGTCGAGGAGAAGGGCGAGGATGAGCTTCTGCTGCTCTCGAAAGGCTTTAACAATCTGATGAAACGGATCAACGATCTGTTCGTGCAGGTGAAGAAGGAGCAGCGGCAGAAGACGGAAGCGGAGATGCGGGTGCTGCAGGCGCAGATCAAGCCGCATTTCCTGTTCAACACCCTGGAGTCCATCAATGTGCTTGCTATCCAAAACGAAGGCCGCAAGGTAAGCGAGATGGTATACCGGCTGGCGAGCATCCTGCGCATCAGCATTCAAGGCAAGGAAGAAATCACCCTGGAGGAAGAAATCAAACATCTGCAGAGCTATTTGGAGATCCAGAAGTTCCGGTTCGAGGATGTGTTCGACTATGAAATCGACATTCCGAAGGAGCTGATGCACAGCCGCATCCTCAAGCTGACGCTGCAGCCGCTGGTGGAGAACAGCATCCAGCACGGATTTGAAGGAATCTCGTACAAGGGGCTCATTCGGATATCGGCATGGAAGGAACTCGGCAATGTCATCATCCGGGTGGAAGACAACGGGCTTGGAATGACCCCGGAGCAGTTGTCGATGTTTGAATATATGGTGCATGACGATTCGATGTCGCAGCAGGCGAAGCTTCAAAATTTGAAGGTGAATCAGGAACGCCGCGGGCTTGGACTGCGGAGCGTAGCGGACCGCATACGCATTCAGTACGGGGATTACTACGGTCTGTTTATCTGCTCAAGCCGTCCCGGCGGCACCGTAATACAGTGTGTCATACCCAATTATGATAGGGGGGAAGGGCAGCGTGTTGAAGGTATTATTGGTCGATGACGAGGCTCCGATCTTGAACAATCTGAACAGGGTGCTCCCATGGGAAGAGATGGGCATGAAGGTGATCGGTTTGGCCCGCAGCGGGACGGAAGCATTGGAGATCGCTGAACAGTATACGCCGGATCTGATTCTGTCGGATATACGGATGCCCGTCATGGACGGCCTGACATTCATTTCGAAAATCCGGGAGGAGGGGAGCCGCGCGGAAATCATCCTGCTTACCGGCTATCAGGAATTCGAGTATGCCAGGGAAGCGATAAAGCTCGGCGTCAAGGATTATATCAGCAAACCGATCCATTATGGCGAGCTTGAGGATAAGGTGCGCGGGATCGGGGAGGAGATTCGCAAGAAGAGGGCGAAAGAGAAGTATTACAGCACCGTTTCGCTGATCGATGATGTCCCGGGGCCGGAAACCGCCAAGAAGACGCCCGAGCAGCTGGTTGCTTCCGCCTTGGAATATATCAATACCAACATGGGACAGGATCTGGGCATTGAAGAGCTCTCGGAGCATTTGGGCATCAGCTCGAGTTACTTTTGCCTGCTGTTCAAGAATCATGTCGGGTTGACCTTTGTCGAATATTTGACGAAGCAGCGGATGGAGGCGGCGAAGTTCCTCCTCGTGAACAGTGATAAGAACATTGCGCAGATCGGTTCCTTTGTCGGTTATCATGAACGGCGCTATTTCACGAAGGTGTTTCAGAAAGCGACCGGCATGACCCCGTCCGAATTCCGGGAAATGTCCGGCAAAGCAACGGTATGAGCTTATTCCGGACGCTGCAGGCAGCCTCTTGCATCATGCTGATCTCATCATAGGCCTGCGAAGTCCCTAATATAAGAGAAAGTAGGTACGTAACGATGAAGTGGACCGCAGCAGATTTAACCTTGGAGCAAAAAGTTGGGCAAATGTTCATTTGCGGATTCAATGCGTTGACGCCTAACGAGCATGCGAAAATATTGGTCGAACAGTATCAGGTCGGCGGCATCTGTTATTTCCGCCGCAACGTTGAGACGCTGCCGCAGCTTGCGGAGCTGTCCGAAGCTCTCCAGCGTATGGCCGAGGAGACGCATCGCATCCCGCTGTTGATTTCCATCGACCAGGAGGGCGGCATGGTCGCCCGCATTGACCATGACGGGATCAGCCGCATTCCCGGAAATATGGCGCTCGGCGCTGCAGGCAGCGTCGAGGATTGCTATGAGGTGGCAAGGATCGGAGCCCGCGAGCTGCGCTCCCTCGGCGTGAACATGAACTTCGCCCCTTGCCTTGATGTCAACAATAATCCGCGCAATCCGGTCATCGGGGTGCGTTCCTTCGGCGAGGATCCTGAAGCGGTGGCAGCCCTTGGCGCGGCAAGCATCAGGGGGTATCAGGAAGAAGGCGTATCCGCTACGGCCAAGCATTTTCCCGGGCACGGCGATACGAGCGTCGATTCCCACCTCGGCAGAGCTTCGGTTCCACATGACAGAGAGCGCTTGAACCGGGTGGAGCTGTATCCGTTCATCGAAGCGATCAAGCATGGGGTAGACGCGATTATGACGGCCCATGTCAGCTTCCCGGCAATTGAGCCGAGTGATCTGCCGGCAACCTTATCCCGCGCGGTGTTGACCGGACTGCTCCGGGAGGAGCTGGGCTTCGAAGGGCTGATCGTAACCGACTGCCTGGAAATGCATGCTATTTCCAAAGAATACGGCATACCGGAAGGCGCCATCCGCGCCATCCAGGCCGGGGCGGACTGCGTGCTCGTCAGCCATACGCTCTCGGAGCAGACCGCGGCGATTACCGCTGTCATCGAGGCTGTTCGGAGCGGCAGAATTCCGATGGCGCAAATCGATGCTGCCGTGGGCCGGATCCTGGCTTTGAAGGCGCGTAATGCCAAGCTGGCAGCCGAGCTGCCGGTTCAACCCGTAGCCCGGGTGAGCGAGGAGACAAAGCAGCTGCTGTTCGATATTGCAGGAAGAGGCGTTACCCTTGTCAAAGACGAGGATCGGCTGCCGCTGCAGGCGGAGCAGCCAGTTGCGGTGATCTGGCCGGAGCTGCTTAAGGCCACCCAGGTTGATGAGGCTTGGAGCAAGAGCTATACGCTGGGCAACGCGCTTAGAAGCCGAGGGGTCCAAGCGGACGATGTGCGTGTCGGCACCAATATGACGGACGAAGAAATAGAGCAGGCGCTTCAAGCGGTGAAGGGGTATACGCAGATCGTGGTTGCCACGTATACTTCCGAAAGTCGGCTTCCGGAAGGCCAGAAGAAGCTGGTGGAGCGGCTGTCCGAGCTCGAAGGCATAACGTTGATCGTCGTAGCGACCCGCAACCCGTACGATCTTTGCGATCTCCCTTCGGTTCCAACGTATTTGTGCACGTATGAAAATACGCCATATTACATGCAAGCCGCGGCGGATGTGCTTCTTGGTAAGCTAAAGCCGGGCGGCAGACTCCCGGTCGGAATCAGCGAAACTTATCCGCTGGGCTGGAGCTATAATCAGAATGTTGCCAAGCGTTAATTCGCGATATACCATGCTGTATCACGTGCAAAACCGGAGCCATCCTCCTAGAGGGGGCTCCGGTTTTGCTATTATCCTGACCTTTTATAGAAACTTTTCGGGATTTATGGCGTCTAATAGTATGTCTGATAGAGACAGTAGAGACTATAAAGCAGTGTTAAAGGAGTAGAGGATGAACTTCAGAAGAATCTCATTGATCACCGTCCTTGCTGCGGCACAGGTATTTGCAGCCGTACCGGCAGCAGCCGCATCACCGGATTACACGGCTCCGGCCCAATCCGCCGGTTCGACGCTGCAGTCCACCGCGGTGGAACAAGGCCAGCAGAACCTGCAGCAGCAGACGGATCAGCATGACGTACAACCAGAACAGCAGTCAGTAGAAGAACAATCGGTCCAAACGGATTCCATCGAAACGGATTCAGTACAGCAAGGTAGCGCCGATTCGATTCCGGATGAAGCCGAGGAAGTTTCATCGTCCGTTGATACGGAGCAAGACAGTGAACAGCCTTCGAATCAGCAGCAAGCGGAGGAAGAGGGGAACCGTTCGGGAGACACCGGGAATAGCACCGGGGATAGCACCGGCAACACTGGCAACAGCTCAGGCAATACCGGGAACGATACGGACAAATCCAGCACCTCCGAAACATCGCGGGCTTCCAAAAATGAGCTTGTGCTTTTGATGAACAGCGACGTGATGTACCATAACGGTCAGCGGTATAAGGCCGGTGAGCCGATGGCCGTCAAGAAAGGCGTATCTTATATAGCGGTTCGGGCTATGGTCGAGCGCGCAGGACTTAAGCTATCTTTTGACAATAAGACGAAGGAAACCATTATCATCAAGGATGGCAATGAGCTCCGCTTCAAGACAGGGAGCAGCAATTATAAAGTAAACGGACAGGTTCGCCCGATGAAGGGGCCGGCCTATATTTCCAACAATGTGTTTATGGTTCCATTAACTTCGATTACGCAAGCGCTTGATATTCCATATACGGTTAATCAATCCGAGAAGAAAGTGATTCTTGACCTGTCCCGTGGCGGCAGTGGAGACGGAGGCAGCAGCGATGGAGGCAGCACCCAGCCTGAGCCGGGAGACGGCGGCGGGGGAAGTCAGGTGCCGAACATTCCGAATCTCGGTCCGAACGATCTGATCTTGATGATGAACAGCGATGTTATGTATCAAGGGGGCAAGATGTATAAGGCCGGACAGCCGATGGCCGTGAAGCAGGGGGTATCCTACGTCGCGATCCGATCGCTGGTCAATCGGGTTGGCCTAAGGCTGACCTATGACGCGAAGACGAAAGAAACAATCATTATCCGTGGCGGCAATGAGCTTCGGTTCAAAACGAACAGCAGCGTATATACCGTCAACGGAGAGCGCAAAACGATGAAGGGACCTGCTTATCAGAGCAGCAATACGTTCATGGTACCGCTGACAAGCATCACGCAGGCGCTGGATATTTCCTATAAGGTGGACCAGCCGAACAAGCGCGTCATTCTCAGCTTGAGCACGAAGCCGGTCGCATCCTTCACCGTGTCGCCGGCCGAAATTTATGCCGGAGAGACCTACGTAACGTACCGGACGAATGCCTATTCCCCGACAGGGCTTCCGATTGTGGATGAGCGCTGGGAGGGGCGGGAAGAGATGTTTAGCGAGCCGGGCACCTACCCTGTCACCTACTCGGTCCAGGATTCAAGCGGCGAGTGGAGCGACCCTTACACGCTGAATATTCAGGTCCTTGCACCGAATACGCCGCCGGTCGCCATGTTCACGACAGACAAAGAGCAATACAAAATGGGTGAGAAAATCACCTATATCGACCAGAGCTACGACCAAGACCCGGGCGACGAGCTGACTTACAAATGGGAAAATAACGAAAAGGCCTTCTTTACGGCGGGCTCGCACAAAGTCCGGTTAATCGTAACGGATAAAAAAGGTGCAACCAGCACGTACGAGAAGATCATCACCGTGACGAACGAGGTATTGTATACCCAAGACGAGTTCAATCAATTGTTTACGGATATCGGCGACAGCTATTCATTCAACGGCTCCGTGGTTCCGGCTTGGGATTTGCTGCCAATTACCCGAAGCTCCGAGCCGACGATGCTGATCCGCAGTAACTCCCCGGAAACGGTGTACCAGGAAGGGATTGTGTATCGGGAGACCGGCAACGGCAGCACCCGGTTCATGATCCATCATTTGAACGCTACCGGGAAAAATATGAAGATGTACGTCGTAGCCACCAATATCAACAGCCTACCGACAAGGCTGACAACCGAATATTCCGGCATGGGCGGACCGATTAATATTCCGACCGCTACAGGCAAGGCGGCTGTGCTTCGTTACCTGGAATCCATGCAGTCCTCGGAGGATTATCAAACCATCACGCTGGCTCCGGGGGAGAGCCGAGTGATTTTGAAGGATCTTAACGCCCAATCGCTGAAGAACGGTCAGGTCGTTTCCATGCTCGCTGACCTGTATTCGGATGCGCCGATCCGCTATGATGTCATCATGATCGATGAAACGAAGGATCCGATCCAGAAGCTGCCCCATCTGATCTTGCAGTCGCCGGACGGTGTGCATAACCGGGGATCCTATGCGGACTCGACGAGAATCATCGAATCCTACGAGCTAGTAGGCAATAAGCCGGGACGCCTTGCGATCGGGGACAACACGAATGACCCGAACCTGGAAGGGTACGACGGAATTAACGGCTCCTATACGCTCAATGCCGGCAATTTCGGCGTTCTGTACAAAATCAAGCTGCACCGTGTAGCGCCGAATACGCTGATCACGCTGAATCCGCGCGGCGGCAAGTACATGGGGGCCATGATGGTCAACGGCAAAATTATTCAAACGCCGAATACGAGCAATGGCGCGGTATCCGCTCCGAACGATGCAGCCGTGCTGTATCGAACAGGCAGCTACGAGGAAACAGTGGAATTTCTATTCACGGCAGCGCCGGGAAGCAGTCTTCCGATCAATCTTCTTGTGCAGCCGCTGCCCCAGTTAAAGAACGAATCTTGATCATTGATGAGCTTGTTACGATGAATGGAATCAGCACCGCGGCCTGGCGATCCTAACACTAACCGCTCCGCGGTGCAGGGGAGGCTGTTTTCGAACCGTACATGACGGTTTCGAGAACGGCCTTTTCCCGCTCATGGTGGGTATAGCTTTGACTTTATAGCAGTGCCATTATTCGACGTTCCGGCATGGGCGGATAACCGCTTTCATTGACGATGGCTGTTTTTTGAGGCATTATTAAGAGAGTTGACACGAACAGGAGGTCGCTTGCGTATGCTTACGACGGAACAGATAATTGACGCCATGTCGGAACATGGGCTGCGCATTACCGATCAGCGAAAGACGCTTGCCAAATTGTTTGGAGAGCATCAGGGCTATCTGAAAGCTAAGGACGTTTATGAATATATGGGCCGGAAGTACAGCGGGCTAAGCTTTGATACGGTATACCGTAATTTGCGGGTTCTGTATGAGCTCGGCTTGCTTGAGCAGGTTGTGTTTGAGGAAGGCATCAAATTCAGAGGTCGCTGCAGCGAGAATCATCACCATCATCACATGATCTGCCTGCAATGCCAGAAGACGTATCCGATTACGTTCTGTCCGATGCAGCTGACCGATGCGCCGGACGATTTCCAGGTCGTCCAGCACAAATTCGAGGTGTTCGGTTACTGCCGCGATTGCTGCAAGGCGGATGACGGCGGACAGGCCGCCAGGGGCGAAGGAAAGCAGGAGCACCGGGTATGAGCACCGCACGCCGGGTAGCGAAGGTTCCGATCCGCTTCTATCGGAAATTCATCTCTCCATTGAAGCCGGCGACCTGCCGGTTCTATCCGACTTGCTCGGCCTATGCCCTCGAAGCGATCGAAGTCCACGGCGCTTTGAAGGGCTCTTGGCTGGCTGCCAAGCGAATTGCGAGATGCCACCCGTTTCACCCCGGGGGCATCGACCTGGTCCCGCCCCGGAAGGGCGAGGAGAGGGCACCGTCGGAATAGCCGGCTGCTGTAGCTGCCTGATGGCAAACGAATAAATTCGATGGAATTGCCCATGCTGTGATTACAAGGGCAAGATACACCTTGACACTCGTTATCATGGTTGATTAAAATGGATACAACCTATAAATCGAGATCAAAAAGTGGGATTTTCAAGATTCAATGCCGAGTTACTTCTTGTCTCACTTCGTGATCAAAAGACGACTTTTTGATCAACCTTCTTATAATGATTTCCAATGAAGAGATAAGTACGAGAGCTGACGCCATGTCCAGAGAGCCGGGGAAGCTGCAAACCGGTCTTGGCGCGTTTCGGAAAATGGTCTTGGAGGAACCGCTTTTGAGCGTGCAGCTGGTCGAAGAACGGGCTGCCGTAAAGGAGCGGCGTGAGCCAGCGTTAATGGCAGTCCGCGAATGAAGCGGCAGATGAGCCTGTAATCCGTAAGGGTTGCGGGGAAATTGGGTGGTAACACGTGAGATATGCTCTCGTCCCATTGGGACGGGAGCTTTTTATGTTGATTTGAGCATCTCCATATCACGGTAAAGGAAGGATCACAATGACAGACAAGAAGACATTTTATATTACGACCCCGATCTACTATCCAAGCGACAAGCTGCATATCGGACATGCGTACACAACGGTGGCCGGTGACGCGATGGCCCGCTACAAGCGGCTGCGCGGATACGATGTCCGTTATTTGACGGGCACGGATGAGCATGGTCAGAAGATCGAGCGGAAGGCGGCCGAAGCCGGCAAGACGCCGCAGCAGTTCGTTGATGACATCGTGGCAGGCATCAAGGATCTCTGGACGAAGCTGGACATTTCGAATGAGGACTTCATCCGCACAACCGAGAAACGCCATACGTCGGTTGTACAGGAGGTGTTCGAGCGGCTGCTGAAGCAGGATGATATTTACAAAGGCGAGTACGAGGGCTGGTACTGTACTCCTTGCGAATCGTTCTTCCTGGAGCGGCAGCTGGTAAACGGCAACTGTCCGGACTGCGGACGGCCGGTTGAGCTCGTGAAGGAGGAAAGCTATTTCTTCCGGATGGGCAAATATGTGGATCGACTCCTGCAGTATTATGAGGAGCACCCGGATTTCATTCAGCCGGTATCCCGTAAGAACGAAATGATCAACAACTTTATCAAGCCGGGTCTTGAGGATCTGGCCGTCTCCCGCACAACCTACGAATGGGGCGTCAAGGTCAAGAGCGACCCGAAGCACGTGATCTACGTATGGATCGATGCGCTCCTGAACTATATCACGGCGCTTGGCTACGGCTCGGAGGACAGCTCGCTGTTTGATCGGTACTGGCCGGCGGATGTACATCTGATGAGCAAGGAGATCGTCCGGTTCCATACGATCTACTGGCCGATCATTCTGATGGCCCTGGATCTGCCGCTTCCGAAAAAAGTGTTCGCACACGGATGGCTGCTGATGAAGGATGGCAAAATGTCCAAATCCAAAGGCAATGTGGTCGACCCGGTTACGATGATCGACCGCTACGGCCTGGATTCGCTCCGATATTATTTGCTGCGCGAGGTTCCTTTCGGGGCGGACGGCACGTTCACGCCGGAAAGCTTCGTCGAGCGGGTGAACTCGGATCTGGCCAATGACCTAGGCAATCTGCTGAACCGGACCGTGGCGATGGTATATAAATATTTCGATGGTGAGGTTCCGGCCTTCAAGGCAGGCGTGACTCCTTACGATTCCTCCATCGAGGAAGCCGCTAAGGCGGTCTATGATAAGGTCGAGACCGCTATGGAGAATATGGAGTTCTCCGTGGCCCTGACGGCAATCAGCCAATTCGTCAGCCGCAGCAATAAATATATCGATGAGACCCAGCCGTGGGCACTGGCCAAGGATGAGAGCAAACGCGAGGAGCTTGCTTCCGTCATGAGCCATTTGGTAGAGACGCTGCGCGTTGCCTCGATCCTGCTACAGCCGTTCCTGACCCGGACGCCGAAGAAAATCTGGGAGCAGCTCGGTCTCGAGGAGGGCGAGCTGACCTCGTGGGATAGCGGCCGCGGCTTCGGCGCGATCCCGGCGGGAACGAAGCTTCAGAAGGGCGACCCGATCTTCCCTCGCCTCGATCCCGAGCAGGAGGTCGCTTATATCGCGGAAGCGATGACAGGCGGCGCAAAGGCTGCTGAGGAAGCCAAGAACGATCCGAAGGCGGCAGCTTCGGCTAAGGCGGATGATGAGGCTCCGGAGCTGAAGGAGGAAATCGGCATTGAGGATTTCGCCAAAGTCGAGCTTCGCGTTGCACAGGTAGTTGCAGCCGAGCCGGTCAAGAAGGCCGACAAGCTGCTGAAGCTGCAGCTCGATCTGGGCTTTGAACAGCGTCAAGTCGTGTCGGGCATCGCGAAGTTTTATAAGCCGGAGGAGCTGGTCGGGCAGAAGGTGATCTGCGTGACGAACCTGAAGCCGGTGAAGCTCAGAGGTGAGCTGTCCCAAGGCATGATTCTGGCTGCCTCGAAAGGCGACCAGCTTACGCTCGCAACGGTGCCGGAGAGTATGCCAAACGGAGCGATCGTCAAATAATTAGCGGCTCGAACTGAATGAAGAAGGTTAGAAGGGTGTACCCTGTTAACGGGTACGCCCTTTCTCTATGGAAGAAACTAGATAAGCTAAAATTAATAGTAACGGTTACGATGTAGTTGACAATCTCGTTTTTCTTCTTTTATAATCTTGTTAGTAAAGATTACGATTAGATAGAACGGAGCGGGTGAGAGAAACGTGAGCAGGAACAAGAAAGCGAAGTGGACATGGGGATTGGCTGCATTGCTGTCGGCACTGTTAATCGTGTCGGGCTGCGGCAGTAAATCCGGCGGCAGTATTGTGGAAGGGAAAATCAATGTTATAACGACCTTCTATCCGATATATGAATTTACGAAGGAGATTGGCGGCGAAGAGGTTAATGTCGTTAATTTGCTGCCGACGGGAGTCGAGCCGCATGATTGGACGCCGAAAAGCCAGGACATGGTCAATGCCTCCAAGGCCCAGTTGTTTTTATATAACGGTGCCGGGTTTGAAGGCTGGGTACCTTCCTTTCTCAAGGGACTCAATAAAGATTCCGAAGTGAAGGCCGTCGAGGTAAGCCAAGGCATTCAACTGATTGATGCCGAGGGGGATGACGGTCATAATCATGGAGCCGGCCACGAGGCCGGACATGATCACAGCCATGAAGCTGAGGAAGGGCATGATCATAGTCACGAGTCGGCTGAAGAAGAGCATGACCACAGTCATGATGAGGCAGCAGCGGAAGCGCCTGCCGGAGAGTCGGGTTCCGCCGAAGAAAGCAGCCATCATACCGATCCTCATACATGGGTGAGCCCGAAGTCAGCCTTGATCATGGCCGAAAATATCAAGAACAGCCTGGTCGATGCGGATCCGGAGCATAAAGCGCAGTATGAACAGCGTTATGAAGCATTGAAGGATAAGCTTGCCAAGCTCGATCAAGATTTCACCGAACAATTGTCCGGCCTGCCGAAGAAAGACATCGTCGTCTCCCATCAAGCGTTCGGATATTTATGCCGGGACTACGGGTTAACGCAGCACGCGATCATGGGGTTGTCCCCTGATGCGGAGCCGCGCGCGCAGGATATCGTGAATCTGACGAAGACGGTAAAAGAAAAGGGACTCCGTTATGTGTTCTTCGAGGAGCTTGTGTCGGATAAGCTGGCCAAGACGCTTGCAAGTGAGGCCGGCGTAGAGACGCTTGTGTTAAACCCGGTAGAGGGATTGACGAAGGAGCAGGCGGCGAACGGAGAGAACTACTTCACGATTATGGAGAAAAATTTGCAAAATCTAAAGAAGGCCTTACAATAATAGAGAAGGGGGGAGCCTAAGTCCCCTCTTCTTCCTGTCATTACAGGGGATGAAGTGCGTATATTTGAGATTTCCAAATTAATGGATAGAAAGGCGGCCAGGTTATGGAACCGGCAGCACAGGATTGCCACCAAACGATTATACAAATCAATAATGTATCCTTTAATTACCGGGATCAGAAGGTGATTAAGGACTTGAATTTCTCAATTAAAGAGCGGGATTTTGTAGGCATCGTCGGCTCGAACGGAGCGGGCAAGACGACCTTGCTGCGGATGATCGTCGGGCTGCTTCCGGCTGCGGAGGGCTCGATCGAGCTGTTCGGCCAGCCGATCCGCAAATTCCGGGACTGGGAGCGCATCGGCTATGTGCCGCAGAAAAATGCATTCAATCCGCTCTTTCCTGCTACCGTCAGGGAGGTCGTTCTTTCGGGATTATATAACCGCAAGAAGATGTTCCGCCGCGTCAGCCGCGAGGACCACCGCAAATGCGAGGACGCCCTTGAGGTTATGCGGATTCAGGATATTGCGGATAAGCGGATCGGCGCATTGTCCGGCGGCCAGCAGCAGCGCGTGTTTCTGGCGCGCGCGCTGATCAACCGTCCGGATCTCCTCATATTGGACGAGCCGACGATCGGAATCGACGCCGAGACACAGGCCGGTTTTTTCGACTTGATCACCCATATGCATGCGCATCACCACATGACCTTTCTGATGGTCACGCATGATCTCGATATGGTGAAGGATTATTTGGGAGAATCGCCGGTATCGCATAACGGAAAAATCCAGTTTTTCGTTCGGCATTCCCATGAGATCGAAAACTGCGAGATCGAGGATCTTCAGCATTCTCTCGTTTAAATTAGGTATTAACTCATTGGATGCAAGAGAAGGAGACGTTGTCATTGCTTGATATATTGCAAAGCGATTTTTTTCAGCGGGCGCTTGTCGGGGGAGTATTGATCGGCATCACCGCACCGCTCATCGGCATATTTCTAGTGCTGCGCCGGCTGTCCATGATCGGGGATACGCTGTCCCATGTGACGATAGCCGGCGTTGCTCTCGGATTTCTGATTGAAGTATACCCGCTGGCTGCCGGGCTTGTGTTCGCGGTTGCGGCATCCTTCGCGATTGAGAAGCTGCGAAAGGCGTATAAGAGCTATGCCGAGCTGTCCATTGCGATCATCATGTCAGGCGGCGTAGCGCTCGCCTCGCTGTTCTTCACGCTGGGAATGGGCTATAATACGGATGTCATGAGCTATTTGTTCGGCAGTATCTACACTTTGGACACGACGGATATTTACATGGTTGGCGGCGTTACCGTTATCGTCATTGCGGTTGTCTTCCTGCTGTTCAAGGAGTTTTTCCTGCTAAGCTTTGAGGAGGACGCTGCCAGCGTCAGCGGACTTCCGGTCAAAATGATGAACATGGTGATTACGGTCTTGACCGCACTGGTCGTCAGCACGGCGATCAAAATCGTAGGGGCGCTGCTCGTATCCGCGCTTCTGACAATACCCGTCGCCATCAGCCTGCTGCTGGCACGCAGCTTCCGGAGCTCGATCATTCTGTCCGTAGTCATCTCGGAGATCGCCGTCATCGGGGGCTTGATGCTGGCCGGCGTATTTAATCTGGCGCCTGGAGCAACGATTGTACTGCTGCTGATCGGCCTGCTCATCGTCGCATTGGTCGGCAAAAAGGGTTTTACGACGTAAGGGGGTCTCGTATTCAATGGCTGATATTAACGTCGGCATCGCATTTGCAGCCGGATTCGCATCCTTTATATCTCCATGCTGCTTGCCGTTATATCCGTCTTATTTATCCATCATCACGGGCATGTCGGTCAATGATTTGAAGAATGAGCAGAACCGCAAGGAGGTCCGCTTCCGGACGATGACGCATACCCTTGCGTTCATTCTCGGGTTCTCCGCCGTTTATTACACCCTTGGATGGGGGGCGGGGCTGTTCGGGGAGTTCTTCATGGAGTACCAGGACTTGATCCGCCAGCTGTCCGCGCTGTTAATCATTGTCATGGGGCTTATGCTGGTCGGCATTTTCCAGCCCCGATTTTTGATGAAAGACCGGAAATTCAACTTTAAATCCAAGCCGACCGGATACATAGGAACCTTTCTGTTCGGAATCGGATTTGCCGCAGGCTGGTCGCCTTGCGTCGGACCGATTCTGACGGCCATTATCGCGCTTGCCGCTTCGGATCCGGGCACATGGTTTCCGCTGATCACCTCCTACTCGCTAGGCTTTGCGGTGCCGTTCTTTATTCTTGCCTTTTTCATCGGATCGACGCGGTGGATTTTGAAATATTCCAGCATCTTGATGAAGGTGGGCGGCATATTGATGATCCTGATGGGGATCCTGCTGTTTACGGACCAGATGTACAGAATCACAATTTGGCTGCAGAGTATAACGCCTGAATGGCTGAAGTTTTAATGCCGGTCTGGCTCCTGGGTTTTGGGTTGTGGTAAATAATGGGATATTCAGGGGCCAGGACTTGCCAACAGGTCTAAAAAACATGTATCATTACAAGAGCAGGTAAATTGAGGTTTTGGTACAGGTTATGTAATTATAGAAGAGAGAGGGAAGAAGATGCCGACACCTAGCATGGAGGATTATTTGGAGCGCATCTACAAACTGATTGACGAGAAGGGATATGCGCGCGTTTCGGATATTGCCGAAGGCTTGGAGGTTCACCCCTCATCCGTCACGAAAATGATTCAGAAGCTGGACAAAGACGAATATTTGATATATGAAAAATATCGCGGCTTGGTACTGACCAGCAAAGGAAAGAAGATGGGCAAGCGGCTCATGGAGCGCCACCATCTGCTCGAGGAATTCCTCGAAATGATCGGTGTTCAGGATGAAAATATTTATAGGGATGTTGAAGGAATCGAGCATCATCTAAGCTGGGATTCCATTACGCGTATCGAAACGCTTGTCGAATATTTCAAGCGGGACGAGAACCGGCTGCAGGAGCTGCGGGACATTCATAACGAACTGGTTAGCGAATCGTAATGGGGCATCTGTCCGCTTGTGACAGATGTCTTTTTAAACTGATGGGCATATTAAAGATGTTTGGTTCATAGGTTAGCATTACCTGCAAATTTCATATTTTCGGAGGATTAATAGAATGAAGCTTCGGCGATGGTTACTAGTATTAATGATGCTGCTATTATGTCTCCCGTCGGTAGTCTCTACAGCACAGGCGAAGTCATCCGGTATCAGCATACAGCTGGACGGCGTGAAGCTGGACAGTGACGTATCCCCGTACATACTGCCTAAAGTGAATGTGACGATGGTTCCGACCCGGGTCATCAGCGAAGGACTTGGCGCTTCGGTCGCTTGGGAACAATCCAAACGGACGGTAACGATTCGTAAAGACGGCAACACCCTGCAGCTGACCTCGGGCAAAACCTCCGCATTGGTGAATGGTTCAGCGGTTGCGCTGGACGCTTCGGTGCAGATCAAGCAGAACCGCGTCATGGTACCGCTCCGATTCATCAGCGAGAATCTCGGCTTGAAGGTCGAGTGGAACCAATCGGCGCAGCGGATTTCGCTCTTCTCGGGCCCGGTGGTTGCTCCCCCGCCCGTTTCGACGGTGGATGAAGTAAGGGGAGCCTGGATTTCGACGGTATTTAATCTCGACTGGCCGTCGCCTAAGAGCACGAGCGAACAGCAAAAAGCAGAATATATCGAGCTCCTGGATTCTCTCCAGGAAGTCGGCATTAACACCGTATACGTTCAGGTCCGGCCGGCCGGGGATGCACTGTATCCATCAGAGCTGGTACCTTGGTCCAAGGTACTGACCGGTATACAAGGCACGGACCCGGGCTATGATCCGGTTGCATTCATGGTCGAGGAGACGCACAAACGGAATATGGAATTCCATGCGTGGTTTAACCCCTTCCGGGCCAACACCGACGTGTTGACCGCGTCGCTGGATCCGTCCCATGTCGCGCTTTCTCATCCGGATTGGATCGTAAACACCGGCAAGCAGTTATATATCAATCCGGGGATTCCGGATGCTCGTCAGCATATCATTGATACGATCATGGAAGTGGTTGACCGTTATGATATCGATGGGGTTCATCTGGACGATTACTTTTATCCGTCCAATACGGCCTTTAAAGACGATGCCGCGTACCGCTTGTACAATGATGGTTCTTATACGAACATCGGCGACTGGCGGCGGGCGAACATTAATGATTTCGTCGCTGCATTGGACCAATCGATACACGAGTCCAAGCCGGGCGTCGAATTCGGCATCAGCCCGTTCGGGGTGTGGAGAAACGCCTCCGTGGATAAGACAGGGTCCGATACAAAGGCGGGCGTGACGGCCTACGACAGCATGTATGCCGATGTTCGAGCCTGGATCCAGAACGGCTGGATCGATTATGTTGCCCCGCAGATCTACTGGAGCATGAGCAATGCGACGGTCGATTACGATAAGCTGGTAGACTGGTGGGTGAACGAGGTGAAAGGCACGGGCGTCGATCTGCTGATCGGTCATGCCCCATACAAGCTCGGCACGTCCGAGGTCGGATGGCAGAGCGCATCGGAAATCATCAACCAGTTGAAGTACAATCGAGGATTTTCTGAAATCAAAGGCAGCATCTTCTTCCGTGCGGAGAACATTTTAAGCAATCCGTTAGGCTTTAAAGAGCAATTGCAATCCTATTATAAGTGATAAGTTATAAGTGATCGTTCAAAAGGTCTATTTATGGACTCACTTCGTGATCAAATGATGACGTCTTTTGAGCAACCTTCATAATTAAGATTTGGCGCACGTCCTACAGGTATGAAACATCCCCCGCCCTCATACATAGTCATTAGACCATGTGAGGCGGGGGATTTTTCTGTATGCAGATCAATGCGGTTTTTGAAGGTGGAGGCGTTAAGGGCATCTCTCTCGCCGGCGCTGTCAAAGCAGCCGAAATGGCGGGGATCGAATTTAGCCGCGTTGCCGGAACGTCCTCCGGCTCGATCGTCGCGTCCGTGCTTGCAGCAGGGTACCGTGCGGATGAAATCCGGCAGATCATCGAGGAGACCCCATTTCATACCTTTTTGCAGCGCGCACCGGTGTTCAATGCAAAGATCATCGGACCGGCTTTGAGGGTGTTGATCAAGAAGGGGCTGTATTCAGGCGAAGCGCTGGAGAACTGGATCCGAAAAATTCTGCTGGACAAAGGCATATTCACCTTCTCCGATATTCCGGCCGGAAAGCTTTACATCGTAGCTTCGGATATTACGAACGGCAGGCTGCTGGTCCTGCCGGACGATTTGCGCCAATACGGCATTAATCCGGCGACGTTTCCGGTGGCCAAAGCGGTGCGGATGAGCTGCAGCATTCCCTATTTTTTCGATCCGGTCATTCTTCGGCTCATTGGCAGAGCAGCTAAAGGGAAAGCGTTCGCCGAGCAATTTGTATATATCGTAGACGGGGGACTTCTTAGCAATTTTCCGCTGTGGCTGTTCGATCGCGAATCGAAGGGAGGTCCGAAGCCATTGCCGGTGCTGGGCTTTCAGATGGTGGGGAAGAACAGCAATTCTCCGCATGAGATCGACGGCCCCTTCAGCATGCTGACGGCGATGTTTGAGACGATGCTGTCGGCGCATGATGAGCGGTATATCGAGCAGCAAAACCGCAGCCGCACCATCAAAATTCCGACCCTCGGCATCGGGACGACCCATTTCCACCTGACCAAGGAAGAGAGCATGAACCTGTACAACTCAGGCTTGACGGCAGGCACGCAGTTCTTCTCCAGATGGAAGCCGGAGCAGTCATAGAGGCTTATAAACAAAAAGCGCAGATTCCGAGGCGGCTGTAGCCTTGGGACCTGCGCTTTTGCTTCAGTGATATTTCGGTAGATCATCGGAAGGATCGGACTTGCCCTTCTGACCGTCGATGACCTGGAACGGATACTGTTTGCGTGTAGCGGAGGGGCTTGTTTTTCTTGCCGGGTGGCTCTTGCGCGCCAGCTTGGCGGCGGTTCGCTTGGACGGCTTCACCTTCGGACGCTTGTTAAAGCGGCGGGGCGGAAACTTGTACAGCAAGTAGACGATTGCGACGATGATGGCCGGAATCAGCACCATCATCCTTGTACCCGGGCTAATCAGCAGGGCCAAAACGCCTACTGCGGCCAACCCGATAGCCGTCCAAAAAATGATCGCATGCCTTCTCATGGATTCATCACCCTTTCGCGGGATCCAGCACACTTCCTGTCACAGATTGCGACACGGGAACATTCTCGTATTGGGCATCTAATTCACGCATTCTGTTAAAGGATGCGATGGATACTTCGACTTGATCGTCCGTCGGCTCCTTCGTTGTGAGCAGCTGCAGCCACAGCCCGGGATAACCGAGGAAACGGAGGACGGGAATATCCCGCATGGCGTTGGTAAGCTTCAAGAATTCAAATGATATGCCGAGCACGACCGGAAGAAGAGCGATTCGCTGGATAATCCGTTCTGTCATCGTATCCCATGGGACGATCGAATATACAACGACACCCAGTACGATGGTCAGCATCATGAAGCTGCTGCCGCAACGGTAGTGCAGTCTCGTATACTTCTGCACGTTCTTGACGGTGAGCTCTTCACCGGCCTCATATGCGCTGATCACTTTGTGCTCGGCACCGTGATACTGGAACAGCCGCTTGATGACCGGCGTCTGGGAGATCGCCCATAGGTAGACAAGAAGCAGGATCAATTTAATGATACCTTCAATCAGGTTATGCACGATATAGTTATCAAATGTATTACCAAATAAGAAATCTTCAACAAAAACCGGCACGAGGGTAAAGAGCAGCTTGCCGACGATAAAGGACAGCACGCTGACCGCGGCAACGCCGATGATCATGCTCAGGCTCCAGCCGGACTCTTCCTTCTCCTTCTGCTTCTCGCGCTCTTCCGGGTCCAGGCTGTCATCAGCGAATGCATCTGCGGAGTAGTTCAGATGCTTCGAGCCCTTGATGGTTGAATCTATCAGACTGACGATGCCGCGAAGAAGCGGAACCTTCCGCAGCTTCCGTACCCATTCCTTATCCTCGCGAGGCACCTCTAGAAACTTGATCTCGTTATTCTTGCGACGAACGGCCGTTACATTGACATGCTTGCCGCCGAACATAACGCCTTCGATTACAGCTTGGCCTCCATAGCTGATCGGGGTTGACTTTTGGGACAACCAGTTCACCCTCCCTGACATGTTTTTCGTTCTATTAACTATTGTATCGAATTTTGAAAGTAATTTCTAGTTGGATTGACCGGTGGGAAGCGGAGCATACTATCTGCTAAAGAAGGGAAGACGAGCATCAACTACCAAGCAAAGGAGGATTCAACATGACCGAAGATCAGTTTCGAAAGGACAACAAGGTGACGAATCCGTTTCTGTACGCCCTGGAGCTGGGGTATTACGCAGGGCTGATTTGGGGAGCGGTAAGGTGGATATTTTATACGCTGAAATTCACGAGGGTGGTGCCGGGCTTCCTGATGGAGCCTTTCTTCAAGCATGGGTTTCTTCTCACCGCGGCCGGGCAAATCGCGGGCTGGCTGTCGTTTATCGCATTCTCCGTCATCGCTGCGCTGATTTATGTGTTTTTATTCCGCAAGCTCAAAGGTCCCTGGCCCGGCATCATTTACGGCGTCATCTGGTGGATCGTGCTGTATATTGCCCTCAACCCTTGGCTCCGGTTTACGCCTCCGGTTAAAAAGCTGACGTGGGATACCAACATAACGGAGTTTTGCATTTTTTTATTATGGGGACTCTTTATCGGTTACACGGCTGCCCAGGAATTTACCGACGAACGGATGCGCGAGCCGAAGCAGGTGACGGGTTAAAAACAATAAACTTCTCAATCCGATACCGCCTATGGTAAAATAGCACTTGGTTATTTGACGAAAAGGTGGGAAACCCTATGAAAACCATATGGGTGATAAACGGACCGAATTTAAACCTGCTCGGCTTCCGGGAACCGGGGATATACGGTTCGCTCAGCCTGCAGGCGATCGAGGATAATTTGCGCAAGCAAGCGGATGCTGCGGGGATCGGTATTACCTTCTTTCAGTCTAACCACGAGGGTGCGATCATTGACCGGATCCATGAAGCGATCGGGCAGGCGGATGGAATACTGCTGAATCCGGGCGCGCTGACGCATTACAGCTACGCTGTGCGCGATGCGGTCAGCTCGGCGCGGATTCCCACCGTGGAGGTTCATCTTTCGAACATTCATGCAAGGGAAGAATTCCGTCATACTTCCGTCATTGCGCCTGTTGCCGCCGGTCAAATCGCGGGCTTCGGCGCGGCCAGCTACACGCTGGGCTTGTCAGCCCTTTTACAAATTCTGGAGACCGGGGAGGCATAGCGGCGTTAGGATACCCGCTTTGATCCCGGCATGGGTGAGAGGAGATGGAACAATGAGCAGCAAACGAGTAGCAGGACTGCGCGAGAAGCTCGAGGCCAAAGGCTTGTCGGCCATGCTGATCGGAAGCCCGATCAACCGCAGATATTTGACAGGGTTTACGGGATCTGCAGGATATGTGCTGATCACGAAGGAACAGTCGTATCTGCTGACGGATTTCCGTTACATGACGCAGGCTCCGCAGCAAGCGACCGGCTTTAAGGTCATTGAGCACGGAGCGAAGGTTATGGATACCGTAAAAGAACTGCTTCAATCCGAAGGCATTGCCTCGCTCGGTTTCGAGCAGGACCATGTTACATACGGAGTATATTCCGGTTATACGGAGCAGCTTGCACCGATCAGCCTCGTTCCGGTATCGGGACTGGTGGAGGAGCTCCGTATCATCAAGGATGCCGAGGAATTGAAGATCATGCAGCGCGCTGCCGATTTGGCCGATGAAACGTTCAGCCATGTGCTGACCTTGCTGAAAGCGGGCAAAACCGAGCGCGAAATCGATCTGGAGATGGAAATGTTCATGCGCAGCCGCGGCGCGACTTCCTCCTCCTTCGACACCATCGTCGCTTCCGGGGAACGCTCTGCGCTTCCCCACGGCGTTGCCAGCGACCGGGTGATTCAAGGCAATGAGTTCGTCACCTTTGATTTTGGCGCGCTCCTGGATGGATACTGCTCGGATTTGACCCGGACGGTAGCCCTCGGCAGCCCCGATCCGAAGCTGAAGGAGATCTACGACATCGTGCTCGAAGCGCAGCTGCATGCGCTTGCGCATATCAAGCCGGGCATGACGGGACGCGAGGCCGATGCGCTGGCGCGCGACATCATTACCCGGTACGGATACGGCGAGTATTTCGGGCACAGCACGGGACATGGACTGGGCATGGAGGTTCATGAATCGCCGCGACTGTCCAAGGCGAGCGACGATATTCTGAAGCCGGGCATGGTCGTTACGGTGGAGCCTGGCATTTACCTGCCGGGTCTCGGCGGCGTGCGCATTGAAGATGATATCGTAATCACGGAAACGGGTATTCAAATATTGACAAGCTCGTCCAAAGATTACACCGTGCTCTAAATGAAAAGAAGCTATAACAAACAAGAATTAATCAAACCGTATCCTTTAGGAGGGAAATTCAGTGATTTCAGTCAATGATTTTAAAACAGGATTAACCGTAGAAGTGGATGGCGATATTTTTACCGTTTTGGATTTTCAGCATGTAAAGCCAGGTAAAGGCGCCGCTTTCGTACGCTCCAAATTGAAGAACTTGCGCAACGGCAACACGGTGGAAAAAACGTTCCGTGCCGGCGAAACGATCGGACGCGCGCAAATCGACAACCGCGGCGTGCAGTACTTGTATGCAAGCGGACAGGAGCATGTGTTCATGGATAACGAAACCTATGACCAGTTCAGCTTGACCAGCGAGCAGCTGGAATGGGAACTGAATTTCCTGAAGGAAAACATGAACGTTAACATCATCAGCTATCAGGGAGAAATTCTCGGGATCAACCTGCCGAACAGCGTCGAGCTGAAGGTAGTGGAAACCGAGCCGGGAATTAAAGGTAACACAGCGACAGGCGCTACGAAAAATGCGAAGGTGGAAACAGGCCTCAATGTGCAGGTTCCGCTGTTCATCAACGAAGGCGATGTGCTTCTGATCGATACCCGTGAAGGAAAATACATCTCCCGCGCATAAGGCTGGCTTAATCGGCGAAACGATCTAATCGCTCCGCCTCTGCCAATATCTTCTGTTGCAACGCGACTCCTGTACGTCAAGTACGGGAGTTCTTTTTGTATTTTCTAGATTGAATGGCGTTCAGAGCGGGATATCTTTCAGACGAAAGCCTTGACGGAGGGTGTTACTTTCGTATTATACTGTTTTAAAGTGAGAAACCATGAACCAATGCACTGGTACATACTGATATCAAGTGGGGAGTGAAAGAGGCATTGTCATTGTACGTCATGAAATTCGGAGGCAGCTCTGTAGGGGATACAGAACGCATGAAGCGCGTTGCCGCACGAATTGTAGAGAAACAGGATGAAGGCCATCAGTGCGTTGTTGTTGTATCCGCGATGGGGGATACCACCGACGATCTGATTGATCAAGCTAAACTATTAAATGAAAACCCGCCCGCGCGGGAAATGGATATGCTGTTAACGACAGGAGAGCAGATCTCGATCTCGCTCCTCTCGATGGCGATCCACAGCCTGGGGCGCAAAGCTGTATCTTTTACGGGCTGGCAGGCCGGATTCCGGACGGAAGCCGTCCACGGCAAAGCCCGTATTACCGATATATCTCCGGAGCGCGTGCACAAGGCGCTGGATGACGGTAATATCGTCATCGTCGCCGGCTTCCAGGGCATGTCGGAAGAAGGCGAAATCACGACCCTCGGCCGCGGAGGCTCGGATACGACCGCGGTGGCGCTGGCTGCAGCGATTTCGGCCGATGTGTGCGAAATCTACACGGATGTGGACGGCGTATATTCTACCGATCCGCGAGTCGTAAAATGCGCACGGAAGCTCCCTGAAATTTCATACGATGAAATGCTGGAGCTGGCGAACCTCGGGGCAGCGGTGCTTCATCCGCGGGCCGTTGAATACGCCAAGCACAATCAAGTGAAGCTTGTTGTCCGATCAAGCTTTAATCATAACGAGGGAACGGTTGTTAAGGAGGAAACGAGCATGGAACAAGGTGTAGTCGTCAGCGGTATCGCATTTGATAAGAACGTGGCCAGAATCAGCATTTTGGGAGTAGCCGATACCCCGGGCATTCTGGCGCAGGTGTTCGGAGAACTGGCCAAAGAAGGGATCGACGTGGATATCATCGTACAAAGCGGCGTCCAGAACGGGGAAGCAGATTTCTCCTTCACCGTATCCCTGCATGACCGGGAGCGTGCGCTGTCCGTCATCGAACGGATCCGCGGCGAGCTGCCGTACCGCGACGTAACCTCCGAGGACAATCTGGTGAAGGTATCGATCGTAGGCGCAGGCATGGTAAGCCATCCTGGCGTTGCCGCCCAGATGTTTGACGTGATCTCCCGTCAAGGGGTCAGCATCAAGATGGTCAGCACCTCGGAGATCAAAGTATCCTGTGTGATCGACGGAAGTAATCTCGAAGGCGTCGTTCAAGCACTTCATACGGCGTACGGACTGGACACCGACCAGCAGGCCAGCATCGGAGGCCCGCAAGTTCGCCGTTAAGTTCATATCATTCTAGTGCTGTTCATAGAGCAAAGACTGTCTCAAGGGCAAATGCCCGGGGCAGTCTTTTTTTTGTTGTGAGAATCGTGTCTATGAAATAAAAAAATAGAGATAAATTCGGTGATGCATGCATATTTTTAATCATCACACTATGGAAGAAGGAGGGAAAATTTTTATGCTGGACAAGTTCGTCGCCAGCATGGCAACGCTTCGGCTGTTCTCGGGCAGCCTCGAGATCGTGGCTGCGATTGTCATGCTTCGCCTGAACCAAGTAGATAAGGCGCTCGCCGTCAATTCCGCGCTAGCGTTTACCGGCCCGCTCATTCTGATCCTTACCACGACAATCGGGCTTGTAGGCATGGCGGATAAGCTGTCATGGGGGAAGATCGGCTGGATATTGTGCGGGGTAACCTGCCTCTTATACGGAGTCTTGAAAAAATGATAGATTCCCGTCATAAATGCGGGGTACAAGCATACACATGGGATAAGAAATCTTTTTAACAGAAGGCAGATTTTCAAAAAAAGGACAACTTGGGGGAAATTGATATGACTCTGAATTGGCTGGGGCTGTTTCCCGAATCCGTCAAACGAATGCTGCTGAACCTGCCGAGTGAGCTGCTGGAGCAAGTGGAGGAGGTGCGAATCCGGGAGGAGCGCCCTCTCGAAATCAACTCGCAGGGCAGATACCACTTCCTGGATCGCAGAGGCGGATTGACGCTGCGGCCGGAGGAGGCGTACAAGCCGACACGGGAGGATACACACAGGCTGCTGGATCTGATCAGTAATCATTCCCTTTACACCATGGAAGAGGAACTGCGGAAAGGATTCATAACCATCCCCGGCGGGCACCGGGTCGGTCTGGCCGGGCGTACGGTTCTCAGCGGCGGGAAGGTGGAGCATATTCGGGATATCAGCGGCTTTAATGTGCGGATTGCCAAAGAGATTCGCGGGGCGGCCGACGAGATGCTCCCGCATCTGCTGGATCGCAAACGCAAGCGCGTCATGCACACCTTGATCCTCTCCCCGCCTCAGCATGGAAAGACAACGCTGCTTCGGGATCTGGCCCGTCAGATCAGCTACGGCCAGTGGGGGGCAGGCGCCGTTCGCTGGCCCGGCATGAAAGTGGGCATTGTGGACGAACGCTCCGAAATCGCCGGCTGCCAGCGGGGAGTTCCCGGGTTCGACGTCGGTCCAAGGACGGACGTGCTGGACGGCTGTCCCAAAGCCGAGGGCATGATGATGATGATCAGATCCATGTCGCCGGATGTGCTCATCGTGGACGAGATCGGCAGGGCCGAAGATGCGGAGGCGGTCGTCGAGGCGCTCCATGCCGGCATCAGCGTCATCGCCACGGCGCACGGCTCATCCGTTCAGGATATGCGCGGACGGCCGGCGCTGTCGGGACTCATCGAGAACCGAATGTTCGAGATGTACGCGGTGCTCAGCCGCAGCGGGGATACGAGGTCCTTCAAGCTCTATGACGGAGGGCAGCGAACGCTTCAGTCCGCCGCCAGCGGTCCGCCTGGCGGTGATGCCTATGCTTAAACTGATAGGTGCTTTGCTCGTCATTGGTGCAGGAACGCTGGCAGGCTTTTATCAGGCCCAGCAGTTCGCGGTCAGACCAAGGCAGCTTCGGGAGCTGATATTGGCGCTACAGCGGCTTGAAACCGAGATCAGCTATGGCTTTACGCCGCTTCCGGACGCACTGGAACGAATCAGCGCCTCTCTCCGGGACCCTCTGAAATCCTTGTTTGCCCAAGCCGCGCAGTATATGAGGCCGGATTACGGCTTATCGGCTCAGGACAGCATACGCAAAGCTCTGGAGGATTACTGGAAGCGGACTTCCATGAGAAACGCCGAAAGGGAAGTGATGGAACAGCTCAGCGGCGTACTTGGCACCAGTGACAGGCAGGACCAGATGAAGCATATTGCGCTGGCCGCCCAGCAGCTGAAGCATGAAGAAGAGGCGGCAAGGGAGGACCAGGCGAAATATGAAAAAATGAGCAAGAGTCTGGGGCTGTTAATTGGAGCATTGATCGTCATTTTGATCTTTTAGCGAGGTGCCAAGGAAATGAACATTGAAGTCAACGCCATCTTCCAGATCGCCGGGATCGGCATCATCATCGCCATGATTCATACGGTCCTGAAACAGATGGGCAAAGAGGATATGGCACACTGGGTGACTCTCATCGGTTTTGTGGTGGTGCTGTTTATGGTCGTCAGGCTGCTCGATGATCTGCTTAAGGAAATCAAAAGTATTTTTCTATTCCAGTAGGTGGACCTTATGGAAATTATCCAGGTGGTAGGCCTCGGTCTAATCGCTACCGTACTGATTCTGGTCGTCAAGGACCAGAAGCCGTTATTCGCTTTCCTTCTCGCCGTGGCGACTTCCGTCATGATCTTCCTGTTCCTGATCGGAAAGATCGGCGACGTGATCCGGATGCTGGAGGATTTGGCCGAGAACTCCGGCGTCCAGATGATCTATCTCAAAACGGTGCTGAAGATCATCGGGATAGCCTATATCGCGGAAATGGGGGCGCAAATCGTAAGGGATGCCGGTCAGGAATCGATCGCTTCCAAAATAGAACTGGCGGGAAAAGTGCTCATATTGGTACTCGCTGTACCGATTATCGGGATCATCATCGAGACGGTCCTGAAGCTCCTCCCGGCTTGATAAGGAGGGAGGGGCGTGGCAGGTGGAGGATCGTGTAAAACCGGTTTATACAGGCTGATCATCCTGCAGCTCATGCTGCTGGTGTCGAGCATGTTCATAAGCATAGCGCCTGCGGCCGCTACGGCTACCGCTGCCGACAATCCTGCCGGAGACCTGGTAACGGAGCAAACGGAGCAGCTCCCGACCGAGCAGGTGGAGAAATACTGGGAGCAGCTGATGAAGGACTACGGCGGGTTCTTTCCCGAGGGCAGGACGCCGTCCCTGATGGATATGCTTCTGCCGGGCGGCGATGGCTTCAGCTTTAAAGGCATGATGTCCGGGCTTGGAAAATATCTCTGGCATGAGGTGCTATATAACGGAAAGCTGCTAGTTACGATCATCATGCTGAGTATCATGAGCCTGATCCTGGAAAATTTGCAGACGGCCTTCGAGAAGGGCACCGTGAGCAGGGTAGCGTATACGATCTGCTACATGGTGGTGCTGGTCATTGCGGTCAACAGCTTCAGCGTTGCGATCGGCTACGCCAAAGACGCGATCACCGGCATGATCGACTTCATGATGGCGATGCTGCCGCTGCTCTTTGCCCTGATGGCATCGATGGGCAATGTGGTGACCGTATCGGTTGCGCATCCCTTGGTCATCTTCATGGTACATACGGTAGGAACGCTCATTAGAACCATCGTATTTCCGCTGCTCTTCTTCTCGGCGCTTCTGCACTTGGTGAGCTCGCTGTCGGTAAAGTACAAGCTGACCCAGCTCGGCAATTTGCTCCGGGGGATCGCGATGGGGTTCCTGGGCGTCATGCTGACCGTCTTCCTCGGCGTCATCTCGGTGCAGGGCATTACGAGCTCCGTGGCGGACGGCGTCACGATCCGCACGGCCAAGTACGTCACCGGCAACTTCGTCCCGGTGGTGGGAAAAATGTTCGCGGACGCAACGGATACCGTGATCTCGGCATCGCTGCTCGTTAAAAATTCAATCGGTTTGGCAGGGGTCATCATCATCTTGTTTCTCTGCGCTTTTCCGGCGATCAAGATTTTGACCCTCGCCTTGATCTACAATCTGGCGGCGGCCGTCATGCAGCCGCTGGGCGACACGCCGATCACAACCTGCCTGCAGGCGATCGGCAAGACGCTGCTGTACGTATTCGCCGCGCTGGCTGCCGTGAGCATGATGTTTTTCCTGGCGATTACGATTCTGCTTACCGCAGGCAACATAACGGTCATGATGCGGTGACGCTCTTGCCGGTCAAGCGCAAGGAGGGATAATCGATGGACTGGCTTTCGGATTGGCTCAAAAATGTCATCATGGTCGTGCTCTTCGCTGCTTTTGTAGACCTGATTCTTCCAGGGAAAGCGTTGGAGCGGTACGCGCGGCTGGTTCTGAGCCTGATCATCCTCCTTACGCTGCTCAGCCCGATCATCCGCCTGCTGACAGATCCGCCGGAGCAGCAGCTGGCGCAGGAGCTTGAGCGGCAGGAGAAAGGGCTCCCGCCGGAAATGCAGCTGGAATCCATTCTGGCCCAAGCCGACAAGCTGAAGGATGTGCAGCAGAGCCAGAGCCTGGAGTGGGCAGGCAGCGAGCTTGCCCGCGTCATGAAAGAGGAGATCGCAGCCGAGACGGGAGAAGCGGTGCAGGAGGTCGAGGTCGTGCTGGCGGCAACCCGGGCGGAGGGCAATTCGTACACGGGAGCGGATATTCGCTCCGTGGATGTGAAGCTAAACGCACCATCCGAGGCTGCCGTTTCCGAAGAGGGCGCAGAGGAGAAAGAGCCGATCGGGGTAACCCCTGTCGAAACGATTGAAGTAAATATAGAGTCCGGCACAACGGACAACAAGGGCCGTGCGGAGCCGCCTCAAGGGCGAGAGGCCGTAAGCAAAGAATACAAAGCACGAGAGGCACAGATTGTCAAATACATCAGCCAGAGATGGGATCTTAACCCGGATCTGATAACGATACATTTGCCGGAGCATGGACAGGATGACAAGAAGTTATAACGGAGGTGAGGATGATGGGAAAATGGCTGAAGCGGCTTGAACAGTGGCTTGGCGGCGGCGCCGGCGGAGCCAAAAAAATGCAGACCTTCCGCTGGCTGATAATACTAGGACTCATTGGCGTCGCAATCATGCTGTTCAACTCCTTCGTCAACGTAAAGAAGCTGGATCATGAAAATATCGGCCGCGAGCCGCCGGAAACCGCGGCGGTATCATCGACCGGCCAGGGCAGCGAGCCTGCCGGCGGAAGCAGCGAGTTCGAGAGCATCGAGCAGGACTTCGAGATGCGGACGCGGACGATGCTGGAGCAAATCGTAGGGGTCGGTGCCGTCGATGTCATGGTCACCGTGGAATCCACGGAGGAGCTTGTCGTTCAGAAGGACATCAAGGACACCCAGGAGCTGACCGAGGAGACCGATGCCAACGGCGGCAGGCGCCATGTCACGAGCTACCAGCGCGACGGCCAGATCGTGACTTATGATTCATCCGGCAAAGAAACGCCGATCGTCACAAAGCGGATTAAACCGCAGGTTCGCGGAGTGCTCGTCGTCGCCAAGGGAGCAGAGAACGAGATCGTCAAGAACTTGATTGTGGATGCGATCCAGCGGGGACTCAATGTACCGTCCCACCGCATATCGGTTGTTCCGCGAAAGCAGTAGCAGCGTTTTACCGCCCGGATGACCATTCATTCGCGGCTCAAAGTTAAGGCTTTTTATTTAAAGGAGGATACGTTCAAATGAATAACAAAAGACAAACCATATGGTTGGTTTCGATGCTGAGTTTAATGGTGATCCTGTCAGCCTACTATCTGTTCACGGATGAATCCGGCACGAAAGCGCCGCCTGTCGCCGAAAGCACGCAGGTTGACGGCCAGAAGCCCGCAGCCGGTCAAGGCGCGAACGGCACAAGCGACGAGCTGGTTGTAAATGAAGTGATCGAGGAAGGAACCGACGGGGATTCCGGCGCGAATGAGCAGAATGCCGAGAGCACGGACACTGGAGCACAGACCGGCAGCGAAGATCCGGCCGCAGCCGCGCAAGGAGATCAAGGCAAAGCAGGAGAGCAAAGCAAAGAAGGAGAGCAAGGCAAGCAAGGAGAGCAGGAACAAGCCGGAACCCCACAGGACAATGCTGCAGAGCCTAAGGTAACGGAGACCAAAGAGGGTGAAGAGAATCCTGCAGAAACAAGCAGCACGCAAGGCGGCAAAACCGAGCAGCAGGTGCTCGAGGAAGTAGCGGCCCAAGCCTCCTCGGCTCGAGCTCAGCTGGATGCCTATAAGCTGGACCGGGAACAGAAGAACATGAAATTATATGACGAACTGATTTCGAAGATCGACAACCATGAGAGCAAGCCGGAGGAGACCGCCCAAGCTTCGGAGCAATTAAAAGAAGCGGAGGAAAAAGAGGAGATCATTCTCAACATCGAGGCGCAGCTGCAGCAGCAGTTCGGCAATGCCGTCGTGAAAGAAGAGAGCGAAAAATACAATGTCGTCGTGCTCAGCGACAAGCTTGACGCCAAAGGCGCCGCCGATATCGTCGGCCTCGTCATGAAAGAGCTGAAAGTATCGCAGGATAAGGTTACGGTTCAATATGTTGCCCCGTAAAAGCATCCGCAGTTTTTCAACATAAACCACCTTTATATGATAAACATTGCGGAGTCCGGGATTATCCTGGACTCTTTCTATTTCGCTCGATTGTGATATAATACTCTAAGCTATCGACTGACTGTCCGAATCAGGGCTTCTACAGAAAGTGAAGGAGTGAACGACTGATTATGTTTAAATTAAACGAGATTAAAGAGCTTATTAAACTGGTGGATGAAACATCCGTACATGAGTTGGAAATTGAAAATGAAGGCACGCGTTTGTCTATTAAGAAGCCAAACCCTGCCGAGGCCGTCATTCAGCAGGTAGCGCCGCAAGCCTACATTGCTGCGCCTCAGGCCGTAGCACCGCAAGCCGTACAGCAGCAAGCCGCGGTCAACCAGGCTCCTGCAGCAGCAGCCCCACAGGAAGCAGCGGAGGTCAACAGCTCATTACATAAGATTGTATCGCCGATGGTAGGGACCTTCTACCGCGCCCCTTCGCCTGAAGCGCCGTCTTTCGTCAGCCCCGGCGACAAGGTAAGCGAAAAGACAACGGTCTGCATCATTGAGGCGATGAAGCTGATGAACGAGCTGGAGGCCGAGGTTAAAGGGGAGATCGTTGAAGTCCTCGTCGAGAACGGCCAGCTGGTCGAGTTCGGGCAGCCACTGTTCCTGGTGAAGCCGGAGTAGTGCACGCTGTACTCGCCATGAGCGGGAGTCTTATGAGTCCGAAGGAGGTTACTTCATGACATTTCAAAAAGTCTTAATCGCAAACCGCGGCGAAATTGCAGTCCGCATCATCCGTGCCTGCCGGGAGCTCGGCATCTCGACGGTTGCGGTATATTCCGAGCCTGACCGGGACTCGCTGCATGTTCGCCTGGCGGATGAAGCTTATTGTATCGGTCCGACGTTATCGAAGGACAGCTATCTGAACTTTACGAATATTATGAGCGTGGCGACCTTGACCGAATGCGATGCCGTCCATCCGGGATACGGCTTCCTTGCCGAGAATGCCGACTTCGCCGAAATTTGCGAATCCTGCAACATCACCTTTATCGGTCCGTCAGCCGATGCCATCAACCGCATGGGTGATAAGGCGGTAGCCAAGCAGACGATGAAGGATGCCGGCGTACCGGTTATCCCCGGCTCCGACGGGCTGATCGAGGATCTGAATGAAGCGGTTATGCTGGCCCGCGATATCGGCTATCCAGTGATTATCAAAGCCACCGCAGGCGGCGGAGGCAAGGGCATCCGGATCGCCGAGGACGAGGAAGCGCTGATCAAGCAGATTACGACGGCCCAGCAGGAAGCTCAGAAAGCCTTCGGCAATGCCGGCGTTTATCTGGAGAAATATTTGACGGGCATGAAGCACGTCGAAATTCAAATTATCGCGGACAAGCACGGTAACGCGGTCCATCTCGGAGAGCGGGACTGTTCCGTTCAGCGCCGGAGACAGAAGCTCGTCGAGGAAGCGCCTTGTCCGGTGATCACGGACGAGGTCCGTACCCGGATGGGAGAAGCGGCCGTGCGTGCAGCCAAGGCGGTTCAGTACTCCGGAGCGGGAACGCTGGAGTTCTTGCTCGGTCCGGACGGGCAGTTCTATTTCATGGAGATGAATACCCGGATCCAGGTGGAGCATCCGGTGACCGAGATGGTAACCGGCGTTGACCTGATCCAGGAGATGATTTCGGTGGCTGAAGGCAATCCGCTCTCCTTCACCCAAGAGGATATCGTGATCAATGGTTGGTCGATTGAGTGCCGGATCAATGCCGAGAATCCTGACAAAGGCTTTATGCCGGCACCGGGTACGATTCAATTCTACCTGCCTCCGGGAGGTCCTGGCGTGCGCGTGGACAGCGCGGCTTATCCGGGCTATACCATTTCGCCGTATTACGATTCCATGATCGCGAAGCTGATCGTATGGGCGCCGACCCGGAACGAAGCGATTGCGAAGATGAAGCGCGCGCTTTCCGAGTTCGAGATTGAAGGCATCTATTCCACCATACCGTTCCACCAAAAACTGATGAACCATCCAACCTTTATCAAAGGCGATTTCGATATTAAGTTTTTGGAAGAAAATGAGGTTTAAAACGTTTGGCCAAGTTTGTCATAAACTTGGCCAAATGGTATAGTATGAGTAATAAGAGCGCATGCCTCAAGCAGTCCCTCGAGCATCCGCAAACTTATTCCCGAAAGGTGTGTTGAGACTATGGCTGAGACATTGCCAACTACAGAATTTGAACGTACGGATATCGGTGAAATTCAGATTGCGCCCGAAGTCATCGAAGTTATCGCAGGGCTTGCAACGGTAGAAGTCCGCGGGGTTGCAGGAATGAGCGGCGGCTTTGCCGGCGGCATCGCCGAGCTGCTTGGCCGGAAGAATCTGTCCAAAGGCGTCAAGGTTGAAGTCGGACAACGCGAGGCGGCTGTTGATGTATCCGTTATCGTCGAGTACGGACATCGTCTTCCGGAAGTCGCTGGGGAAATCCAGCGTAACGTGAAGCGGTCCATCGAGAATATGACAGGTCTTACCGTCGTTGAAGTCAACGTACATATTCATGATGTGCATTTCATGAAGACAAGCGAGAAGAACGACGATCTGGATCTGGTGCAGCGCGTGAAATAAAATGAATCATTTCATAGCCCCCGGCAGCAATGTCGAGGGTTTAATCTAATTTAAGGGAGGCTGTGCGGGTCGTGGCCAAAATCATGGACAGACTTCTGCTGTTTATATACAGCTTAAGTATCGGTGTTATATCTGTAATTGCCATCCTCCTGTTAAGCGGTGCGGTTCCGTATCAATTGACGTTTGCCCAGGAGCAGCAGCTCATCCTGGCGGGAATAATCATTGCTGCCGTATGGTTTCTGCTCAGCATCCGGTTCTTTTACATTTCGGTACGGCGCGACCGCTCCACGCTGAATTCGATCGATCAGCGCACGGAGTTTGGAGACATTCAGATTTCGGTGGAAACGATTGAAAATCTGTGCCTGAAGGCAGCGTCCAAGGTGCGAGGCGTGAAGGACCTGAAGTCCCGGATCAAGGTATCCCAATCGGGGCTTGAGATTGCTATCCGTGCCGTGGTGGACGGTGAGGAATCCATTCCGGCGCTGACGACCGAGGTGCAGAAGCAGGTGCATGATTTCGTTGAAGAGACGACGGGCATTCCAGTCTCGTCCGTATCCGTGTATATCGCTAACGTGGTTCAGGCGCCTAGCTTCAAGAGCCGCGTGGAATAGAGGTGAATTTCCCAAATGCCTTGGAAAGAAATATGGGAGAGTCACAGAGGGCGGATCGTCGGCGTCGCCGGCGGACTTGTGTGCGGACTGATTTATCTATTATCCGGTTTTTGGGATATGCTGTTCTTTGCATTAGTGGTTTTTATCGGCTATATATTTGGCAAGCGCAAGGATTTGAACCAAGGCTCCATCTTCCACTTCCAGGAATGGGCGCGCTGGTTGTCCGAGCGTTGGCGGCCGTTTAAATGAACCCTGTGATATGCTTCTTTCGGCAAAAAAGCTAAAGGACAGGTTAATCATGCCTTTTTTGCGGAAAGCAGCGGTTCACAGGTTTTTTTATTGTGAAGATCATGCCATGGATTCCAATGAGGGACCTTTCGGTGCGCGATATCATAGAGGGAAACCGTTCGGTTCGTCAATAAAACCGTTCGGTTCGTCAATAAAACCGTTCCCTTGGAGCAGCTGGAATCGAACTTTGCGAAATCCTGGTCAAAACTTTATGGAAAATTGATAATACTAATCAGAAAAATGGATTCAGGCAGGGTCCACAGGAGGAACAAGATGAAAAGACGTGTAGCTAGGGAGATCGCCGTTCAAAGCCTGTATCAGATGGAAATGAACGATGTCGACAGCCTGGAGGCTGTATCGATGCTGCTCTCGGAGGCGGCCGAAGAGAATGAGACGGAGCGTGTGATCGGCGACGAGGTTCAGATGAAGGAGTATGTGCTGGAGCTGGTCAACGGAACATGGGGCTCAAGGGAAGCGATCGATGAGCTGCTCGCTCATTACTTAAAGGGCTGGCAGGTTAGCCGCCTTTCCCGCGTGGATCGCCAGATTCTCCGTCTGGCTGTATACGAGCTCGGGTACCGTGATGACGTGCCCGGCAAGGTGGCCGTCAACGAAGCGATCGAGCTATCGAAGCATTTCGGTACCGAGGAATCGGGCAAATTCGTAAACGGCGTATTAGGCCGCATTATCCAGGAGCTGGATCAAGTCAAAGCGAAGTTGCATCAATCATAATCCTGCGCCCAACAATGGCAGGCGGTCAGATCATTCAAATCATAGTGAGGAGAGATTAGGATGACAGCAGCAACGATCATTAATGGTAAACTGATATCCGAAGAAATTCGCGAAGGAATCGCGCTGGAGGTGCAGCAGCTGTCGAAGCAGGGCGTGCGCCCGGGCCTGGCGGTCGTGCTGGTCGGAGACGATCCCGCTTCCCATGTCTATGTCCGAAATAAGGAAAAAGCGTGCCATGATCTCGGCTTCTATTCCGAGGTGCATCGACTTCCTGCGGATTCCAGCCAGGACGAGGTGCTCGCTCTGGTGGACAAGCTGAATAAGCAATCGTCCATTCACGGGATTCTCGTTCAGCTTCCGCTCCCGGGCCATATTCAAGAGAAAGCGGTGATCGATGCGATTGCCGTTGAGAAGGATGTGGACGGGTTTCACCCGGTCAATGTGGGGAACCTGGTCATCGGGGACGACAGCCTGCTGCCATGTACCCCGGCGGGCGTCATTGAGTTGATTAAACGGACAGGCGTCGAAATATCGGGCAAGCATGCCGTCGTGATCGGCAGATCCAATATAGTAGGCAAGCCGGTTTCGCTGCTGCTGCAGCGGGAAAACGCGACCGTAACGATGTGCCATTCCAGAACGAGCAACATGCGGGAGATCGCGAAGCAGGCCGATATTCTGGTCGTCGCCATCGGTCGGGCGAATATGATTGACGCCAGCTATGTCAAGCCGGGCGCCGTCGTGATCGATGTCGGAATGAACCGGCTGGAGAACGGCAAGCTTGCAGGTGACGTCGATTTTGCGAGCGTCAAGGCGATTTCGGGTCCGATTACGCCAGTTCCCGGAGGCGTCGGTCCGATGACCATCACGATGCTGATGAAGAATACGCTGCTGGCCGCCAAACGGCTGAGCGGCATTGAATAATATGAAATCCGTGGATCCGGGACGCGTCCTGTCCGTTAAGGATTTGAACCGATACATTCGAATGAAAATGGAAGGCGACTCCAGACTGTCCGACGTCTGGATTCGCGGAGAAATTTCGAATTTTACGCATCATTCCAGCGGACATATGTACTTTACGTTGAAGGATGAAGGCAGCCGAATCCGGGCGATCATGTTTGCGAGCCATAATCAGCGTTTGCCGTTTATCCCCAGAGAAGGCTCGAGGGTGATAGCCAGAGGCAATGTCTCCGTCTATGAACGGGACGGTCAATATCAGTTTTACGCCATTCAGATGCAGCCGGACGGAATCGGCAGCCTGTATCTCGCGTACGAGCAGCTCAAGTCAAGGCTTGAAGAAGAGGGCTTGTTTGCCCAGGAGCTTAAACGTCCGCTGCCGAGCTATCCGAAGACGATCGGGGTCATTACCTCACCGACCGGGGCTGCGGTTCGCGATATTATAACTACGATCCAGAGACGCTATCCGCAAGCGACCGTTCAGCTGTATCCGGTCCTGGTTCAGGGAAAGTCGGCAGCCCCCTCCATTGTGAAGGGGATCCGTGCGATGAACGAGCTTGCCGAAGCGGATGTGCTTATTGTCGGCCGGGGCGGAGGCTCGTTGGAGGAGCTGTGGGCGTTCAATGAGGAGATCGTCGCCAGGGCGATCCATCAATCGAAGATTCCGGTGATCTCGGCCGTCGGCCATGAGACGGACTTTACGATCGCCGATTTTGTGGCTGATGTGCGGGCAGCAACGCCGACAGCGGCAGCCGAGCTTGCGGTTCCGAGCCGTGCGGAGCTGAAGGGACAGATCATGCAGCGCCAACGGCAGCTCAATCAAGGGCTGCAGCAGCGGCTTCAGCGGAGCCGGGAACGCCTAGCGAGACTTCAGCGCTCGCCCGTGCTGAACCATCCTCGCCGCTACATGCTTCAGCATGCCGAGCGCTTGGACATGCTGTCCTACCGTCTGCAAGGAACGCTCAAGTCGCAGCTTTCCTTCTACCGACAGCGGCAGCGGTCGCTGCATCAGGGACTGGTCAGATTCAATCCGCGCGCCCAGGTCGAGCAGGCCGGGGTGCGAAAGGAACAGGCGAAGCGGCGGCTGATGCTTGCCATGCAATCGATCCGCAGATCGAAGCTGTCCCAGCTGCAGACGGAGATTCGCCATCTGGACGCGCTCAGCCCGCTTAAGATCATGTCCCGAGGGTACAGCCTGGTTTATGACGAGCAGGAACAAAGGCTGATCAAATCAGTGGAAGATGTGCAGCTCGGCGATTTGGTTCAAGTGAGGGTCAATGATGGCCGGCTGCAGTGTCAAGTGTGGGGAATGAAGGAGGATGAAGAACGTGGCTAATGAGACAAACGACTTGATGGAGATCAGCTTTGAAGAGGCGATGGCACAGCTTGAACGGATCGTCGAGCAGCTGGAGGACGGAGACGTCCCTTTGGAGAAGGCGATCGACTTGTTCCAGCAAGGGATGAAGCTGTCTCAAATGTGCAGCCAAAAGCTGGAGCAGGTTGAACAGAAAATCGAGATGATCGTCGAAGAAGGCGGGGAACTCAAGCGGAAGCCCTTTGGCGGTGCGCTTGATGAGACAGGTGAATTGAGTGAATAACAGACTTCCTTTTCAGCAATATATGAATGACATCTGCGACAGGCTGGACAGCGAGCTTGCCGCCCTTTTTCCGGAGGGGTGGAAAGTTCCTGAAACCCTTCATCGGTCGATGACGTATTCCTTAATGGCAGGCGGAAAGCGTCTGCGCCCGCTGCTGGTCATCGCGGCTTGCGAAGCAGCCGGCGGGAGCAGAGAAGCGGCTATGCCGGTGGCGTGCGCCGTTGAGATGGTGCATACATACTCGCTCATCCATGACGATCTGCCTGCGATGGACGATGATGATTTCCGGCGGGGGAAGCCTACGAATCATAAAGTATTCGGTGAAGCAGCGGCGATTCTGGCAGGCGATGCGCTGCTGACGCATGCTTTCTACAGCATTGTGCAGTCTTCCCGCAAGCACGGGATTCCTGCCGATCGGGTGCTGTCGATTGTTGAGGACCTAGCGGAATATGCCGGTCCCCGGGGCATGGTTGGCGGCCAAGTGGCCGATATGGAAGGTGAGCAGGGATTAACCAGCCTCGAGCAGCTGGAGTATATTCATCTGCATAAAACGAGTGATCTGATCATGTTCTCCCTCATGGCTGGTGGACGGGTAGCAGGCTGCTCCGAAGCCCAGATCGCGTCGCTGCGCTCCTTCGGCAAGCACATCGGGCTGGCTTTCCAAATCCAGGACGACATCCTCGATTTGATCGGCGATGAGGCCAAGCTCGGCAAGCGGACGCAAAGTGACGTGAAGCAGGAGAAGGTGACGTATCCGTTTTTTATCGGCTTGGAGGCCTCGAAGCGGGAGGTTGAGCGTCTGACCGCCGAAGCGAAGAGCGCCATCTCCGAAGGGAATTTTCCGGACCCGTCCAGACTGCATGAAATTGCGGACTTCCTGTTGGCCCGCGACCACTAGAGCGGGGTTACTTGCACCCAAGTTATTTGTGATATAATGTCTTTATGTGGCTGATGATAGCGCAGCCTTCATGTATTCGTTAACTTTACTTTATCAAGGAAAGCGGGGAGATTCTTCGTGCTGCTTCCAAATATCAAACATCCCAACCAACTGAAAAACCTGTCGGTGGACGAACTTGAGGACCTGGCGGTACAAATCCGTCAGTTTCTGATTGAAAAGCTGTCCGTGACCGGCGGTCATCTTGCACCGAATCTGGGAGTGGTTGAACTCACGCTGGCCTTGCACTATTGCTTTGACAGCCCTCGTGACAAGATGATTTTTGACGTGGGCCATCAAGCCTATGTCCATAAAATATTGACGGGACGGATGGATAAATTCGACACCTTGCGCAAATACAAGGGGCTATGCGGTTTTGTGAAACGCGCGGAAAGCGAGCATGACGTCTGGGAAGCCGGTCATAGCAGCACTTCCCTCTCGGCAGCGATGGGCATGGCGATGGCGCGGGATCTGAAAGGCGACGACAACCGGGTGATCGCGCTCATCGGCGATGGCGCCCTTACGGGCGGGATGGCGTTTGAGGCCCTGAATCATATCGGCCATGAGCGAAAGAAGCTGATGGTCATCCTGAACGATAATGAAATGTCGATTGCTCCGAATGTCGGGGCGATGCATAACTATTTGAGCAAGATCCGCTCGGACCGCTATTATTTACGGGCGAAGGACGAGGTCGAGATGCTGCTCAAGAAAATTCCGGCGATCGGCGGCAAGCTGGCGAAGACCGCGGAGAAAATGAAGGACAGCCTCAAATATATGATGGTTCCCGGCGTTCTGTTCGAGGAGCTTGGCTTTACCTACCTGGGACCGGTGGACGGTCATGATTTGGGCAAGCTGATCGACACGCTGCAGCAGGCCGACAATGTCGACGGACCGGTGCTGATTCACGCGGTAACCACCAAAGGCAAAGGCTACCGCCCAGCCGAGTCGGATTCCCATAAATGGCACGGCATCACGCCGTACAAGATCGAATCCGGACAGGTGTTGAAAGCGGTAGGCAATCCGATGTATACGGAAGTATTCGGGCAAACGCTCGTAGAGCTCGGCGAACAGGATGAGCGTATTGTCGCCGTTACGCCGGCAATGCCGGGAGGCTCGGGCTTGATTCCGTTCGGCAAGAAATTCCCGGACCGGATGATTGACGTCGGCATCGCCGAGCAGCATGCGGCGACGCTTTGCGCCGCGCTGGCCATGGAAGGCTTGAAGCCGGTATTTGCGGTTTATTCCACCTTCATGCAGCGGGCATACGACCAGATCGTGCACGACATCTGCCGCCACAATGCCAACGTGATGATCGCCATCGACCGTGCGGGCTTTGTCGGCGCTGACGGCGAAACCCACCAAGGGGTGTACGATGTGGCCTTTATGCGCCACATTCCGAACATTGTCATTATGATGCCGAAGGACGAGAATGAGCTTCGCCATATGATGAAGACGGCGCTCGACTATAACGACGGACCGATCGCCTATCGTTACCCGCGGAACAATGTTCGCGGCGTTCCATTAGATCCGGAGCTCGTACCGATCCCGATCGGTACATGGGAAACGGTCCGCCGCGGCGAAGGCTATGCGATCTTGGCTGCCGGTCCGATGGTGCAGCTGGCCGAAGAAGCGGCCGATCAGCTGAAGCGGGAAGGCATTTCCGTTGAGGTCGTGAATGCGCGCTTCCTGAAGCCGCTTGACGGCGATATGCTGAAGAAGCTGGCGGCATCCGGAACGAGCATGGTCGTTCTGGAAGAGACTTCGCAGGCCGGCAGCCTTGGCAGCAGCGTGCTGGAGTACTTTGCCGAACAGGGAATTCATGATGCGGTTGTTTCGTTAATGGGGATTGAGGACCGGTTCATTGAGCACGGCAGCATCCAAGAGCAGCGGGAAGAGGTCGGCTTGACGCTGGAGGCGGTATGCAGCGAAATCCGGAGCCTCAAGTCTGCACGGACGGCAGCGCTCGGGAAGAGAAGTTTTACGTCTTAGAAACCATCAGGAGTGTTTTATGGAATCATCTCACAAGGAACGTGTTGATGTCCTGCTTGTGGAGCAGGGATTTTATGATAGCAGGGAGAAAGCCAAATCCGCCATTATGGCGGGTCTGGTCTATGCCGGAACCGAGCGCATCGAGAAAGCCGGCATGAAAATCCCGCGTACGACGGAGCTGAAAGTTAAGGGCTCTGTCCATCCTTATGTAAGCCGGGGCGGCCTCAAGCTTGAGAAGGCGATCTCTCACTTCGGTCTGGATATGAAGGGCAGAACGATGCTGGATATCGGCTCGTCCACCGGCGGCTTTACCGATTGTGCGCTTCAGCACGGAGCAAGCTACGTCTATGCGATCGATGTCGGATACAATCAGCTTGATTGGTCGCTTCGGAATGATGAACGCGTATGCGTTATGGAGCGGACGAATTTCCGCTATATGACGCCCGAGGATCTCAAGGGCCCCCGGCCGGATATCGCCAGCATCGATGTATCCTTTATATCGCTGCGAATTATTTTGCCGACGCTCAAGACGCTTCTGGACAGACCCGGAGATGTGGCGGCGTTAATCAAGCCGCAGTTTGAGGCAGGACGGGACAAGGTCGGCAAATCCGGCGTTGTCCGAGATCCGAAGGTCCACAAGGAAGTTCTTACGCAGGTGCTTCATTTTGCCGAAGAAATCGGATTCAGGCTGAACAACCTGACCTTCTCGCCCATCACGGGCGGGGAAGGCAATATTGAATTCCTGGCCCACTGGCGGCTTGAGCCGGAGGACGCGGCTGAAACGGAAGAACCGGTACAGCGAATGGATTCGTCCGAGCTGGATCAATGGATCGACAGCATTGTTAAGCAAGCAGCTCATACATTTACGGGAAACTCATCGAAATGATGGGTTTCTTTTGCTGAAAAAGAGGAATTTATGTTCCCATCCGCGAATATCAAATTCGAGGTGAGAGGATGAATGAGCGTTATGATGGATTGTTGATGGTGCTGCTCGGCATCGTTATCGTGCTCTTGATCGGCTACAGGGTCAACCGCTGGCTGATGTCACCGCAGCCTGACCTGCTGCCGGGAATCCCGATTAATGACCGAATTCCGGATCACCCAGCCATTGGGTTGCTCGAACAGGAAGGATATGAGGTCGTCGGGGGCAAAGTAAAGGTAAATCTGTCGTTTGACGCGGGGCACAAGCCGATCCGCAGCAGGCTATTCATTGATTACGTCGCATCCGGCAGCAACGGGGAGCTGTATATGGTCAAGCTGGCGCGTGAACGGATGCCGGTGGACTGGACGGGGGCCGGAATCCGGGATCGGCTGATGCCATACCTGCTGCTGTACCCCGAGTGCGCCGGGCTCCTGTATGTAGACATGAACGAGGGGGAAGTGCACCGACTCACCATGGATTGGTCCGATGAAGAATGGAATGGAAATGATGAATATAACACCTAAATTTCGGGAGGCTTTTACGAATATGAAGGGACAACGCCATATTAAAATCAGGGATATCATTACCCACCAGGACATCGAAACGCAGGACGAGCTGGTTGATGCTCTCCGTGCCGAAGGTTTTCAGGTGACCCAGGCTACGATATCCAGAGATATAAAGGAACTGCTGCTGATCAAGGTTCCGACCGACGATGGAAGGTATAAATATTCCATGCCGACGGATCAGCGTTATAATCCGGTACAGAAGCTGAAGCGGGCGTTGGTGGACAATTTCGTATATATTGACCGGGCCGGCAACCTCGTTGTGATGAAATGCTTGCCGGGCACCGCGAATTCGGTAGCCGTGCTCCTCGACAATATGGAATGGAGCCAGATTATGGGCACGATATGCGGGGACGACACGATTTTGCTGATATGCCGCACGGAGGAGGACGGGGAGCACGTTGTATCTCAGATCAAGAGCTATATATCGTAAGACTCGTATTCACGAGGCATTCATTCGATTTGCGGGTTGAGGGGGTTATAGGGATGTTAAATACGTTATCCATTCGGAATTTGGCGGTTGTTGAAAGCGTGGATGCTCAATTCTATCCGGG
Source organism: Paenibacillus ihbetae (assembly GCF_002741055.1). Classification (NCBI taxonomy): domain Bacteria; kingdom Bacillati; phylum Bacillota; class Bacilli; order Caryophanales; family Paenibacillaceae; genus Paenibacillus; species Paenibacillus ihbetae. The sequence goes on along the minus strand of NZ_CP016809.1, from coordinate 981,818 downwards.
CTTTCATGTTCTTACGGGGGAGACAGGAGCAGGGAAATCCATCATCATTGATGCGCTGGGGCTGATTGCCGGCGGGCGCGGATCGGCGGATCTGATCCGGTACGGCTGCGATAAAGCGGAGATTGAGGCGCTGTTTGATCTCCCCCCGGCACATCCGGTGTGGCAAACATTAACGCATCTAGGCATTGAGGCGGATGCCGAGGAGCATCTGCTGATTCGGAGAGAGCTGACGTCGCAAGGCAAAAGCACATCCCGGATTAACGGTCAGCTTGTGAACTTGAGTATGCTCCGTGAAGTAGGGGAGAAGCTGATCAACATTCACGGCCAGCATGAGCATCAGAGCCTGCTGCGTTCGGAGCAGCACATGAGCCTGCTCGATACGTACGGGGACAAGATCATCGGTCCGGCAAAGCGAAGATATCAGGAGCTGTATTCGGAATTCAGCAAGGTGGAGCAGGAGCTCAAGGAATTGCAGGAGACGAGCCAGAAGGCATATCAGATGCTCGACATGTACCGGTTCCAGCTGGAGGAAATTGCGGCAGCCCAGCTGAAGCCTGGAGAGGACGAGGAGCTGTCCGAAGAGCGGGTCAAGCTGTCCCACAGCGAGAAAATGATGGACTCCGTCGCAGGCGCCTACGAGCTGTTATATGGGGGTTCATCAGGCTTGGAGGCGGTCAGCCGGGCGCTCAGCAGGCTGGAAGATGTCTCGGCATATGACGAGAAAGGGCTGAAGCCGCTCGTGGAGCAGCTGCAATCAGCTTATTACCAGCTGGAGGATGCCGTATTCCAGCTCCGGGATTACCGGGACGGGATTGAATTCAACCCGGAGCGGCTGAACGAGATTGAGCTTCGTTTAGATATGATCTCCGGTTTGCGGCGGAAATATGGGGATAATGTGGAGCAAATTCTGGAATACTACGGGAGAATCCAGCAGGAAACCGACATGCTGGAGAACAAGGACGAATTCATCCAGAGCTTGGAGAAGCGGCGGGACGAGCTGCTCACTGTAGCTTTGGAAGCCGCCAAGAAGCTAAGCGATGCCCGTAAGCGGTGCGCACGGGATTTGGCGACCCAGGTGGAGCGTGAGCTGAAGGACCTTCAAATGGAACGAACAAGGTTCGAGGTCCGTCTGGAGCTTCAGGATGCGCCGGACGGTTACGAATATGAAGGACAACGCATCCGGTTGACGAGACAAGGGATCGATACCGCGGAATTTCTGATATCGGCGAACCCGGGCGAGCCGCTGCGTCCGCTCGCCAAAATTGCGTCCGGCGGCGAAATGTCCAGAATCATGCTCGCCATGAAAAGCATTTTCGCCCGGCATGATCAAATCCCGGTTTTGATCTTTGACGAGGTGGATACCGGCGTTAGCGGCAGGGCCGCCCAATCGATCGCGGAGAAGCTGTACCTGCTGGCCAAGACATGCCAGGTATTCTCGATCACGCACTTGCCGCAAGTGGCATGCATGGCCGATCATCAATACCTGATCGAGAAGAAGGTCGTATCTTCAAGAACGATGACCCAGGTGGAGAATTTAAGCGAAGAGGGGCGGATCAAGGAGCTGGCACGGATGCTCGGCGGGGTCGAAATTACCGAAAAGACACTTCATCATGCCCAGGAAATGCTCAATCTGGCGGCGGCGCAAAAGGCTTCCAGAACGGCTTCGGGTCAATGATTGACAGTTATAAAAGCCAGGGGGCAGGGTAACTTAAAGGTACGCAATTGGCGACCACCTTTTCGTCAAGCGAAAGAAGAAAAAGGGAGCGTGACAGCCATTGAAGCCCAACCTCAGGAGAAAACTGCTCGGTTTCGTTCTTGCTTTCCTTCTTTGTTACCTTGGAACTGCTGAGCCTGTCCAATCTTTTGCGTCATTGCCTGATGAGCTTAGGTTGATTGCCGGCCGGCAGGCCCGCCTGGACGTGGCGATGCCCGTCCAAGCCCTCGCTTCAGTCGATCGTCCCGATGTGGTGCAGTTAAACGGCTCCCGGGAATCGAAGCTCCGAGTATCATTAAAGCAGCCGCTCCAGCTAAATCCCCAGCAAAGCGGCACAGCAGAAGTTACCCTGAAATTATTCGGTAAAATTCCTTTGAAGACAGTCCATGTCAACGTGATGCCGGAGCTGAAGGTATTCCCTGGCGGGCAGACAATTGGCGTTAAGGTTAAATCCTCCGGCATCCTGGTGGTCGGACATCATCTCGTCCGCGCTTCAAACGGGGCAAAGGTATCTCCCGGCGAGGCTGCCGGTCTCAAGCTTGGAGATCTGCTCACCGCCATGGACGGCAAACCGCTGAACGATGTAACGAAGGTCGCCGAGATCGTGGAGAAGGCGGGGAAAGCCAAACGACCGCTTGACATCACGTTCAAACGAAGCGGCAAGGTCATGAAGACCAAGCTGAGTCCCGCTTTCGACGAGGACGATAAAAGCTGGCGTCTTGGGCTTTATATTCGCGATTCAGCAGCCGGGGTAGGCACGTTAACCTTCTATGCCCCGCATCAAAAGGTCTATGGTGCGCTCGGCCACGTCATTACCGACATGAATACCCAGACCCCTATTGAAGTGGGCAGCGGGCAAATCGTACAATCCAATGTCACATCGATTTCAAGAAGCGAAGAAGGGGAACCAGGGGAGAAACGGGCGACCTTTTCCAAAGACGGCAAGGTGCTTGGTAATGTTGAACGCAACACCCATTTCGGCATTTTCGGTAAAATGAAGGATCTGCCGGAGCATGGCCTGTACACGGAGCCGATTCCAATCGCCATGTCCCATGAGGTGAAGGAAGGCCCGGCTGAAATACTGACCGTGGTGGAAGGCCAGGCGGTCGAGCGTTTCACCGTTGAGATCGTTCATGTCTCCAAGCAGGATACGCCCGCAACCAAAGGGCTTGTGCTGCGCATCACCGATCCTAGGCTTCTCAAGAAGACCGGCGGGATCGTGCAAGGCATGAGCGGCAGTCCCATCGTTCAAGACGGCAAGCTGGTCGGGGCGGTTACCCATGTATTTGTGAATGATCCGAAATCCGGCTACGGCTGCTTTATCGAGTGGATGCTTCAGGACTCCGGCGTGTTACCTTCTACAGAATCAAAACCAACACAAAATCTTAAGGCAGGTTGATGCCTTGAGATTTTTTGTCGTAATACGACGAAATACATACTAATTTGAAATAAAATATTTAATTATAAATCAACTTCAAAAAAAAATAAAGAAAAAATAATTTTCGACAGAAGGAATTTAAATCCGTCTGTCGAAAACCATATACACAAGAAAAATAACCAAAAAATCCTAAGTGATCGGATAAAGGAGGAGCACGAATTGCAAAAGATTGAAGTATTATTGGCAGACGACAACCGTGAATTTACGAATTTGCTCGGCGAATACATTTCGGATCAACCCGATATGGTGGTTTCCGGAATCGCTTATAACGGGGAAGAAGTACTGAGCATGATCGAGGAAACGGGAAAAGTACCGGATGTGCTGATCCTTGATATTATTATGCCGCATTTGGACGGTCTCGGCGTCCTTGAGCGTCTCCGTGATATGAATCTGTCCCCGCAGCCGAAAGTGATCATGCTGACCGCATTCGGTCAGGAGAACATCACCCAGCGGGCCGTTCAATTGGGAGCTTCCTATTACATTTTGAAGCCTTTCGATATGGAAGTGCTGGCAAGCCGGATCCGCCAGCTGGTCGGTTCTCCAAGCAACCTGTCGTCCAGCACGCCGTATACGAATGTGAAATCCAATGTCGTGCCGATGGGCAAGGGCAAAAATCTGGATGCGAACATCACCTCGATCATACATGAAATCGGCGTGCCTGCGCATATTAAGGGATATCAATATCTGCGCGAGGCCATTACGATGGTGTACAACAATATTGAAATTCTCGGCGCGATCACGAAGACGCTGTACCCGGCCATCGCCGAGAAATTCAAAACAACGCCATCCCGCGTGGAGCGCGCGATTCGTCATGCTATCGAGGTTGCCTGGACGCGCGGCAACATCGACAGCATCTCGCATCTGTTCGGCTACACGATCAACATTAGCAAATCCAAGCCGACCAACAGCGAATTCATTGCGATGGTCGCTGACAAGCTGAGAATCGAGCATAAGGTTTCTTGAAATGACGGTGTAACGCGGAAATCGGACGGGGATTAGAACGGGTGTCCGTTAGCCTTATATCGGACATGACTTTGTATGTCTCATAAATCGGCACGCGGCTTCCTTCATCCTCCGGTGCTTTCCGTATTCACCTCAAGCTGCACAGCCTTATTGATCGGATGTTTTTAAGCTGAAATACGAAGTAACTTTGCAAACCTTCCTTACCATCCAATGAAAAGCTCATAGCCGGGTCCCTTACTGCTGTTAGGGATATCGAGTTATGGGCTTTTTCTTATGACACATGAAGGCACAGCTTCCGAAACGAGAAAAGGGGCCCTCCCCTCTGGTCTGAAGACCTTCAGGGAGGACCCCTAATTCATCGTTTCCCGGGCAATAATTACAGATAATAGAGCTTAAACTCGATATCCTGATTGTGATTGCCGAATTTTTTGCCAAAGATCGTAGCTCCGCCGACATGCTCGGCATCCTCTTTAACCTCGATCCGAAAAGTCCACCGGTCGCATGTGGTATCCAGGTCCTGAACGGAAATCGCGGACAGCGGATCCCCATCAATGTAAGAGCCGTGCGATGTAATCCGTATGGTCTTCAGCAGCCCATATTGGTTAAGATTGTGCGGCCACCAGTCCGGCGTAAGCTTCCCTCTCGTATCAGCGAAGTCACCGGGACTCGTCCAGGTGCCGAGCTCGATTCCATTAAGCGAAAACGTAATGTCCGAAGGCCAGACGTCATTGGAGAACGGAAATTCAGAGGAGATTTCCAAGCTGATCTCGAACTGCTGCAGCTTCTCGTCCTTCTTGAGGAAGTTCGGGATGTTGTATTGAATGAAGCCCTCGGTAAACCATAGAATCTCCGCGTCCACTCGTTTCGGATCCATAAAATATTTCGGTTCGTCGACTCTTCCGATGAACTCCTTATCGGTTGCCAGACCGCAGGTCGGCTTAAGATCATAGTCCGTGTAGTGCCCGATTGGCACCGAGGTCTCGTAAGAGGCGAAGGAATGGAAGATTTTCTTAGGAAAATTAATTTCGATATGATCGACCTTCAGTATCGATATTTTCTGCTGACCCGATTTCCCCGGCACCTTCTCGGTCTTGATGATTCCGGCATCCTCCAGCTTTTTGATATGCTTGGTGACAATTGCGCTGCTGAGCTGAAGCTCATGGGCGAGGTCCTTGATGTTCATTTTATTTTTGGAGAGAAGCTGGATAATCCGAATTCGAACTTCACTCGCCAGCGCTTCATAGACGACAAGCGAGGATTTGTCTATTTCCAACTGCATTGATCCCACTTCTTTCAATTGGATTTGATTTCCTGGCTTTCTTAACTAATATGAATGATACCACAATTATGGTTAACCTGTACATAAATCAATCAAAATAATGACTGAAAATTTCGCTAATTTAATTAACTAAAACATTAATTAAGACTAAAATTATATAATTAAATTTATACAAATGTTATTGACACCGTTTTCATAATGCATGTATACTGAATCACAGTTAATCGTTTCCATAGCCTTTGAATGAAACGGTTAACGAAATGAATTGTAACAGGAGGAGAACGTGTTGAAGAAAAAAATGGGGGTTTCATTAATACTTGTATTGTTGGCCGTATCCGTATTATCCGGCTGCGGCAGCGGGGACAAAAATACGATAACCTTCTGGACGCCTCTCACAGGGGATGACGGCGCGTACATGGATCAACTGGTGAAGGACTACAATGCCACGAATCCGGAATACAAGGTTAAGCACGTAATCACATCAGACATGTATACGAAGATTTCTACGGTTCTCAACTCCGGCAAGGGCGTTCCCGACCTGGCCATCATCCATGCCGATCGTGTTCCCGGCTTTGTCAAGCAAGGGGTACTGGAGCCAATGACCGGTGTTATGCAAGCGCAACCAGAGCTGAAGGAAGAGAATTATTTGCCGCAGGCTTGGAACACGGGCAATATCGACGGTACCCAGTACACGGTTCCCCTGGATATTCACAGCAATGCGATGTACTACAACAAGGATTTGCTCAAGAAGTACAATGTGGAAAGCTTCCTGGACGATGATGTCGTAACAATCGATGAAATGCTGTCCCTCCAAGGTAAGCTGGACGAAGGGGATTATGTCGTTAACGATGCCTTGTTAGGATGGGTCGTACTGGCACAGATTCAAAACCTCGGCGGCGATATTCAGCAGGAAGGCAAGCCGGCCGTGAATACGGAAGTGATGAAGCAGGCGTTCCAAGAAATTAAAAAGATTGCCGATGCCGGTCTGATGACACCGTTCGGCGAGGACGGCTACTTGATGTTCCAATCCGGCAACGTGATGTTCTCGACAGACGGAACATGGAGCTCGACCGCTCACGCAACCGTAGAGAACCTGAATTTCGGCGTAACAAACATCTACTCTGCAAATGCGGACAAGTTCACCAACCGCGCCTCCTCCCATCTGTTCGCGATGCTGAAGAACGACAAGCGAACGGATGAGAAGGAAGCCGGAATCGGTCAATTCCTGGAGTTTATTCGCCAGAACTCGATGGAGTGGGCGAAGGCAGGACAGATCGTTGCAAGTAAGCAGGTCATTGAAAATCCGGAATACAACAATTACATCCAGTCCTTCTTTACAGCGAGCGATAAACAAATTGAGTCCTTGTACATTTATACTTACGAATACTACCCTTACGTAGCTGAAGCCGTTGATACGTATGCCGCTGATATCGTGCGCGGAAACGTTGATATTGATGAGACTCTCCAAACGATGCAAAAGTTCGTCGAGGATAAGATCGCTGAGGGCAGTAAGGCAGCGGAATAGGCCGTGCGCATGAACAGATAGCAAAAAAGCAATGTGCCATCCGATCATGGCGCATTGCTTTTCCCAAAGGAGAAATGAAAGGGTATGAAAAAGAAGTCGTTGACACCTTATTTCTTTGTAGGTCCACACTTGATTCTGTTTGCCGTATTTATTTTCTTACCGACCATCTACGGTATCTATGCGTCATTCACCCAGTGGAACCTTATCAACGACCCGGTATGGGTCGGACTGGCCAACTACAAGACGATTTTGTTTGATACGGAGTCTACGTTTTACACGCAATTTTTTAACGGGATCAAGAACACTTTGATTTTCGTTGTCTTAAGCGTTCCGATTCTGATCATCATCCCGCTCTTGATCGCGGTGGCGCTGGAGCATAAGAAGGTAAAGATGAAAGGGCTTATGCAGTCCATTCTGTATATCCCGGGCTTGATTTCGATTTCCGCCGCAGCGCTGATCTGGTCGCTGATCTTCAACAAGCAGCTCGGCATTACGAACAACCTTTTCGGTTCGGATACGGTATGGGCGGCCAATCAGCCGTACGCCTGGCTAATTATTATCATCATCACGGTATGGGGCGGAGTTGGGGGCAATATGATCATCTACCGTGCTTCGATCAGCGGCGTATCCAAGGATCTGTATGAGTCGGCCGAAATGGACGGGGCCGGTCCCATCCGGAGATTCTCAAGCATTACCCTGCCGTCGATCCGTTTCCCGCTGATTTATACCTTCGTGATGACAACGGCCGGGGCATTCAACGTGTTCGGACAGCCGTTAATGATGACTGACGGCGGGCCAAGACAAAGCACCACCGTATTAATGATGTACATCCGTCAGCTTGCCTTCGGTCATGGGGAATCCATCGCCGGCATGGCATCCGCCATGGCGGTGTTGCTCGGACTGGTCATTCTCGTCATCTCGGCATTCCAGTATTACGTGATGAATCGGAATGCTTCATAGCCGCCTTGAGCAAACTGCGGCCGGCTATTCGAACGCCAAACGTTAAAAGGTAGGTGTACTGTACATGTCGAACCCGGTGTTGAAGGATGCGGAGGCGGCTCCAAGGGCGGCTAGCCGCAAAGGCGTCCGGTCATCCTCATCCAGCTTGAACATATCGAAATACTTAGCTTATTTGTTTCTTATCATTCTGTGCGTCATATGGGTCATTCCCGTTATTTTCGGCATAACGACATCCTTCCGTTCCCAAACGGAGGTTGTAACCACCGGTTTTCGGCTGCTGCCGGAAAGCTGGATCTTCGATAACTACGTAGCGATCCTGGAAAATACGTCAACTGCGCCGATCCTGCGCTGGCTGATGAACTCGGTCTTTATTGCGACGCTGCACACGCTGCTTGTCATTGTCGTGATATCCATCACGGGTTACGGATACTCCCGCATGAGCTTTAAGGGAAGGGACACGCTGTTCTTCACGCTGCTGGGCATTTCGTTCTTTCCAGGCGTCGTCAACCTCATCCCATCCTATAAAATCATCGATGCCTTGGGCTGGGTGAATACGTCCTGGGCGATGATTATTCCCGGGCTTGCGGGTATGGGGAATATTTTTCTCGTCCGCCAGTTTATGAAAGGCATCCCGAAGGATCTCGACGAATCTGCCCGGGTGGACGGCGCAGGTGACTTCCGGATTTATTATTCCGTTATCTTGCCGCTCATCAAACCGGTGCTGATCGTGTGCGGGCTGTTTTCTTTCACCGGCTCGTGGAATGATTTTCTCTGGCCGGTCATCGTATACACCGATGTCGAGAAGATGCCGGTTACTGCGGGACTGCTGCTGCTGCAGGATATTTACGGAAACTATCGCATGATCGGGCAATTGATGGGGTCGGCTATTCTGGCCATCATTCCGACCTTGCTGCTGTTCCTTTTTGCCCAGAAGTATTTTGTGCAGTCCATAAATCTGAATGCCGGGATTAAAGGTTAATACGACACAAACCTGCGGGTCCCAACCAATAAATATAAAAATCATCATACTTGGATAGGAGTTATCATCATGTCAGAATTGAAATTGAACAATCCCCTCATCGAGCAGAGGGCAGATCCTTGGATTTATAAGCATACCGACGGTTATTATTATTTTACGGCTTCGGTTCCCGAATACGACCGGATTGAGCTGCGTCGCGCCCGTACCATCGCCGGTTTGGCGGAAGCGGAGGCGAAGACGATCTGGGTGAAGCATGAAACCGGATGGATGAGCGCGAACATCTGGGCACCGGAAATTCATTACATCGACGGCAAGTGGTATGTGTATTATGCCGCTGCACATACATCCGAGACAAGGGACGGATTATTCGATCATCGCATGTTTGTCATCGAGAATGAAGCGGCCAACCCCCTTGAAGGCGAGTGGGTCGAAAAAGGGCAGGTCGTGACGAAATGGGAGTCCTTTGCCCTGGACGCAACTACGTTTGAGCATCGCGGTACTCGGTACTATGTGTGGGCCCAGAAGGACCCGGGCATTCCCGGAAACTCCAATCTGTATATTTCGGAAATGGAGAACCCTTGGACGCTCAAGGGAGATCAGGTCCTGATCTCCAAGCCTGAATATGATTGGGAGAAGCAAGGATATTTAGTCAATGAGGGCGCGGCGATCTTGAAGCGGAACGGCCGGATCTTCATGACGTATTCAGCAAGTGCAACTGACCATAATTATTGTATGGGGTTGTTAACAGCGGATGAGAGCAGTGATTTGCTGAATCCGAACTCATGGAGCAAGTCGCCGAAGCCGGTATTCACTACCTCGGAGGCCAACGGCCAGTATGGACCCGGGCATAACAGCTTCACCGTCTCGGAAGACGGCACGCAGGATATTCTTGTCTATCACGCGCGAAGCTACAAAGAGATCGAAGGCGATCCGCTGTATGACCCGAACCGCCATACCCGGGTGCAGCTGATCCGGTGGCATGAGGACGGTACGCCAGACTTCGGCGTGCCGCGCCCGGATACGAAGCTCGTTAATGCAGACTGATTCAACTGAAGCATAAGAGCGGCCAGCGACCATTGCTAAGCGCAATGGAATGCTGGCCGCTTTTTTCATAAAGGAGCCAATAGGGCAGGTTCATCCTGGACGATTCTTGTCGAAGTATAGCCAAACGACGGGATAGCAGCTTTAAATCGGAGCCCGGATGGATGGCTTAGAAGGAATATCGACCCGCGATGGAGAACAAAGGTAAAGTGCGAATTTTCGGTTCATTAAATCGTGTGGGAGGAATATGCAATGGCTAATGTATTGGTCTTGGGCGGAACCCGTTTTTTTGGCAAAAGACTGGTCCAGCGCCTGATCGATAACGGGGACGAGGTCACCATTCTTACGCGGGGCAACCATGAGGACCCGTTCGGCCGGCATGTGCGGCGGATTGCGGCGGATCGGAAGGATCCGGGCGCGCTGAAGCAGGCTGCCGGTGAATCGGATTGGGATATCGTGTATGATAATATATGTTACACGCCGGAGGAAGCCAGGCAAGCCGCCGATATATTTGCAGATCGAACGGGCCATTACGTGCTGACATCGACGCTGTCGGTTTATGATTTTGCCGATCATTCGCTCCGCGAGGAGGATTTCGATCCGTACCGGTATCCGATTATTATGAACGACCAGCAGGACTACAGCTATAAGGAAGGAAAGCGGCAGGCTGAAGCGGTGTTGTTCGGGAGGCATAATTTGAATGTTACGGCAGTGCGGCTTCCGATCGTGCTCGGCCCCGACGACTATACCAAGCGGCTGCTGTTTCATATCGAGCATGCCGCTGCCGGCGAGCCGATCGGATTGCCGGCGCCTGATGCGGAAATATCGTTCATTCATGCCGAGGAGGCTGCCGAGTTCCTCCAATGGGCAGGGGCAGCGAGGTTCGAAGGGCCGATTAATGCCTGCTCCAATGGAACGATAACGGTTAGAGAAATTATGGTCTTGATCGAGAAGGAGATCGGCAGGTCGGCGCCGCTTATGCCGTCAGCATCTCCCGAGCATATGTCTCCGTTCGGAATTCCGGACAACTGGACGATGGACAACTCGAAGGCGTCCGAGGCCGGCTTCCGGTTTTGGAACTTGCGGGATTGGATGCCGCGGTTAATATCCGAGCTATCCACCGAGGTGAGGTTATCTTAGCTTAAGCTCGGGTAAGGCTATACAGAAAGGAAGAAACACCATGAATGACAAAATCGAAGCTTTCAAGATACGAATCCAGCAGTTGACGGCTGACGGAAAGTGCTCCCCCGAGGCTGCAGCGCTGATCGACGATATGGTTGTGGAGCTTGAGGCGGCCTATAAGCAGAACCTGAACCTGAGAAAGACGGCCCTTAAGGCGGTATCGAAGCAGGATAGGATGTCCAGCAGGCTGAAGGATGCGCTTATGGAGTGAGCCAGGTTCTTTGTATGAACGCTCGGCCGTAAGGTAAAAGTTAATGTTCATTAACGAAGTTTGCCCTAGCTAAAGGGGATGCCCCCAAGATCTGATTGATCTTAAGGGCATCCCCTTTAAGCAGTTGACTGTGCCTAAAGTCAGCTTCCGGATGAGGTTCCCGGCTTCGGTGTAGAACGCTTCTTCTTAAACCGAGGGCCGACATAATTGCGCTTACGGTCACGGAACAGAATCCAGCCGCCAAGAAAGCCAATCCCCAGCACAAAGAGCGCAAGACCGCCAAGGAACGGAAGCCAGCCGAAGGAGGGATCGGTCACGCGATCATCCCCATGGACGGCGATATATAGAAACACCGCATCTTTCATCATTAAGAAGCCTTTCATCGCCATAAAGCCGGGAATAACCAAAATAAGGATGGCGATAAACCGCGAAATAATCATTTTCATAAGGAGATTCCTTCCTGAGACTGATGTAAAGTTCTATCGTTTATCATACCTTTTTCCATAGGAGATGTCTATTTGGTTTAAGGCGGTTTCGATTTTGTGTTCAGCTAAAAAGAGAGTACAATGATAGAGAATAACTGGACTTATGTTGGAGGTGCCGATTGTGGCAATTACATGTGATGTAGCGATACTTGGCGGGGGGACCGGAGGATATGTTGCTGCCATCCGGGCGGCCCAGCTTGGAAAAAATGTGGTCATCATTGAACAGGACAAGCTGGGAGGAACCTGCCTGCATCGCGGCTGTATTCCGAGCAAAGCCTTGCTCCGGAGCGCCGAGCTTTTTGCAGAGATGAAGGACAGCGAGCGCTACGGCATCGAGGCGGACGGCGTCCGTTTATCGTTTGGCAAAGTGCAGCAGCGCAAAGAAGGGATCGTTGATAAACTGTATCAAGGCGTTCAATATTTGATGCGGAAAAATAAAATTACCGTGGTCCAAGGAAAAGGGAGAGTCATCGGTCCTTCCATTTTCTCGCCGCGGAGCGGGGCGGTCGCCGTAGAGCTTCCGGACGGCGAGATGGAGACGGTCGTTCCAACCCATTTGATTATTGCCACGGGCTCCAGACCGCGCCATCTGCCCGGGTTAGAGCCGGACGGCGTACATATCCTGACCAGCGACCATGCGCTCCGGCTGGAGGAGCTTCCCGAATCCATCCTCATTGTCGGTGGCGGCGTCATCGGCGTGGAATGGGCTTCGATGCTGAATGATTTCGGTGTGAACGTCACCGTGATCGAGGCGGCGCCGCAGCTTTTGCCAGCAGAGGATGAAGAAATCGGGCGGGAGCTTAAAAAGCAGCTTGCCGGAAGGGGCGTTGACATCCTGACGGACGCCAAGCTGCTGCTCGAAACCTGCGAGATTCAAGAAGGCAGCGTTACGGTTACGGCCCTGCATAACGGCGAGACCAGGGTGCTGACCGCGGATAAGCTTCTGATGTCCGTAGGAAGGATTGGTAATACCGATCAGATCGGCCTGGAGAACACCGATGTCCGCGTGGAGAACGGAATGATTGCCGTGAATGCGAACATGCAAACGACCGAACCGCATATTTATGCGATCGGCGACTGCATCGGGGGTCTTCAGCTTGCACATGCCGCCAGCCATGAGGGGATCACTGCCGTGAATCATCTGGCCGGCGAGGCTCAGGTGACTTATCGCAAAGAGTGGATCCCGCGCTGCATTTATTCCCGTCCCGAGGCGGCCAGCGTAGGCCTTACGGAGAAGGAAGCCCGGGAGCGCGGACATGCGGTCAAGGTCGGCAAGTTTCCTTTCTCCGCGATCGGCAAGGCGCTGGTCAACGGGGTGCAGGAAGGCTTTGTTAAGGTGATTGCTGACCAGGAGACACAGGATATTTTGGGCGTTCATATGATCGGTCCGCATGTCACGGAGCTGATCGGGGAAGCAGCCCTTGCGCAGGTGCTGGATGCCACGCCTTGGGAAGTAGGAGCAGCGGTTCATGCGCACCCGTCTTTGTCGGAAATCATAGGCGAAGCGATGCTGGCCGTGGACGGAAAATCGATCGGTTTATAGGCCTTAAGGCTTCCTTTGTGGAATCCCTCATTTCTTTTTGGTTAAAAAGGGATTATAATAACATTAAGCCAAGTCTTAGTACCAGGTTTTAATACTTGCTCTGATATGCCGTTGATGACGGTGCTAACGCACCGAACCTGGAGGGCGCGGCTCATGATAAAGGAGGGATCTCCATGAAAGAACAAGAAACGATGACTTCAAAGACCAATCGGCATGAACAGCTTGGGCTTACTGACGGACAGGTTCTGGACATGTACAAATATATGGTGCTGGCGCGCAAGTTCGATGAGCGCAACCTGCTGCTGCAGCGTGCCGGCAAAATTAACTTTCACGTATCCGGGATCGGACAGGAGGCTTGCCAGGTCGCTGCGGCTTTTGCTCTCGACAGGGAGAAGGATTATTTCCTGCCATACTACCGTGATTACGGATTTGTGATGGCTGTCGGTATGACCCCTCGGGAGCTTATGCTGTCGGCATTTGCGAAGGCGGAGGATCCGAACAGCGGCGGCCGGCAAATGCCCGGGCATTTCGGGAGCAAGCGGCTGCGCATCGTGACAGGGTCCAGCCCGGTTACAACGCAGGTTCCGCATGCAGTAGGGATCGCGCTGGCGGCGAAGATGCAGAAGAAGGATTTTGTGACATTTGTTACGTTCGGCGAAGGCTCGAGCAACCAGGGAGATTTCCATGAGGGCTGCAACTTTGCCGGTGTTCATAAGCTTCCGGTCATTTTGATGTGCGAGAACAACCAATACGCGATTTCGGTTCCGATTCACAAGCAGCTCAGCGGCAAAGTGAGCGACCGGGCGCTGGGATACGGCTTCCCGGGCATTCGGGTAGACGGCAATGATGCTCTCGCCGTGTATGCGGCGGTCAAAGAAGCGCGTGAGCGGGCCATCCGCGGCGAAGGGCCGACGCTGATCGAATCGATGATGTATCGTCTGTCCCCGCATTCCACCTCCGATAATGATTTGGCTTATCGTACGAAAGAGGAGGTCGAAGAGAACTGGAAGAAGGATGGCGTCGCCCGGTTCAAGAATTATCTGATCGATTGCGGATTGTGGGACGAAACGCGGGATCAGGACCTGATCGCACAATTGAATCTGGAAATAAAAGAAGCGACTGAATCCGCAGACAATGCGCCGTTTCCTAAGCCGGAAGATACGCTTCTTCACGTATATGCCAGTGATGAAGGAGGGGCTCAAGCATGGCGGTAATGGAGTATATTGATGCAATTCGTCTTGCAATGAAGGAAGAGATGGAACGGGATGAAGCCGTATTCGTCCTCGGTGAGGACGTTGGCGTAAAGGGCGGCGTGTTCACCACAACGAAAGGCCTGATGGAGCAGTTCGGAGAAATGCGCGTAATGGATACTCCGCTCTCGGAGTCGGCGATCGCCGGCGTAGCCATCGGGGCCGCCATGTATGGCATGAAGCCGATTGCGGAGATGCAGTATTCGGATTTTATGCTTCCGGCGACCAACCAGATCATCAGTGAAGCTGCCAAGATCCGTTACCGCTCGAATAACGACTGGAGCTGTCCGGTGGTTATCCGTGCGCCGATCGGAGGGGGAATATTCGGCGGACTGTACCATTCCCAGTGTCCGGAATCGATATTCGTCGGGACGCCGGGACTTAAGATTGTCGCCCCTTTCTCGGCGTATGATGCGAAGGGACTGCTGAAGGCGGCGGTGCGCGATCCGGATCCGGTCCTGTTCTTCGAGAACAAAAAGTGCTACAAGCTGATCAAGGGCGAGGTTCCGGATGACGATTACGTCGTACCGATCGGGAAGGCCAACCTGCTTCGGGAAGGGGCCGACATTACGGTGATCGGCTATAGTCAGCCGCTGCATTTTGTCATGCAGGCCGCTGAGGAGCTGGAGAAGGAAGAGGGCATCACCGCCCACGTGCTCGATCTGCGCACCCTGCAGCCGCTGGATCAGCAGGCGATCATAGATGCAGCCCGCCAGACAGGGAAGGTGCTGATCGTGCATGAGGACAACAAAACCGGCGGTGTCGGCGCTGAAGTAGCGGCGATCATTGCCGAGCACTGCTTGTACGATCTGGATGCGCCGATTATGCGCCTGTGCGGACCGGATGTGCCGGCGATGCCGATTAGTCCGCCGATGGAGAAGTTTTTTATGCTGAACAAAGATAAGGTCAAAGAATCCATGCGTCAGCTGGCGCTTTACTAAGAACAGGGAGTTGTGAGCATGTCCGATAAACAGAAATTGACCGATGTTGCGATGCCTCAGCTAGCGGAATCCCTAGTTTCCGCAACGATTGCCAAGTGGTTGAAGAAGCCGGGGGATCCGATCGAGCAGTATGAACCGATCTGCGAGGTCATCACGGATAAAGTGAATGCCGAGATTCCGTCGACGATGGATGGCGTAATGGGTGAATGGTTGGCCCAGGAAGGACAGACGGTGAACGTCGGTGAAATTATATGTCGGATCGCAACCGCGTCTGCTCCGGAAAGCACGCCATCCGCCCAGCCTGCGGGCTTATCCGCACAGGCTTCCCATAGCAGTACGGTTTCAACGGAGGGAGAATCCATGCGTCACCGGTATTCTCCTGCAGTCCAAAGCCTGGCGGCTGAGCACCAGATAGATCTAAACCAGGTTCAAGGTACCGGAATGGGCGGCAGAATTACCCGTAAAGACGTTCTGGCCTATATCGGGCAGGGACGGCCGGCTGCTGCCGCCAACCGAGCCTCGGGCATGGTCTCGAATGAAGCCCAGACCACGGCGCAACAGTCGCCTTCGCCGTTTGAAGGCATGCAGCGCCAGACGCCTGCCGCGCCGACGCCGCCGCCTGGAACAGCCATCCCGGATGTGCGTCATTCCGGTCTTCATTTGACCGAAACGCCGAAGATTCCGACCATCGAGGTGGAAGGTATGGAAAACGGGCGCTCGGAATATTTTATTGATGTTACGCCGATTCGTAATGCAATTGCAAGAAATATGCGTCAAAGCGTGTCTGAAATCCCGCATGCCTGGACCATGATCGAGGTGGATGTCACCAACGTCGTCCTGCTGCGGAACAAGCTGAAGGATGAATTCAAACGGAAGGAAGGGGTCAATCTCACCTATCTGGCATTCCTGCTGAAGGCAGTTGTCAATGCGATAAAGGATTACCCGATTATGAATTCCTTCTGGGCTGTCGATAAAATCGTCGTTAAACGTGATATCAATCTGTCGCTCGCCGTGGGTACGGAGGATTCGGTGCTTACACCGGTCATCCACCGCGCTGACCAGAAGAATATCGCCGGTCTTGCGAGAGAGATCGACGAGCTTGCGCGCAAAACCCGCGAAGGCAAGCTGACGCTCGATGACATGCAGGGCGGCACTTTTACGGTCAACAATACGGGCTCCTTCGGCTCCATCCTTTCCTATCCGATTATCAACTATCCGCAGGCAGCGATTCTGACGTTCGAATCGATCGTGAAGAAACCGGTCGTGATCAATGACATGATCGCAGTCCGCTCCATGGCGAACCTGTGTCTGTCACTGGATCACCGGATATTGGACGGCGTCATCTGCGGCCGCTTCCTGCAGCGGGTGAAGGATAATCTCGAAGGCTTCAGCATGGACACGAAGCTATACTAAACCGGAGCTGATCCGGTGGTAGGACCTGATAATTGACAGAGTAACACTTTGTAAAATGCCCGTGCGTACGCTCACGGGCTGTTGTGATCATGGCATTCATTTCGGATGCCGGACCCCAGTGGAGAGAAGGGTGAGCACAATGACGAAACCGTTAAATGTCTCGTATACGCCGATGCTCGATTACGGCATGGCCTGGGAGCTGCAAAAGCTCCATGTGGTGGAAATCGACAAAGGGGAGCGTCACGAAAGCCTGATGCTCCTCCAACATCCGCCTACCTATACGATAGGCTCGCAGCGTCATCCGGAGCATTTGCTGCTCAGCAAGGAAGAGCTGGAGAAGAAGGGCATTGGCCTGTTCGAGATCGATCGCGGAGGGGATATTACATATCATGGACCCGGACAGCTGGTCGGGTATCCGCTGTTGGTGCTGGAAGGCGGCAAGGGGCTCGATTTACACGGGTTTCTTCGCAGCGTGGAACAAGTCATCATTGATTATTTGGCGGCGCATCAAATCGAAGCAGGCCGCAAGCCGGAGTATACGGGCGTGTGGGTCGGCGACCGCAAAATATGCGCGATCGGCGTGAAATTCAACAAGCGCCGTCATGACCGGGGATTTGTCACGAGCCACGGCTTCGCCTTTAACATTAAAGCAGGCATAGCCGAATCCGGCTTCACGGGAATCATTCCATGCGGGATTCAGGAGTATGGCGTGACATCGCTGGAGGATTGCACCGGCCGCACCTTCGAAGTAGAGGAAGTGGCCCGGGAGATCGTGCCCTACTTCACCAAGGTATTTCCCTATAAGGCGCATTGGCCGGATAAAGTCTGGTCATAAGCCCTCGCTTAACGCAAGAGAAGGGGCTCCAGGACAATAAGCAGTGTGGATCCGATCATGGCGATCAGCATGAGATAGATAAACACTCGAAACCATTTTTTACGTTGCATGGTGCAGCTCCTTTGAAAAAGTTTAATGATATACGATCTTTATCGTAGCATTTATTTCGTTTAAAAGGCTATAAGCCCATTGTATCGTAACTGTGAAAGAGAGGGAAGTCCAGTGATCTCAAGAGAACGAATCATTCAAGAGTTTATGGAACTGGTTCAGGTGGACAGTGAAACGAAGCATGAAGAGACGATATCCGGCGTATTAAAGGAAAAATTCGTAGGCCTCGGGCTCGAAGTGTTCGAAGACGACGCCAAGGAAAAGACCGGGCACGGGGCCGGCAACCTGATTATAACCTGGAAGGCGGAAGGGGTAGAGCAAGCGCCGAAGGTGCTGTTTACCTGCCATATGGATACCGTTACACCGGGACGGGGAATTAAGCCGGCGCTCGGGGAGGACGGCTGGATACGCAGTGACGGAACTACGATTCTCGGCGCGGACGATAAGGCCGGAATCGCCGCTTTACTCGAAGCGATCCGGGTAATCCAGGAGAACAAGGTTCCGCATGGCCAGATCCAATTCGTCATCACCGTCGGCGAGGAGTCCGGTTTGGTCGGAGCTCGAGCGCTCGATCCGAAATACCTGGAAGCGGAAATGGGATTTGCGCTCGATTCGAACGGAGAGCTCGGCTCCATCGTCGTTGCGGCTCCGACCCAAGCAAAGATCAAGATGATCATTAAGGGGAAATCGGCGCATGCCGGCGTGAACCCGGAGGATGGCATCAGTGCCATTCAGGTCGCCTCCAAAGCGATATCCAAAATGAAGCTGGGGCGTATCGATCAAGAAACGACAGCGAATATCGGCAAGTTCCAGGGCGGCGGAGCTACCAACATCGTGTGCGATTACGTCGAGATCGACGCCGAAGCAAGAAGCATCGTGCAGGAGAAGGTGGATAAGCAAGTTGGCGAAATGCGGGAAGCGCTTGAAACCACGGTCCGGGAGTACAATGCGAATTGCGAGTTTATTAGCGAGATTGTATATCCTGCATACAGCTTTAACGAGCATGATGCGCTTGTGCAGCTTGCACAGCGGGCGATCCGCGGCCTTGGCATGCAGGCGGATACGTTTACGTCCGGAGGGGGCAGTGATGCCAACATTTTCAACGGACTCGGTATTCCGACCGTTAATTTGGCGATCGGGTACCGCGACATTCATACTACCAAGGAACGGATTAAGGCCGAGGACCTGGTCAAGGCCGCACAGATCGTTGTAGCCATCGTGCAAGAAACAGCCAAATCCTAATACCAATAAAGTCCGCAGCGGGCATCACCCGCTGCGGACTTTTTTATTAGGCTGAGGCGCCTCGGCTAAAGAAGAGGGAGCGTACCTTAAAGCTGCTTAACTCTTCGAGGGATTCCCGTCGTCCTTACATGAACCCTAATTGACCAGCGAACGTTCAGCCTCAAAGGGATCGTTCCGCTGCTGCGCCGGTGACCAGGATGTGTGCCAGCCCGTGCTCTCGACCACGTGGAGCGCCGCATTAATTTTGCCCAGATAGGCCTCGATTTCTGTTCTGGCTTCAGCCGAGGCATACACTCTTTCCAGCCTTCCGGAGAGCGAGATCAAGGTGGACTGCAAATAACAGGCCGCTTCGCCGAACCGAGCCGCAGCAAAGGAGGGCCGATGGCTGCGAAGCTGAGCGAATAATTCCGCCGACTCTTCATAGGAGCCTTGGTCGTACAGACGCTCTGCCGCTACAAAAATCAGGTCGGTGCTGTACACGCCCGGATCCTGCAGGGGCAGTTCTTCGAGCGCGTGGATTTTTGTCGCTGCAAGCGACTTATATCCTTCCTGATATAATAGACAAATCAGCGCATAATAAGCATGATCGCCGTATTCGGACAGCAGTTCCTCGGCCGCATCGATCATGCCGAGCGATACGGCGATGTCAGCCCATTCGATCCGCTCGGTCAAGCCGAGACTCGCCTCGAGCTGCGTATGATTCAGCTTTCGTTCACAAAGAAGCTGTATGATCCGCTGCTTGCGCATCCGGTCCGTGAGCTCCTTCCGCCCTTCGCCGCGCTCCGCAGAATTGTACCCACGCCTCATAAGCTGCAGCGCTTCGGAGATATGTTCGCTCCGGATCAGGCTGCATATGTACATATGCCATTGTTCGTGGCTTAAACCATCCAGGCGCGAGAAACATTCAGCGGCAAATGAGTAGGAGCCGATATAATTCAGTGCCTTGCCCAGCATAGCTTCCGAATTCGGACAGCCTTCAACTTCCCGTGCGAGGGAAGCGTAAATATCGGGATCCGCCGATCCCTGTGCATGGAGGAGGGCAGCCCAGTGGTTCAATGCCTCCTGCGCATAAACTCCCTTCTTCGAGAGAACGGTCCGAAACGCACGCTCCGCATCCTGGAAAGATCGAAGACGCATGCTTAATAGACCATACTCCAGCCAGATCAGATCTGAATCCTTCCAGTCGGTTTGGGCCCCTTGGTCTCTATTCAATGGAGAGGATAGCGCCGCCTCCCTGAAGCTCACAAGCGCTTCCTCAAGATATCCGCGTCTTTCGTACCACTTCCCGCGTTCATAGATCGTAGAAGGCGGGCTTGTAATTGGTTCGGTTTCAATAAAAGGTATATGTCGCATGTCGAAGCCTCCCAATGTAATAACACAGGTTCGGGTGTGAAAGTCATGGTCGAAATTCGAAAAAAAGAGAAAAAAGTCGAAAAAAGAGTCTGAAGTCCTAGTCATGATGAGAGTTTGCGTGTTTATTCAATCTTTTGGTGGAAAGGATATCCGCAATGGTTGCCTCCGGCCCCCACTGATTCTGCCACTGCTTGAGCATAATGCGGATCTGCCAGGCTCGTCCCACCATATGAATCGATTGCTCCCCTTGATAGCTCTTCATCGCGCGTTCCTTCTTTCTCGGAAATTTTGATATAATACACCTTATGCACTAGCATGGGCAGACATGCCGTTTTTAAACTTAAGGAGGCTAAATCTATGAACGTGACCGGCAGCAGCAACCGCGAAACTTCAAATAAAATGCTGGAAGAAACGACTTTATCGACAAAGCCTGTATTCGACGGGAAGATCATTTCCCTTCAGGTGGATACCGTCCGGCTTCCGGACGGGCAGACCGCAACGCGGGAAGTGGTAAGGCATCCCGGTGCCGTCGCGGTCCTTGCGCTAAAAGGAGATAAAATGCTGGTCGTCGACCAGTTCAGGCAGCCGCTGGGGCGCTGTGAGGTCGAGATACCTGCGGGCAAGCTGGAGCGCGGCGAGGATCCCCTGGAAGCTGCAAAGCGGGAGCTGCAGGAAGAGACAGGCTATGCATGTGGTTCGATCCGCAAGCTGCACTCCTTTTATACGTCCCCGGGCTTTGCCGACGAAATCATTCATCTTTATCTGGCCGAAGACCTTGTGAGCGGAGCCATGAACCCGGATGAGGATGAATTTCTCCAATTGATGGAAGTCACGCTGGAGGAAGCCTTTGAGCTTATAAAGGAAGAAAGAATCAGCGATGCCAAAACGATTTTGGCGGTGTATGCATGGAAAATGTATACGATGACGGGAACGATCTGACATGAGTTCGGGTAAAAAGCTTGACCAACAGCAGAGCCTGCAAAGCTACTATTGCGATATGCATATTCATATCGGCCGCACGGACAGCGGACAAGCTGTCAAAATTAGCGCAAGCAACAACCTGACATTCGAGAACATTGCGGCGGAAGCTTCCGAGCGGAAGGGAATCCGCATGATCGGCATAATCGACTGCCACTCTCCTTCCGTGCAGGACGATATCACCCGCTGCCTGGACAGCGGGGTCATGGAGGAAATCGAGGGCGGGGGCATCGCCTACCGGGATACGGTCATCCTGCTCGGCAGCGAGATCGAAATTCGAGAGCCGGGTATGGGAGCGGCGCATGTGCTGGCGTATTTTCCGGATTTGGGCACCATGCGCGAGTTCACGGACTGGATGTCCCGTTATATGAAAAATGTCCAGTTGAGCTCGCAGCGAATCTATGTGTCTCCGCGACAGCTGCAGCAGGAAATCATCGGCCGCGGAGGGCTGCTCATTCCCGCGCATGTATTTACGCCTCATAAAGGGCTGTATGGCAGCATGGCGGATCGGATGAGCGATGTGTTTGATCTTGAAGGGATTGCAGGCATCGAGCTTGGTCTCAGCGCCGATTCCTCGATGGCGGGATTGATCAGCGAGCTAGACCGCTACACCTTTCTGACCAATTCGGACGCGCATTCGCTGGGGAAGATCGGCAGGGAATACAACCGGATCGATATGGCCGGCCTATCGTTTGAGGAATTCAAATTGGCGCTTCAAATGAAGGACGGACGGAGGGTGTCCGCAAACTATGGCCTGAACCCGAAGCTTGGGAAATACCACCGGACCTATTGCGGCGGATGCGAGAGCATCCTTGACGAGGAGCATCTGGCTGCTGAAACCGGGCCGCCAAGATGCCCGTACTGCGGCAGCACCAAACTGGTCCAGGGCGTCCTTGACCGGATTCTTGATGTTGCAGACCGTGAGGAACCGCTAATACCGCCGACCCGGCCGCCGTACCACTATCAGGTTCCGCTTGAGTTCATCCCGGGGCTCGGCAAATCGGCGATGGGGAAGCTGCTGGCCGCCTTCGGGACCGAGATGGCGATTCTTCATCAAGCTACCGAATCGGAGCTTGCGGAGGTCGCAGGAGAGGCTCTAGCCGCCAGCATTGTCAAGGCAAGGAACGGAACGCTGGCCCTGTCCTCGGGCGGCGGAGGGACCTATGGCAAGGTAATGAAATAAGAAACTCCGAGGCTCGCCCCGGAACCTTTCTTCCAGTCATAGAATCCGAGAGGGGATCATAGAGTAGAGTAGAGACAGGAAAGGAGACTCTATTCTATGCAATTTTTTCGCCAGACGTTAAAGGATCAGACACCGCTCTATGTATTTGTTGCTGTCTTGTTTCTGGTCGGCGTGCTCTTCGGGGCGCTGATGGTCAATGCGCTGTCGTTGGAGCAGCAGCAGGACATGGCCAGGCACTTGAACCACTTTTTTATCAGCGTGCAGGACAGCGGCGAAACCATGATGCAGTCCTCCTACTGGAGCATAGCGGGTCTTCATCTGAAGTGGATCGGATTAATATGGATTTTGGGCCTGTCGGTGATCGGCCTGCCGGGCATTCTCATCCTCGATTTTCTGAAGGGGGTGTTGATCGGCTTTACCGTCGGGTATTTGGTCGGGCAATACTCCTGGACCGGTCTGCTATTCGCGCTGGTATCCATCGCGCCGCAAAACCTGGTCATTATCCCGATGCTGATGATGTGCAGCGTTGCTGCCATCTCGTTCTCCCTATATATCATCAGGAATCGATTTCTGATGCATCGCGGAGGCAGCATGGTCAGGCCGCTGGCATCTTATGCGCTGATAACGCTCTGCATGGTGGTTTTGGCGCTAAGCATTTCGTCCTTTGAGACGTGGGTAACGCCGGCGATGATGCAGTGGGTAACCCCGATGCTGCTGTAATGCCGCGAGTTTTAGCGGAGAGTAAAAGCGTTTGACTTTGTTTGTCAAATCCCCCTATAATGAAGGAAGTGACAATGACGTGCAGTGATTTCCAAGGGGGAGGGAAACGATGGAAGCGCGGATCGACAAAATTAAGCAGCAGCTGCAATCCCAAGGTTACAAATTAACGCCCCAGCGGGAAGCCACGGTTAGCGTGTTGTTGGAGAATGAAGACGACCACCTTAGCGCAGAAGATGTATTTATGCTCGTAAAAGAGAAAGCTCCGGAGATCGGTCTGGCAACCGTATACCGTACCCTGGAGCTGCTGAGTGAGCTTCATGTCGTAGAGAAGATCAATTTCGGCGATGGTGTCGCAAGATACGACCTTCGAACAGATACTTCGAAGCATCATCACCATCATCTAATATGCACTCAATGTGGAAGCATGGATGAAATACGCGAGGATTGGCTCGGTCCCCTAGAGGAACGGCTGGAGCGCGAATTTAATTTCACCGTGCACGACCATCGGCTTGATTTCCACGGCATATGCTACCGTTGCAAGGAGAAGGGCAAGAACGACCCTGATAAATCTTAACTTATAACCAACATCATATGGCGTGATGATTCATCACGGCAAAGCCCTCTTTAACGCATACAGCCGGGAGGGCTTTTCATTTGGGGATGGAATGGGCATTAGTACATACTCCATTCAAGGAATCATGGCGCATTGCGCCTAGCCTCTACCCGGTGCCGGTATAAATATCTGGACGGCATCATAGTCTTTATGTGATACGAGCTTTTTAGGCTCGGACGCACAAAGACCATAATGAGGGGACGCATGATCATGATTATTTCGGTCCGTAAAATCGCCGCATGGATCCGCTTCATTTCCATGTTCGCCTTATTAACGATGTTTTTCTATTATATCCTTGGATGGGTGGGAGATTGGTTAACCCCATCCGACCCTTACCGTACGCCGACCGGTCATGCCGTAAAGGCATTTCAGCCGGAGAGCACGTTAGATGCTAGATATTCGCCGATGGAACGTCTACGTTTATATTACTGGTATGGCGAGTAGATGTTTCATGGGCATGCGGGGTCAGGTGTAAACGATGCTTCAATATGTAGATGAATACTTAGAATACCTGGAAGAAACCAAACGATTGTCGCCGCGGACGATCGAGTCGTACCGGACGGACATCACCAGCTTTATCGCTTTTGCGGCCGAGAGGGAGGTCACGGAACCCGGGGATGTAAACCGTGCGCTGCTCGGAATATATCTTGCACGAATGCGCCAGCAGGGGAGAGCGGTTTCAACCCAGCTGCGCTGCATCGCATCGCTCCGGTCTTTTTTTCAATATTTGGTTCGTCAGGCCGTCATGATCCAGGATCCCACCCTGCTGCTGGAATCGCCCAAGCCGGAGCGCAAGCCTCCAAAGGCTCTTGAGGAGGAGCAGGTGGACAAGCTGCTGGCGGCTCCCGATTGCGATTCTCCACAAGGGGCAAGGGATAAAGCGATGCTAGAGCTTCTCTATGCCTCCGGAATTAAAGTTTCGGAGCTGGTGTCGCTGAGCTTGGCCGATGTGGATCTTCGGATGCGGTTTTTGCGCTGCGCGGCTGCCGGGGGCAAGGAACGGATTTTGCCGATTACCAGAACCGCCGCCCGGCATGTGGAGTTTTATGTTCTTGAAATGAGGGACAAGCTGCTCAAGGATCCTGGAGAAGACGGCCTGTTCCTGAATACGCAGGGCAAACGCCTGTCGAGACA
Source organism: Paenibacillus ihbetae (assembly GCF_002741055.1). Taxonomy (NCBI): domain Bacteria; kingdom Bacillati; phylum Bacillota; class Bacilli; order Caryophanales; family Paenibacillaceae; genus Paenibacillus; species Paenibacillus ihbetae. Next base: position 956,728 of record NZ_CP016809.1, on the reverse strand, counting down.
AGGCTTCTGGAAAATCATCAAAAAATACGGCAAGTCGGCCGGTATCGAGGAGGAGATAACGCCGCACACGCTCCGGCATTCCTTCGCGGTCCATCTGCTGCAGAATGGTGCCGATCTTCGCTCGGTACAGGAAATGCTCGGGCATTCGGCCCTGTCGACGACAGGCATGTATCAATCGGCCAAGAAGAGCATGAAGGAAGTTTACGACCATTTTCATCCCAGGGCTTGACTCTAGACAAGCGTTGGTTGTGAACGGCAACTTTATCGATAACCTTACAGTTAGGAGAGAACGAGATGAGTTCAGTAAACCAAGCAAGCATTAAAGAAGCCGCGGATTATATCCGCGGGCAGCATGACGTCAAGCCCGAGGTGGGTCTCATCCTGGGCTCGGGTCTCGGCGTCCTGGCGGATCTAATGGAGAATGCGGTATCGATCAACTATCAAGACATCCCGCATTTTCCGGTATCGACGGTTGAAGGCCACGAAGGCGAGCTGCTGCTGGGAACGATTCACGGCCGCAGCGTCGTGCTGATGAAGGGCCGGTTTCATATGTATGAGGGCTATGGTCCCGAGCTGACTGCTTTCCCTGTCCGGGTCATGAAGGAGCTTGGGGTGCAGAGCCTGCTTGTCACCAATGCCGCCGGCGGCATCAACACGTCTTTCGAGCCGGGAGATCTCATGCTGATCTCGGATCATCTGAATATGACGGGGAAAAATCCGCTGATCGGACCTAACGATCCGGCCCTGGGCGTCCGGTTCCCGGACATGTCCGAGGCTTACAGCCGCAGACTGCGTCAGCTGGCGAAGGAAGTTGCGGTAAGCCAGAGCGTTGTCCTCCGGGAAGGGGTATATGCCGGCTTGCTGGGTCCTACCTATGAAACCCCGGCCGAAATCCGGATGCTGCGTACCCTTGGCGCCGACGCGGTTGGCATGTCGACCGTTTCCGAAGTGATCGTTGCAAGACATGCCGGACTAGAGGTGCTGGGTATTTCCTGCATCAGTAACATGGCGGCGGGAATTTTGGATCAGCCGCTTTCCCATGACGAGGTTATGGAGACCGCGGAGAAGGTGCGGGAGAAGTTCCTCGGTTTGGTCATGGCGATTATCCCGAAAATGTAATCTATCTTCCCAAGCGCTACAGAGACCTGTACTTGCGAGCGTGAATAACGCTGTCGGCAAGGACGGGTCTTTTTTTGCATCCAGCCTAAATACTGGAATAATTTGTTTCCAACCTGACGACAATGGTTAGAGAGACCCGTATACATACGGGATGCCATTACGAAGTCAGGAGGGGACGGAATTGAAAAAAGCGTTAATTGCTGGATTGCTTGCTTTCGTTATGGGATGGTCCAGTGCGGCAGTACCAAGCTATGCCGAGGAAAACATCAATACCGGCGGATCATCCCAGGGGGAGCTGGCGCCTAGTGCCCGTTCCGCCATCTTGCTTGATGCGGATACCGGAACCATCATTTACGAAAAAAACAGCCATGATAAGCTGCCTCCGGCGAGCATCACAAAGATTATGACGATGCTGCTGACGATGGAGGCCATTGACGAAGGGCGCTTGAAGTTGACCGATAAGGTTCGCACCAGCGAATATGCCGCTTCGATGGGGGGATCCCAAATCTTCCTCGAGCCCGGGGAAGAAATGACCGTCGAAGAGATGCTCAAGGGGATCGCTATGGCATCCGGCAACGACGCTTCCGTAGCGATGGCGGAGAAGATTGCAGGCACGGAGGAAGCCTTTGTCAAGCTGATGAACGAGAAGGCGGCGGAGCTCGGTATGAAGGATACGCATTTCGTCAACTGCAACGGATTGCCGGCAGACAATCATTACACTTCGGCGCATGACATCGCCGTGATGAGCCGCGAGCTGCTGAAGTATGAGGGTATTACGAAGTATACCGGCGCCTATCAGGATTATTTGCGGAAAGATACGCCAAAGCCGTTCTGGCTGGTCAATACGAACAAGCTGGTCCGTTTTTACACGGGGGCGGACGGTTTGAAGACCGGCTACACCTCGGAGGCCAAATTCTGCTTGTCGGCAACGGCCAAGCGGGACGGGCTGCGCACGATCGCGGTGGTGATGGGAGCTCCGGATACGAAGACCCGCAACAATGAAGTATCCCGGTTATTCGATTATGCGTTCTCCCAATATGCGATGCATTCCATTTATAAGCCGGGCGAAGTGCTCGGCGTCCTGAAGGTGGAGAAGGGCAGCGTGCCGGAGATTACCATTCAGGCGGACAAAGAGTACAACGTGCTGGTTAAAAAGACTGCGAAAACCGAGGATATCCGGCATGAGCTTCAGTGGAACGAGGGTCTGAAGGCTCCGGTTGCTGCCGGGCAAGTGATCGGGAAGCTGTCGGTTTATCAAGGGGACGCGCTGGTGAAGGAATTTGAACTGACATCACCGGTCGAGGTGAAGAAAGCCGGATTCTGGAAGCTGTTTAAACGGACGACAGGCAAGTTGTTTCATGTAGATTGATAGGAGTTTTCTTCTAGTTTTGTCGGGGGGCAGGAAAGTCTTTTTCCATTGTAGAAATCTTTGTTCATGTCAGGGAGGAGAGTGAGCAAACATGAATCTGCATGTTGATATGGAGCATCACAGGCATGTGCTGATCGTCCGCTTGTCGGGGGAACTTGACCATCACACGGCCGATTCGGTTCGCCTTCAGCTGGATGAGGCAATCCAGCGGCGGCAAACCGAGCACCTGGTGCTGAGCTTGAAGGATCTGGAGTTTATGGACAGCTCGGGTCTTGGCGTCATTCTGGGACGCTATAAATTCATCAAGCAAAAAGGCGGCAAGATGGCGGTCTGCGACGTCAAACCGCAGGTTTATCGTCTGCTTGAAATGTCGGGCTTGTTCAAGATCATGCCGATCTATGAGAACGAGGGTACGGCGCTCTCGGGTTTGGAGGTAGTGTCATGAGTGAAGGTAAGTCGCAGCATAATTTTATGACTCTGCAGTTTGCCGCCAAGTCGGAGAACGAATCCTTTGCCCGTGTTGCCGTGGCAGCGTTCATCTCGCAGCTGGATCCGACGATGGATGAGCTGAGCGACCTGAAGACGGTCGTTTCCGAAGCGGTGACCAACTGCATCATTCACGGCTATGACAGCAATCCGGAGGGGATCGTGAAGATCGAGGCTTCGATTGACGGAGATGTCATCACCCTCTGCATTGAAGATGACGGCAGGGGCATCGAGGATCTTGAAATGGCCAAGCAGCCGCTGTATACGTCCAAGCCTGAGCTGGAGCGGTCCGGTATGGGGTTCACGATTATGGAGAACTTCATGGATGAATTTGAAGTGGTCAGCCAGCCGGGCAGCGGCACCTCGATCAAAATGAAAAAGAGGATCGAATCTAAGAAAGCTTTATATAATTAGGGGTTGGACAAATGGATGCCGATGTGAAAAAAACTTCGCAGACTTATTTGGACGACGCGGAGGTCAAACGACTCATTGCACTCAGCCAAAACGGGGATCATGTTGCCCGGGATACGCTTGTCAATTGTAATATTCGGCTTGTCTGGTCTGTCGTTCAGCGGTTTATGAACCGGGGGTATGAGCCGGATGATCTTTTTCAAATCGGCTGTATCGGTCTCCTGAAGTCCGTGGACAAGTTCGATCTCAGTTATGACGTAAAGTTCTCTACCTATGCCGTGCCGATGATTATCGGGGAGATTCAGCGCTTCCTGCGGGATGACGGGACCTTGAAGGTCAGCCGCTCCCTCAAGGAAATGGCCAATAAAGTCAGGAAGAAGCGGGACGAGCTGTCCAAGCAGCTCGACCGTCTGCCGACGGTGAAGGAGGTTGCCGAGGAGCTGGGGGTAACGCCGGAGGACGTGGTGTTTGCCCAGGAAGCCAACAAGCCGCCGACCTCCATTCACGAAACGGTATTTGAAAATGACGGGGATCCGATTACGCTGATGGATCAGATTGCCGATGATTCGCAGGAGCGCTGGTTCGACAAGCTGGCTTTGAATGAAGCGATCGGAAGCTTGACCGAACGGGAACGCCTTATCGTCTATTTGCGGTATTACCGCGATCAGACGCAATCAGAGGTGGCAACCCGGCTCGGGATCTCCCAGGTCCAGGTGTCGAGGCTGGAGAAAAAAATACTGCAGAGCATACGGAATGAAATCGCGCAGTAGCGTAATTGCCGATTCCGGAATGCGATGTGCTCGGAAGGAGCGCCTCTTTCATAATTGAAGAGGCGCTTTTTCATGTCCTCCTGACCGCAAAGAGGTACAGGCCGTGATTCTAATCGCGGGAATGCTGCATGATTTTTCAGTTGACACAGCAGTCTTTTTGGGGAATTGGAGTAGAATTCACAGGGATTTCCCATACTAACGGTAATTTAGCAGTAAAGGAGTGTTTCTGGATGAAGGTCAATCCCACTCCGACGGTGTTTCTGCAGCTGCGAAGCCGCATTCGTATTCCGAAAGACCAAACCGTTAAGCTTGGCGATGTCGCTTTCATCGTCTGCGATCCGGAATGGGAAGATCGGTTAGCCGCCCTTCCCCTCGTGCAGCCGAAGGACATGGACGGCAATCGGATGGTGATGGACTTGATCCAGATCATACCGAGGATCCGGCAGCTCATTCCGGACGTTCATATCGAGCCGATGGGCAATCATCATACGCTCGTCGAGCTTACCGGACCGGAGAGCAGAGGCTCCAGGCTGTGGTTCCCTCTCGTTTGGCTGCTGCTGTTCTTCGGATCGGCGCTTACGATCATGAATTTCCATGCGGACGTCAATATGCTCGAGGTGCAGATACGAATAGTCGAGATGGTAACGGGAGAAAGGGATGAGCATCCTTACCTGTTCCAAATTGCCTATTCCCTCGGTCTTGGGTTCGGCATGACGGTATTCTTCAATCATTTGTTCAAGAAAAAATGGAATGAGGAGCCGACACCGCTGGAGGTCGAGATGTATTTGTATCAGGAAAACCTCGATCAATATGTCGTGGCTGAAGAATACCGCAAAATGAACAAAGCGGCTGAAGGGCGCGGGAATGAATCGTGATGACTTCCATACTCCAAGGGATATTTACGTGCATGCTCGGCGTGGCCGGGGGAATCGCGGTCGGAGGCGGGGTCATTGCCCTGATTATCGTGCTCGATATCATTCCGCGGCTGTCCCAGCTAACCTCGACCTACCGTCGGGTTCATTGGTATGAGGGAGCGCTGATTTCCGGCTCCTTCGTCGGCACGCTTGCCGACTTTTGGCATTGGTCGATTCCGCTCGGACCGGTTGTGAGCACGGTGATCGGGCTGATGTGCGGCATCTTTATCGGCATGCTGGCAGCCGCACTGACCGAGGTGTTGAATGTTCTGCCGATTTTGGCGAAGCGGCTTCGTTTAACCGGTTATTTATTCGGGCTCCTGATGGCGATGGTCGCCGGAAAGGTCGCCGGCTCGCTGTTCGATTGGCTTATATACAATCAATGATAGTTACACGATCAGGAGGTATACGATGGACGAGAATAGAACCTATAACGACGGCATAGAACCGGACATCCCGGTGATCCCGCCTCCCGAAATCAAGGAGCTGGAGGAGGAGGCGCTTAAGGAAAAGAGAAATGCGGAAACCTCGGACAGCACGGAGGAATCGGTCATATACTGGCAGGGTGAGGACCGCGTGCCGGAGAAGATCAGCGTCCTGAAAGAGACGCTGAAGGAAGTGATGGGCTACGGCGTGTCCTTTGACGTCATCATTCGCGAGATGACCTTTGCAGGGAGGCCGGCAGCGCTTCTGTTCCTGAACGGCTTCACGAACGACGTCATCGTTTCCGAAATATTAACCCGTCTTACCTACCTGAAGCCGGAGGATGTCAGGGACGGCCACGCGCTGAACGACATGATGAAGGCGTATATTCCTCATGTTCAGGTCGAGCAGGTGTCGAAGCTGAGCAAGGTGATCAATGACGTGTTATGCGGAATATGCGCGTTGTTCATCGAGGGCTCAAGCACCGCCATCCTGCTGGATACCCGGAAGTATCCCGTACGCGGGCTGGAAGAGCCGGCGGTCGAACGCGTCGTTCGGGGGGCGAGGGACGGGTTTACGGAGACGATCGTAACCAATATCAATCTCGTGCGGCGCCGGGTCCGTGACCCGGGGCTTCATGTGGAGACGATGAAGGTCGGAAGACGGACCAAGACGGATGTGAGCCTGCTCTTCATCGACGATATCGTTGATCGCGTGCAGGTAGAAGCGATTCGCCGGAAAATCAAGCAGCTCGATCTCGAAGGGCTGCCCCTTGGCGACAAGCAGCTGGAGGAAGCAATCGTGAATAAGGGCTGGCATCCGTACCCGCTCGTCCGATATTCCGAACGGCCGGACGTGGTGGCCTCTCACCTGCTGGAGGGACGGATCGTCGTCATGGTCGATACATCGCCCAGCGTGATGATCATGCCGACGACCTTCTTCGATCTATGCCAGCATGCCGAGGAGAACCGGCAGACCGCGTTCATGGGCACCTATTTAAGATGGATCCGGTTTGGGGGCATCTTTGCCTCGATGTTTCTGCTGCCGCTCTGGATGCTGCTCGTCGTCCATCCGGAGCTGAAACCGCCGGCGCTGGACATCCTCGGGCCGCAGGAGAACGCCAAGATTCCGATTATCGGACAGTTTCTGATCGTCGAATTCGGCGTGGATTTGCTGCGCTTGGCTGCCGTTCATACGCCGACACCGCTTGCCTCGGCCATGGGCCTGATTGCCGCGATTCTGATCGGCGATATCGCCGTCAAAACCGGGCTGTTTGTCAACGAGGTGGTGCTTTATATGGCCGTGGCGGCTATCGGCATGTTCGCCACACCAAGCTATGAGCTCGGGCTGGCCAACCGGATGGTCCGGCTCGTTCTGCTTGTGGCGACCGCGCTGTTCGGTGTGAAAGGGTTCGTTATCGGCAGCACGCTGCTGATTCTATCCTTAACGACGCACCGGTCCTATAACTCGTCATATTTATGGCCTTTTATACCATTTAGTGCAAAGGCCATGGGCGAGATTTTGTTCCGCAAACCGCTGCTGACGTCAACGAGACGCCCGGCCCTTAACAAAACAAGGGATCACACCAAAATGGGAACTGAAATGAATTCCAAAAGAAGGCATTGATAATAACACAAATGATGTGTTGAAAAATCCATTTTGCTTACGTTTCGTTGTCTGCTATACTGTGAACAATTATTCGATTATCCTATTTTTGATAAAGCGATCGGAGGAATTGTAAGCATGTTTCTACACGGTACCAGCAAGATAAACGAACAGGGACACTTGGAGATCGGCGGATGCGACACATCCGAATTGAAAGCCCAGTACGGTACGCCTCTATATATTGTGGACGAGCAAGCGGTCCGGAACCGCTGCCGGGAATATATTGAAGCCTTTAAGGCATCCGGCTTGAAGTTTCAAGTCGCGTACGCCAGCAAGGCGTTCTGCGTAATGGCTATGTGCCAGCTGGCCGATGAGGAAGGAATGTCGCTGGACGTCGTTTCCGACGGGGAGCTGTATACGGCGCTGCAGGCCGGCTTTCCGGTGCAGCGGATCCATTTTCACGGCAACAACAAGACGCCTGAAGAAATCGAAATGGCCATTGATGCCGAAATCGGCTGCTTCGTCGTGGACAATGTAGTCGAGCTGCATATGCTCCAGGCCATTGCTGCCGAGAAGAACCGGAAGGTGAACATTCTCCTTCGGTTAACGCCGGGCGTTGAGGCGCATACCCATGAATATATCTCGACAGGCCAAACCGATTCCAAATTCGGATTCGATATCGGAAACGGCTCGGCTTTTGAAGCGGTGAAGCTGGCAGCCGCCCAGAACAATCTTCAATTGATCGGCATCCATTCCCATATCGGCTCGCAGATTTTCGAAGTCGAAGGCTTCCAGATGGCCGTTTCGCGCGTTGCCGAATTTGCGGCGAAGGTCAAGGCGGATCTTGGCGTCACCTTCAAGGTCGTCAATCTTGGCGGCGGCTTCGGAATTCGTTATGTCGACGGGGATACCCCGCTTCATGTATCCGACTACGTTAAAGCGATTACGGATGCGGTGAAAACCCATTTTGCCGGCATTGACAGCGAGCTGCCAGAGATTTGGGTAGAGCCTGGCCGCAGCATCGTGGGTGAGGCAGGCACCACGCTGTATACAGTAGGCACCAGCAAAGACATTCCGGGGGTACGGAAATACGTTGCCGTAGACGGCGGGATGACTGATAACCCGAGACCGGCCCTATACGAATCGAAATATGAAGCCATGCTGGCCAACCGTGCCAACGAGAAGCCGGAGGAGACGGTTTCGATTGCCGGCAAGTGCTGCGAGAGCGGCGACATGCTGATCTGGGACCTGGATCTGCCTAAGGTCAACACGGGAGACCTGCTGGCCGTATCCTGCACGGGCGCGTACAACTATTCCATGGCTAGCAACTACAACCGGATCCGCAGACCTGCCGTCGTTTTTGTTAAGGATGGCCAGAGCCGGCTTGTCGTTCGACGCGAGTCGCTTCAGGATATTATCAGCAATGACGTCGTTCCTGCGCGGATCGCTAAAGAAACCGTTACAAGCTAAAGTCGTTTCCATCGGCACAAATTGCACCTTACAGGGTGTGAATCAACAGCCGACGATTCCTGTGCAAAGCCCGCCATGCCGGTACGATCGGTTTGGCCGGGCTTTTTTAAGGACTGCCGGGTCTTCACGGGACGATGGATGGACGCTGCAAGATGCAGGTTCATTTTGCGTCCCAAGTTATTTCATAGTAAACTAGAAGTTGCATGTTTTATGAAATGCGTATCTTAGGGAATGTACATCGAAAGGAGATATTCGATATGGCAAAAAAAGCGAGAATTACATTGGAAAACGGTAAAGAGGTACTGCTCGATCTGTTTGAAAAGGATGCACCGAACACGGTTGCAAATTTTGAGAAGCTCGCGAATTCCGGCTTCTATAACGGTCTAGTATTCCACCGTGTCATTCCGGGCTTCGTTGCTCAAGGCGGCTGCCCGAACGGAACAGGTACAGGCGGACCGGGCTACACGATCGATTGCGAGATCAACCCGAACAAGCATGAGCGTGGAAGCTTGGCTATGGCGCATGCCGGACGCAATACGGGCGGAAGCCAGTTCTATGTATGCTATGAGCCGCAGCCTCACCTGGACGGACAGCATACCGTATTCGGCAAGGTGGTTGAAGGCATGGAGCACATCGATGCTTTTAAAGGCCGTGACAAAATGGAAAAGGTCGAAGTATTCGAAGCGTAATATGTAAGTATTGGATGGACAGGCCTCCCTTGCGGAGGCCTGTTTTTTATGCGGTCGGGTAAAGCCATAGGCGAAGCTTGTAGCCGTCGATAGTCGGCGGTTTAACTGGGCTAAACCCGTGTAATGGCTGGTTATTCCAAAATTATGTCGAGGCTCGTTGAAACAACGCCCGTAATTCATCCGGAACAGGCCGGCTCTTGCGGGAGTGAATATCGATCGTCACGATCGTTACAGCGGCATCGGCGCAAAGCTCGCCGTCAGCGTTATGGATCTGCTGCAGGAGCACCAGGCTGCTGCTTCCAAGCTTGTGGGACTCGGTTGTGATGGTCAGCCGCTCTCCCTGTCTGCATTCCTTCCTGTAATTAATATTAATGTTGACCGTGACGGTCTGCACACCCAGTTCTTTCAGCACATCGTAGTGCAGATTTCCCGCCTCGTACCATTCTTCTCTTCCCCATTCCAGGTACTCCAGGTATTTGGCGTTATTGACATGACCGTTCACATCGATTTCCGTCGGTCTTACGATGATGTTAAGCGACGTTTTCATTTGCTTGATCTCCTTTACCACGATACAAATACGTACTTGGTTTTTCTTCAGCATTATTGGGTTCTCCTTGAGCGCAGCAATTTCCTTCCGGGACAGGAACAGGGATAAAAAAATGCAGCGGAAAAGTTACTGACTAAATAAAAGTGAGTTATTTATCTTGCATTTTCGTCTTTGGAGTGTTAAGATTCATCGTAAGTAACAGCTAATTTCATATGAATCCTTCGGGGCAGGGTGAAATTCCCTACCGGCGGTGATGATCGCAGCTCCGGCTGCGTCTTAGTCCGTGACCCGGATACGTATCGTATGCGGTGGACCTGGTGAAATTCCGGGACCGACAGTATAGTCTGGATGGGAGAAGGAACGAAAGTGGACTTGAGAGCACTTACCATAGGTATCTCTTGTCTTAGCTTTCTGATGTCATGCGTTATGTGGAGTTTTTCACATATGACGATGTTCGGAGCGGGTGTGTATAGGTTAATGCCGCTTCTTTGGTCGTTGTATGAGAATCTCGGAACGAACGGTTATTTATGATGTCGTAAAGTGAACTGGTTTATTACGCCCTGTTTTGGATGAATGCTAATCCGAAAACAGGGCTTTTTTATTCTGGAAAGGGGCATGGGGGTCATGGAGATCATCAACGATGAATTTTATATGTCGCTTGCACTGGATATGGCGGAACGGGCTCAAGGGCAGACCGGCATAAACCCGGTCGTAGGCTGCGTCGTCGTGAAGGACGGAGCCCTTGCGGGCGTCGGGACCCATCTGGAGCGGGGAATGCCGCATGCTGAGGTCCATGCATTGAATATGGCCGGAAGCAAGGCTGCGGGAAGCACCGTATACGTGACCCTTGAGCCCTGCAGCCATTACGGGGCAACTCCCCCATGCAGCGAAAGACTCATAGCGGAAGGCGTTAAGCGTGTCGTCGTCGCCTGCCAGGATCCCAATCCGCTGGTTGCCGGCCGTGGGCTGCAGATGCTGCGGGCTGCGGGCATTGAAGTAACGACCGGCGTCCTCGAAGAGCGTGCGATCCGGTTGAATGAAGCCTTCAACAAGTTCATTACGACCGGACTGCCTTTTATCACCTTAAAAACAGCCAGTACGCTGGACGGGAAAATCGCCTCAAAGACCGGTGACAGCAAATGGATATCCAATGAGGAGTCCCGTGAGCTGGTGCACTCCCTCCGGCATCGTCACCAGGGGATCATGGTAGGAGTGGCCACCGTGATTGCGGACGACCCAGCGCTGACGACGAGACTCCGCGTAGACGGTCTCCAGCCTGTACGAATTATCGTGGACTCGCAGCTTCGCATCCCTTTGGATAGTCGGGTAGCGCGTGATGGCGCCGCCAAAACAGTGGTGCTGACGACGGAGCTGGCCGACAACGCGAAACGGAGCGCGCTGGAAGGACAGGGAGTGCAAATTCTGGTCTGTGGCCCTGGCCCTAGAGTCGACCTGAAGGCTGCGCTTATGGAGCTTGGTCGCATGGGCATCGCCTCCATTCTTGTTGAAGGAGGAGGCACCTTAAGCGGAAGCTTGCTGGAAAACAAACTGGTGGATCGCATTATCCAATTCATTGCCCCGAAGATTATTGGAGGGTACGATGCACCGGGAAACTATATGTTCAGCGGGTTTGAGTTGATGAGCGAAGCGATTGAGCTGACAGGACTTGAGACCCAAAGACTTGGCGACAATATTTATGTGACCGGCCAGCCGGTATGGAAGTCGTAAACGATTGAATGAAAGGAGGGACAGGATATGTTTACAGGGCTGATTGAAGAGATCGGCGAGATGAGACGAATCGGCCGCCAAGGTGAAGCGATGGTGCTCAGCATTTCGGCAAGGAAGATCCTGGATGATCTAAAGCTTGGTGACAGTGTCGCCGTCAATGGTGTTTGCTTGACTGCGACAACGATCGACAAAGACAGCTTTACCGTGGATGTCATGCCGGAAACGTATCGAAACACGAACCTGAAGCAGCTTCAACCGGGCAGCAAAGTCAATCTGGAACGGGCCATGGCAGCCGGCGGACGATTCGGCGGTCATATTGTACAGGGCCATGTGGACGGGGTCGGCGTGATTCGAAGCGTGAGATCCGACCAGAATGCGGTCGTCTATGAAATTGCCCCGTCGGACGACGATGTGTTCAAATATATCCTTCCGAAAGGGTCCGTAACGCTGGATGGAATCAGTCTGACCGTCGTTCGAACGACGGAGCATTCCTTTACCGTCTCCATCATTCCCCACACGCTTGCCGAAACGGTACTGGCTTATAAGGGACCGGGAGACACGATTAACATCGAGTGCGACATTTTGGGCAAATACGTAGAGCATCTGCTGAATTACGGCAGCGACGGAAACAGCTCAAGAAGGAGCAAAGCGGGGATCAGCCGGGATTATTTAGCCGAGCACGGCTTTGCTTGATTCGAGCATCCGACGGACCCGAACCGGATTTACGAGAAGGAGGAGTAGGAATGGAAGAACGATTTTCTTTTCATCCCATAGAAGAGGCATTGCAGGATTTAAAGGAAGGGAAGATCGTTATCGTCGTTGACGATGAGGACCGCGAGAATGAAGGGGATTTTATCGCTCTGGCCGACAAGGCAACCCCCGAGGTGATCAATTTCATGATTACGGAAGGGCGTGGGCTGGTGTGTCTCCCGATGACGCAGTCGCGGGCTCAGGAGCTGGATCTGAAACCGATGGTAAGCCAAAATACGGACTATCACGGAACGGCCTTCACCGTCTCCATTGACCATAAAGATACGACAACCGGCATTTCGGCCTATGAGCGCTCCGTAACGGTTCGCGGCATTATGGATCCGGATGCGACCGCAGCGGATTTCCGCAGGCCGGGCCATATGTTTCCGTTGATTGCCAAAGAAGGGGGCGTCCTTCGCCGGGCAGGTCACACGGAGGCGGCTGTCGATCTCGCGAAACTATGCGGCTCTTATCCTGCCGGTGTCATCTGCGAAGTCATCAAGGAAGACGGAACCATGGCGCGCTTGCCGGATCTGATCGAAATATCGAAGAAACACGGGATGAAGCTGATCAGCATCAAGGATCTGATTCATTACCGCAATGAGAAGGAGAAGCTGGTGCACCGGGAAGTGGCGGTGCGGATGCCGACGGATTACGGGGTATTCCAGGCCGTGGCTTACACGAACGACGTCGACAACAAAGAGCATGTGGCTTTGGTCAAAGGAGAGATCAACGGCGATGAGCCGGTGCTGGTTCGGGTCCATTCCGAATGCTTGACCGGCGATGTTTTCCACTCCCACCGCTGCGACTGCGGCCCGCAGTTCGAGGCAGCGCTGCGGCAGATTGAGGAGGCCGGCAACGGCGTACTGCTGTACATGCGCCAAGAGGGCCGGGGCATCGGCTTGATCAACAAGCTGAAGGCTTATAAGCTGCAGGAGGAGGGCCTCGATACGGTCGATGCCAACCTGAAGCTGGGCTTCCCGGCGGATTTGAGAGATTACGGCATCGGCGCGCAAATTTTGAAGGATCTCGGCATCCGGAAGATCCGATTGCTTACCAACAACCCGCGGAAGATCAAGGGCCTTGAGGGATATGGGCTTGAGGTTGTGGAGCGGGTGCCGATCCAAATGCCGGAGAACGAGGACAATACCGGGTACCTGCATACCAAGCAGGCTAAGCTAGGGCATATGCTGAAGTTCGACGATTTGGAGCAGAACGAGAGCGCCAATTCTTAAAGGGAAATGCCCCAGCGGAGCGGCGGAATGCAGCAGAAGAACCGAAGCGTTCGCCCTTTGCCGCCGGATTCCTACCTTGTAAATGAGTCGTTCAGGGAATCCGGTGGCAACAGCGATCGGAAGCTGCATCCGAGGCGCGGCGGACAGGGAAATAGCATCGAAGCAGGCGACCTGCATCCGGTGCGCAGCGGACAATTCAAAATGCGCCCACCAATTTAGGGTGGGCACGAATCCCCAACTCCGCAAGCGTAATGGTCCATGATGCATTCGCAAACGCCGACTAGCTCGAAGAGTCAGCCCGCATTTGCTACCAGAATGGACCTAGCGGAGCGGCGGAATGCAGCAGAAGAAGCGAAGCGTTCGCCTTTGCCGCCGGATTCCTACCTTGTATATGAGTCGTTCAGGGAATCCGGTGACAACAGCGATCGGAAGCTGCATCCGACGCGCAGCGGACAGAAATCGATAGGCATCAACGAGCGCTCATCGAGCGCAAAAGTGCAGCATGCATCAACAATAACAATACTCCCATTTGAAAGGATGTCCATAACCATGGCAAACATTTTTGAAGGCAACTTAGTATCGGAAGGCTTGAAATACGGAATCGTGGTCGGACGGTTTAATGAATTTATTACCAGCAAGCTGCTGAGCGGCGCGCTCGACGCGTTGAAGCGCCACGGCGTGCAGGATGATGAAGTGGATGTAGCTTGGGTGCCGGGCGCATTCGAAATTCCGCTGATCGCCCAAAAAATGGCGGAAAGCGGCAAATACGATGCGATCATCACCTTGGGCACCGTCATCCGCGGATCGACAACCCACTACGATTACGTCTGCAATGAAGTCGCGAAGGGCGTGTCGGCCATCAACCTGAAGACCGGCGTGCCAACCATCTTCGGCGTCGTGACGACGGAGAACATCGAGCAGGCGGTCGAGCGCGCCGGAACGAAGGCTGGCAACAAAGGCTGGGATTCCGCGATGGCGGCGATCGAAATGGCAAACTTGACGAAAAGCTTAAAATAGTGCTTATTTAATGTAGTGCTCTTTTTCATCAGGGCACTGCATTTTATTTTTATGGCGGGAGGATTCACCGTGAGCGTATTATATAAGCTGGAGACGTTTGAAGGACCGCTCGATCTGCTGCTTCACCTCATTGATAGAGCGGAAATCGACATCCAGGATATCCCCGTCAGCGAGATTACCGAACAATACATGGCC